>JAEOSK010000055.1 GCA_016840405.1 Candidatus Hermodarchaeum yapensis
CCCACTGCATTGATGAGTTTCCAAGTGTTTGAACACCTGTAACCATGCTCTGTTGAACGCCTGTTGCACCCAAATCAACAGCAAGTGCACCTGTGTAGGCCCAGAGCAGATTGGCGCCAATTTGCCATGACGACCAGAGCGAGGCTACACGGACACGTTGCTGGTCCAAAGGCTCTATTAGAGTTGGTTGGTCGTCAGGCATGAATCATCGCCTTTTTTGTTGTGAGAGGGTGCCATCTTGCCTTTGAGTAGAAAAAGCTTGTTCAACCACAGGTTATCGAAGACAGTGAATTTCCGCGGTTTTCATTGAATTCTGTGACTTATTTACGTCAAATAGTTACAGAATATGGGTGTAACCCCACACCCTCTATCCCGTCCGCTGTGAATGCTTTCGGGACTGCTTTTCGCCCGATATTATAGGCACCGTTTACATCCGCGTTCAGGATGCGTCCTGTAGATGACTGAAACAGTCCTCGTGTTACTCGCTGACCTCGATAAGTCTGGTGATGTCTAATTGGTTCGTCATCAAGGAAGCTCACCTTGGAGGTGAAATTTTCTTCCACCGACATCACCTCGATTCCTACCAAGGCGGCTTTATATTGTATTTGCCGTACAAGCCTTAAGAAAGGTACATTCACGAAATTTTGATTAGTTCGCTGACCCAATCCGATACATTGTTTCCAGGTTTCGTTATACCCAATCACGATGCGTCCAAAATCATTGGTCAAGCAATATTCAATGAGCTGACGTGACACTTTATGAAAGACATCGGTAATCTTGTTTCTTCGTTTTCGAAGTAGCCTTTGAAGTCGCCTTGTAGAGCGCACGAGACCTCGTTTATCCAGAAGGGAATGAAGTTTTGCTCTTATCCTGTTATAGTACTGATTGATGGATTTGACGCACCCGCCTTTAACGCGCCAGGGCGCAAGCCCTGCGTTGTTTACAACAGTTACGAGATTGTTCAACCCCAAATCAATACTAATTACTCGACGTGGATTCAGTTTATGGTCAACAGAGATCTTCTCATATATAATTTCCAGGATGTAATGATTACCCCATGGTAAGAGTCTGATTTGACAGAACCTTCCAGTGATTCGGGTCTTGATTGGTAGCAATTGGGTTTTTTTCGGAAACACAATGAATTGATTTCTAATATGGCATTGCTGGTTAGTGAAGATCACAATGGATTCGCCATTTTTCGGTTTGTATCGTGGTAGCTGAGGACGTCCAAGATACTTACAAGGATGCGAACGCCAATCCTTGAAGGCTTTGAAAAAAGCTTTCCAGTTCTGATCAAGAAGTCGGAGTACCTGTTGGGCCGTTTGTGCGGGAAGGTTCTTGTATGCTACGGTATTTTTCAGGAGGATGTATAAATCTCTGTATCGCATCCAGTGTCCTTTGTTGATGAACTTTTGTCGGACATGATAATTCGCTAGATTGTAGAGATTTTTAGCTTGGTGGCAGAGCCATGAAAGAGGTGCGGATGCCCGAAGTTGTATTCGTTCTGTAAGGTGCGTGGCGCTTCCTCCTGAGTGTTAAAGGGACGTTGTAGTGCTGAGGGCGAATCCATTGGGCTCATTAATTTTTATACAAGCTACATAGCAAAGTTTTCTGATACACTTTCAAGTTTTGTCGTTGCCCGCAGTTTCTATAAAAATAACAGACGGGGTAGTTTAAGGAGAGGTAGAGAAGAAGATAAGTGGTTCTTGAGAACCTTAAGAGCTCCAAGAGTTAATGTCAGCCCATTGTTATTTTTTTAATAATTCCCTTAGCAAACAGGGAGAATAACCAATTATTTCAACCACATACATTCTAAAGTTCTAGTTACCCGTTTTCTTGATGTATCAGGAGGTTGAACGTAGATGTGTGCTGAATTTTTCAACAAAATTACAGCGACTGTGAGAACCCATGAGCATTGGCGAAGTAAGTGCCTAAATTTGATTCCATCTGAAAATCTTACTAGCCCACAAGTTCGAGCTCTGTTGGGATCCGATTTCGGTCACCGGTATGCTTGGGATGAGCCCTGGTACGGAGGACAAAAATACTCAATTCAAATCGAAAAATTTGCGGTCGAAGCAGCGAAGCAGCTCTTTGATGCAAAATATGCGAATGTTCGGCCACTTTCTGGGCACCTCTCGTTGATGTCAGTGATTATGGGTTTATGCCAACCAAATGACCCTATCCTGATTTCGCATTTCAAAAATGGTGGCTACCCTTTAAATCTCCAGGCGCGGTTTCCCCTCGATGTCCATTACATCCCCTACCAAGTGGATCAGTACACAATGGATGTAGCCAAAACACGTGAGCTTATCGAAAACGCTAGTCCAAAGTTAGTTATTCTTGGAGCCAGCATTTTCTTGCAGCCTCACCCAGTGAAGGAATTAGCTAAAACTGCACAGGATGCTGGGGCTGTACTGGTTTTTGATGGATCCCATGTTTTAGGTCTCATTGCGGGTAAACAATTTCAGAACCCCTTCAAGGAGGGGGCTCAAATCCTTCTGGGAAGCACACACAAGACTTTCTTTGGACCACAAGGTGGCATTGTGCTTGTAAAAGATGATATGGAAGTGGCAGAACAAATTGATTTGACGCTGCGACCGAATCCAGTTTTAGTTGATAATTACCATTTGAATCGTGTGGCAGCGCTAGCCCTCTCTTTAGCAGAGTTGCTCGCTTTTGGAGAGGATTATGCAAAACAAGTCCTCACTAATGCGAAAGAGTTAGCTCAGGTTCTGCACAAGAATGGTATTTCGGTTACTGGTGATAAATGGGGTTTCACTTCTTCTCACCAAGTTCTGCTAAAAACAGCCAGCTTTGAGGAAGGAATTCAAATGCGTGATCAGCTAGAAAAAGCGGACATTATTGTAGATGCAGGTGTGCGGTTAGGAGCTCAAGAGGTTACCAGACGGGGAATGAAACAGGGTGAAATGCAAGAGATTGCAAGATTAATCACGCAGGTGCTTAAAGAAGAAGAGAAGCCAGAGAAGGTCAAACAGGCTGTTCACTCTCTTGTTCAACAGTTTGAATCGGTTCAATATGTCTTTGAGAACTGAGTTGATTCATTATCCTTGTTTGTATTTTGGGTTTAGCGAAAATTTTTAGCGTAAAACGGGTTGCGCCACAAGCTTTTTGCGTATTCTTTTTGATAGTCTAGTGTTCCAATGGGGAATGCTCCATGCCAAATGAGATGCCTGAGGATAAATCAGACCCTGAAAAAAAATGGCGCTACCGAAAATACAATAATGACAAGATAGAGCCAGGAGAGCCTGTAGAAACCACTCTAAAGCCAGAAGAACCACCAATAGAACCCGAAGACCTAGAAGAACCCGAAGAAGTCGAAGACCTAGAAGAACCCGAAGAAGTCGAAGACCTAGAAGAACCCGAAGAAGTCGAAGAGCCAGAAGAACCCGAAGAGCCAGAGACACCAGAAACAATTGAAGACACAGAAGATAACGAGGAAGCCCCAGCAGAACCCGAAGAACACACAGAGATTTCCACAGAACCCGATGAGCCAGCAGAACCTCCTGAAATTGTGGAAGTTGACGAAACAGCTGAGCTCAGTGCACAAATTTCTGAGTTGAACGAGCAAATAGCTGAGGTAAAAAAAGAGAATAAAAACTTGACTCGCGAAGTAGATAAACTCGTTAAGCAGGTTGAAGAGATCGAAAGTAAGAAGGATGAGCTTACTGAAAAGAATACAGAATTAACTGAAGAATTACAGCAGGCGAAAGAGACTGCGAAAAAGAAGACAAATAAAATTGACGAATTAAAAACCACGCTATCTGACTCTGAAAAGCAAGTTTCTGACCTGGACAAGAAGCTAAAGCAACTGGAAAAAACAGCGAAAGAGCGAGAAGAACATATGCTTTCTCAGCTTGAAGCAATGGGAGAACGACTTGAGAAGCAGCAGAAGGTCATCAGGAAACGAGATGAGGAGCTTGTCGCCCTTCAAAAGGACATACTCGTCAAAAAGGACACTGCACATGATGCCCAAGAAGAAGCCGATCAGCTTCGCACTGTAGGTATCGTACAACGAGAAGCTGTGCAAGACACCACAGTCCTCCGTCGGCGAGTCACCGATTTGGAAGTCGAGTTAGAGAAGTTAAAGAAAGCTCTTGAAAAGGATCCGAAATACCGAATCTACATGCTAGTACGTGAAACTGGGCAACGAACCCTTGAAGAGCTGAGTAAAATACTTGGAGTCGGCATCTTTGAAGCACGCCGTCGTGTTCAAGAATTAGTTCGCGCTAGATTGCTTGATCTAAAGGAAGAAAAAGTCACCCTCGCACGTCGGAAGTAACATCTCAAGGCGTTTATTCAACTTTTTAAAATCAGCAACCCCTATCAGTACACGAATCATTTCCTCCAAACTATGAAAGGGAAGTGCGAGACTGATGATTCAGGTGTACTATATCAAAGATGGAGAATTTCGTAAGCTAGCCCGTAACGAGGAATTTCAGAAAATTTGGCGTGACCTCGATTTTATTTGGATTAGCACAGTTGAACCTACACCAGAAGAGGAAAGCCTTCTCGGTTTGTATCTCTCGGTTGATGCAAAAAGCCTGACACGCGTCTTTGAACAATCTAACAGAGGGAGATACCACCGATTCTATGAATTTTCCGCGTTTCACTTCCCCGTAATGGTTGCACAACCAGTTCAAGATGTCGAAACTGCATTAGTGCTCCTTGGCGAACGAATGGTAGCGACCATCGGAAAAAATATCCCACCCGATGCAATCGGTGAAGTGGAAGACACCATTCGAAATCTTGTCTCAATGGAGCAACAAGTGACACCTTCTTACGTAGCAGTTCGAATCATCCAAGAAATCATCGAACGCAATCTCACCATAATAAACAGCATTGTTCAAGCCACGATGGAATTGGAGGAACTGTACGCTAGCGTTGACATCAATACTCTGCTTAAAGAAATACAACGGTTACGGCGTGCTCAAAACGAATTATATCAACATTTAACGGTACAACGGCATTTCGTAGACATGATGCTTCAACATGTTCCTCGCCATTTACATATTACAGATGAGTTATCAACACTCCTCAGCACAACCCTCTCTGAGTTAGAGCGACAACAACAAACTTTGGAACTCAATGCACGGAACCTCACAGACCTAGTTTCCCTTCATTCGATTCTTTTAGCGAACCGGCTGAACCGCGTGATTGTAATATTAACAGCTATTACTGTGAGCGTTGCGGTCCCATCTCTGGTGGCGAATATCCTGGGGATGTATAACATCTTCCATCCAGATCCGTTGTTTTATTTTCCAGGAGGATTCCCCGTTTACACATTTCAGGTTCAATTTCTGATTCTTATTCCTGCCATTCTTATTCCGTTACTCTGGGTGATTAGGAAAGGATTGATTCGCATATCATCACCGGGAGAAAAGAAATAACTTAACACACCAATCCTCTCATACGGTTACTCTAGAGTAATTTGAGGTTGGATTAGCTTTGGTTGATTCCCAGAAGATTATGTCTTTGAAGCAGATGGTTCAACAGTTCATTCCAGATAAGTGTCAGATATATTTGGAGGGGCTACTCGTCAATCGTCTGCCTATGGCCACAGTTCATGAAATTATTCGTGCAAAGAGAACAGGATTGCGAATAGTGAGCGCGCCGAATGGTTTAGCTGTGGATCAGCTTATTGGTGCCGGCATGGTAGCTGAAATTGAGTTCTATTTCCTTGGCTTCATGACGGAGAAAGGCTTTGCTTCAATGCGGAGATTCCGGTCTGCTGCAGAGAACGGAACTGTGCAAATTAAAGAGAGCATGGGTTATGCCATTTGTATGGGATTACGTGCGGGAGCCTTTGGAATCCCATTTATTCCCCTTCCTGATTTTCGCGGATCAGATCTGCTAACCATTCGAGAAGACTACCAAGTCATGTCATCCCCTTACAACCCTAAAGAAACAGTAATCACGGTTCCCGCATTACGACCGGATGCCCTCATCCTTCATGCGCATTCAGCAGATCAACGGGGTAACGTCGTTCTCGATGAGCCTTGGTCTAGTTTCACCTTGACGACAGCGCAAGCCTGCAATCGCGTCTTGGTTACGGTTGAAGAGCTTGTAGAAGAAGGTTCAATGCAACCAAATCAGATTACTATCCCCCACTTCCTTGTTGATGCTGTCGCACACACACCGTACGGTGCAGCCCCAACGGCTTTGAACCATCGCTATGAGATTGATGCAAGTCACATTGAGTTATATCAAGATGCAGCAAAAACTAAGGAAGGGTTTGATCGGTATCTGGAGGAATACATCCTCAGTTGCAGTAATCATGAAGAATTCATTGAGAAAGTGGGTCTCCCACCTTCCTGGGTGAAGAAAGCACCAACCCAAAAGACGAAGGAGGAGACCAAATGACAGACTTTTCCACTGATTTCACATATGATGAACTGATACTCACAACTCTAGCTCGTCAACTTCAGGATGGCGATCGTGTATTCACAGGAGTTGCTAGCCCCATCCAAATGATGGCAGTGTTCCTTGCCAAAGCCACTCATGCCCCCAACTTGTTATACTTCACCATACTGGGAACAATAAATCCGCATCCTGAAAAACTACCCTTCTCAACTGGAAATCCCCATCTCTTTGACAACTGTGAAAACGCCATTACTTTTCCAGAAATCTTTGACCTAGCCAACACGGGTCGGATGAATGTAGCATTTCTTGGTGGTACACAAATTGACCAGTATGGCAACCTTAACATGAGCATTATTGGGAAAGATTACAACCGTCCAAAAGTACGATTGCCTGGTGGAGCAGGTGGTCCGATAATGATTCGAAGTTTTCAAAGAATTATCGCTTGGCGCCCAAATCATAGTGTGAAAAATCTGGTTGTCCAAGTCCCGTTTGTCACTAGCCCAGGCTGGATTCCAGAAGCTAAAGGAACCCGAAACGGAGGACCTGATACTATCATCACCAATCTGTGTGTCTTCAAATTCAACCGACAGGAGGAAAGTATCCAACTAGCATCAATACATCCAGGTTCGAGTATTGAACTAATCAAGGATCAAACAGGATTCCCGTTCAAAATTCCTCGAAAAATCACAACAACTGCATCTCCTACAACGCGTGAAAAAGAGGTTATTACCAAGCTTGTTGACCCAGAAGGAATTCGTAAATTGCTTCTTCAACCACCACAATAAGTTCGCCGAAACACAGATGATACAAACGTTTATAAGAGATTTTTAGCACTGTCGCGGCTCGAGTGCGGATAAGAAGAAGATTTCTCGATTAAAGAATGGTGAAACTCGTGAGTTTAACAGAAAAACAACATTATTTTGTTAACCGGCTCATCAAACGCCGCGGGTTTGAGATATCTAAGAAAATCGAAGGAGAAAAAGAGGGGATTGTCGACATTCATGCCAAATCTGTTGAGAAAAAGCCTAAACAAACCCTCTTAATACGAATTATTCTTGATACACCGACCGTGGGTGTCGAAATTCTTCGGAATACAATCAAGGAGCGGGATAATGGCGAATTTAGCCATGCAATTCTCATTGGTGGTGAACGTTACACCTATGCTGCCAGGCGCGAAGCCAAGGAAATGGACGTGGAATTACTACACCGCCGGTTCCTTTCCATAGATCTTTTCATGCATGATCTTGTCCCCGAACATGACATCGTTGAAGAAAAAGAGATTCTTGAACTCGAGAAAGAATACGGAATCTCACGTGAGCAGTTTCCAAAAATCAAAGCAGGAGATCCCGCGGCAAAAGCCATTGGGGCTCGTCCTGGAGATGTCATTCTCATCAAACGAAAATCGGAAACAGCCGGGAAACACCAAGTTTACCGTTTCTGTGTCGCTTAATCCGCCTTCATTTTCATAAGAAATTTCGAGAGCTCCTGTTCAGTTGGCAAGGCTGTCATGGCACCAATTTTTGTAATTACAAGAGAAGCAACTGCTGTTCCTTGCCTAACCGCTTCTCGAATGTTCATCCCTTTTACCAGCCCCACAATTAATCCAGCATTGAACCCATCCCCTGCTCCGGTCGTATCCACAACATTCACATCCAACGCTTTTTGGGAAAATTGGTCATATTTCCCCTTGGCTGTCTTGGTAGAAATTCGGCTGCCATCAGCTCCACATTTGAGACAAATTGTGTGTGGTCCCAGCTTATGTGCACGGGAAAAGGCATCATCTATTTGCTCTGTATCCATGATTAACAGAAGCTCGTGTTGTGACGGCAGGAAAATATCAGTTCTAGCCAACACGATATGCAAGATTTTTCGACACTCATGAAGCCCCCCTGACCAGAGATCTAGCCGGAGGTTTGGATCAAAAGTAATGACCGCTCCGTTTTTCCGTGCGATTTCTATTGCGCGAAGGGTTGTCTGTCGACTCGGATTTCGAGTTAGACTTACACCACCTACATGTAGGTATTTGATTTTGCGAAGCCAATCTTTAGGTAAATCGTCTTCGGTAAGAAGAACATCTGCGCAGGGGTCACGGTAGAAAATAAAATGACGCTCACCAGTTATTGATCGGCTTACAAAAGCGAGTGCTGTTGGTGCTTCCTTTGTTTCCACAATACCCTCAATGTTGATGCCATTCTCTTTCAATGAGGTTTTTAGGAATTCTCCAAATGTGTCTGAACCTACCTTTCCGATAAACCCACATGTCACGCCTAACCGACTAATTCCAACTGCAACGTTGGCAGGGGCACCCCCAGAATGCTTTCGAAATGAGGCTACTGAGTCGAGAGAACCCTTTTCTTCTGAAATGAAATCAATTAACACTTCACCCAAACAAGCAACAAGTGGCACTTTATCTTCAGGATTAGACGCATTCATCAAACCCTTCTCTTTGTATGCTTCATTAAAAAGTGAATGTGGTATTATCAGCAGCGACGCGAATTTCACCATTAAAGTGTCGAGCGGCTCCGTCAATGAGGGTTTGTTGATCACGCGCGCGAACACGACTCGTGTGAATCAACACTAAGGTTTGAACACCTGCTTTGGCTGCATCTACACCTGCACCTTCGGGGCTTGAATGTCCTTTACTAAAGGCAAAGGTGTGAACGGCCGTAGGAAAGGTGCAGTCATGGAAGAGTGCCCTTGCACCTTTTGCTAGCGCTAAGAGGGTCTTGCAGTTGGGGCGAGTGTCTGGTACGATTACGACTTTTTTCTTTCCCTGAATTATTCCGTAACCTGCGGCCATAGTAGTGTGACAAGCGGCAGCGGCCCACATCTCGGTGTTCGATTTCGGAAAAGAAATAAGATATTCGGGGTCATTAGGAGTATAGGTTTCAAAATCTACAAATCCGGGAACTCCTCGTGGATTGAAGAACCGGATGAACATTTGAATATGGTAAAAGGCATTCACGGGGCAAAAAATCGTTAGTGGTTTTTTTCGTTTGTTTCGTTTCATTCGCTCTAAAAGGGCTCCTAGAAACATTATGTGGTCGGTATGACGATGAGTGATGAAGATGTGACTCACGTCAAGGATATCTTTTCGAAATCCCAGGATGCGCCGTGTTCCTGCGTCAATGAGGATGCGATCACCGTTGCCGAGATTGATGAAAAAGCTAGACCAGCTTCCCTTTATGGTCGGCAAAAATGAGGAACTTCCTAAGACTTCAATTTGCAATGAGCAAATACACATCCTCTGATGATGAAGGGCAGCTTCTAATGGAACCTGTGTATGTTAGACTTCTAAAAGGTTAAGGAGCTTCAGCTTCGGGTTCTGCATTACTTTCTTCTAATTCTGGCCTTTTAATGGGCGGGGTAGTTATCTTTTCCTCCAATTGGGCAATCACGTAGAGTAAGACCCCTTGAAGCCATCGAAGTTCAGCAACAGTATTGCAGAAAGCAATGAATCCGAATGCACCAGGCGTATCTTTAAACCGAATCCGCCCTACTGAAGTGGCGTCTGTACGAAGAAGAATTATTTTTGGTGAAATCGGCATAAATCGTGCGACAACCTGTCGCTGTGCATCTCGAAGAAGAACCACTTGAGGAGAAGCAGCCTGACGAATTGATAGAACTTCGTGTCCATTCGCGATTAACGAATAACGTTGTACTTCTCCAACGGTGATAGCCTTAATGAAAAAGGGTTTGATTTCGAAGGGTGGAATAGACTTTGCAAGGTAACGAGGAGGAGTAGTGGAACGACGTGTAATTTGGAGTAGAGTTTGTCCAGAGGTTTTCTGTATCAGTAGCTTCCACCCACCGGGATGAAACTTTGGTCGAAGGACATACTGTTCAGTTCGTTGGCCAGTCTTCAATGAATCCCCTTGTTTCACTGATTTGTCTGCAGGTGGCATTTTTGGAAACTCCGCTGACCCAACTTTGCCGGCACGTTTAGGGTAATGGAGGATTGACTATTTGCCCGCGAGGATATTCCACTTGGAATGAGTATGTGATTTTGGTTTCTCCTTCAGCAGGAATTTCAAGTTCCCAAGTGAGAACTCCAAGTTCGTCCTTTGTTGGCTCAGGTCTGAATTTTCGGTCCTCCACTTTGATGATTTCTGAATCACTGTGGGGAATTCGGTCCATTACTTGGATGGAGCTCATTTTCTTTCGGAAATTTGTGATAGTGAGCTCATACTTGTAGTCTCGGGCGACATTGCCTTTCATGAGTCCTTTCTTTTCGGTACTTTTTGCGACGAGTTTCTTCTCCACTTTGAGATCGTAGGAGAACCGCATACCTACATCCACTTTTTCGTTGGGTGCAATGAGTTCGAGATACGTTTCCCCGAGATATTCGTCCTGACTATAGATTCGTGCCTTGCCAGGAAGTATTACGGTGTCACCGTTCTCAACAATTGTTACTTCAACAGCTTCAGCGAAATCTACAGCGTTCCAGAAGAACTTCCTATCTGCAATTAATTTGGTATGACTGGTTCGAAACGCATGTGGTTCACCATCTGCCAGAACCTTTACTGGGTTAGGTAATACAAAGACGTAGACGCCGCCAACTTCCATTGTAGTGGCAACGACTGGCGCTGGTTGCATATCGGGAAGTGGTTCTTCAGCTAGGAGTTCTTCAGCTTCATAAACCTCATCTGCTACAGCCCCTGCCGAGGGTGCCGCGACTCTTGCTTCTTTGCGAGCCATCTTCATAGATGGTCGTCGTGGAGGTGGAGTGTAGATTCGGATGAAGTAGGGTGAGGGTTCGGTGATAGTTGCTGGCCGTCGGGAAGCCGTGGAAACTGTAAGATTCACCCTATCCCAGTCTTCTTGCGTGTTGTTATGCACAATTGTATAGGTTGTAACCTCAGTCGAGTCTTCGGAGAGGATGAAATCGTAGGTGGGTGCCCAGCTTGCATTGTGAACAAAATAGGAAAGATTGAATTCACATTTACCGAGTTTGGAAGCTTCAACGTTGACCAACACGCTGTGTGTAATCTCGTATTGGTTGAATTCACTTCGGAATTTATCGATTTCTCG
>JAEOSK010000075.1 GCA_016840405.1 Candidatus Hermodarchaeum yapensis
TAATGACTGAAGTCCTCGTCCCTATCGTCTAGCCTGGCCTAGGACACCGCCCTTTCACGGCGGCGACACGAGTTCAAATCTCGTTGGGGACGTATGGAATTCGAGCTAAAACAGCAAGGGCAGGCGAGAGCGCCTGCCCTTGTTGCTTCTTGCCAGGCTGGAATCTTTTATTTGAGCAGTAACATCTTCTTTGCCTCAGTAAAGTCTCCGGCTTTGATCC
This sequence comes from Candidatus Hermodarchaeum yapensis, assembly GCA_016840405.1. GTDB lineage: Archaea > Asgardarchaeota > Hermodarchaeia > Hermodarchaeales > Hermodarchaeaceae > Hermodarchaeum > Hermodarchaeum yapensis. Next base: position 221 of record JAEOSK010000075.1, read on the forward strand.
TGTAGAAGTATATTCCGCTGGTCACCTCTCGGCCTTGATCGTCTTTTCCATCCCAACTAACCGCCTTATAACCTACGCCCTGATACTCATCTACCAGCAGCCTCACTTTTTGACCAAGAATATTATAGACGTTAAGCATTACGTGACAGTGAACTGGAAGAGCATATTCAATCCTACATATCGGATTGAAAGGATTAGGATAGTTCTGATTCAAGGTATATTTCATTGGAATTCCAACACCCTCGGTGGCTTTGTATCTTATAGGCGACTCTGGTATGATACCCGCTTCAACCATCTCACCGTTGTTGATCAAATCGCAGATGGTCTTTGCCAATTCATCATTTGCTGGATCACCGTCCTTTACTAGAGATGCGACATAAGTGATCACCTCTGCAGCCACGCGGGCATCCTCAGAAATAACTATCTCATTGCCAATTCTGTCGGAGGCAAAATTCAACAAGGTGGCAAAAAGTTGCTGTTTAGCGCGGTCCTCCATCGATTGCCCACCGCTTACAGTCAAAACATTTTTAGCGTCCACAAAATCAAAATTTTCCAAATCTATATAAATCCCAAGGACATCGAAATGTAAATGAACCAGGTCAAGATAATCTTCAAGCTCGGTGGAGCTTTCTTGAGCGTTGCCCCGGCCAGAAAGGTAGACATCAAATTGATGTTTCCAGTATCCAATAGTCCGACAATCGTTTGAAGTAATGATCGGCGTCAACACAAAGTTCACTTCGGTACAAGGACAATCTGTTATCTCAATTCCGGTTTGTGTTTCACCTGGCGATACTGAGTATCCAAGTGGAGTCACTATCATGATCGAATAGGTCCCAATAAGCAGGCTGTCGAAATAGAAGGTCCCATCTGAGCCTGTGACGATCGGATCACCCACCTGGTTATTTTCAGAGTCTATGACTTTAACAGTCACATTTGCAACCGGATTTCCATTGTCACGAGTAACATCACCGCAAATTGCACCTACCACATTGATTACAACCTCATCCGTGTCTGTCTCTCCCTTCCCGTCATCGACTGTGACTTCGATTGTGTGGGTGCCGAGTGCGAGCGTGACAGTCGAAATTGAATCGGTTGTGGGACCAGCGATGATGTTGCCGTTCTCACGCCAGGTAAAGGTCAGCAGGTCGTTGTCGGGGTCGCTGGAACCAGTTCCATCTAAAGTAATTTGAGCGCCCTCTGGAGATGTACATTCACCAGTTTGGTCAGGACCCGCATCGGCTATGGGCGGTTCATTTATTGGAATAATAGAGACCACGGCATTTGTTTTCGTGACCTCCGGTACACTTGGGAAATAGACCGTCGCATAGTTAATAACATCTGTTCCTTTCGGGGCATCACTCCTGATATTAACAGAAAATTCAGTATACCCTCCTTGCCCCGGTCCAACCTCACCAACAAACCAGGTGATGGTTCTTGTTTGGGGATTATAAGTTCCAGGAGGAGCAATTTGAACACCGGTTTCCACATCAATCACCGGCCCGAATGTTAATGTTGAGCCATCCAAGTCTTCATCTAAGACATCAGTGAAGTAAACTCCGAAAGCAATTCCTTCTCCTTCATTTTCATATTGAACTCTGTAATCCAATTTCTGACCTGGCTGGACATTGCCTTCAGGACCATACTTGATGTTGGGGTCATGGGCGGTAGTAATTTCGGTAGTCCCCCTAGCGGGTGTATAACCCCACTTTTCTGCTATTTCATGCACTGCCTGCTCGAAGGTCTTACCTTGATTTGTTAAATAGGATGGATCGTTCTGAATATGCTGTAATAAATGTATAATCTCTCTCCAATAATAAGCCTCATCAAATCGGTACGCGAGTTCAGCCGCCAATCTTCTGGAATCGCACCACACGATAAGAATGTCCAACGGGTGCAGTGCTAACCATTCCGTAATGGTGTAAACTTCTCCAATCAGAGGCACGCCGACTGTTGCTGCCGTTTCTATCACTGTCAGGACGATTTCCTCATTTTCACTTAGTGGGCGTGAATCATGTTGAAGAAAACTATCAGCCTCCTCTTTTTGATAGATACCTGTGGAGTGAACCAGCCATATATGGGGAGGCAAGACCCAGAAGATTTCTACTTGAAGACTTAAATACCATGTAGTTTTAGCAGGAATGCTTTCGAAATCCCATCTTGCTGTGTGAAGAACATCGTCATATGTCTCTGGGAGAGAAGAAGACCTGAAATATGTGAGGAGTGGAACGAAATCCACCAGTGTAACGTTTTCCGCCGTCTTCAAGCCATCGTTTCTGAGTTCAGTAATATAGGACAATGTCTGGCCAGGACTGGCCCTTCTAGGCCCCCATGTTGTTACCTTCAAATCTGCCGCTGGCGGCAAACCAAGATCAATTCTTTCGATTGCTATAAATAAAGTTCTTGGGGTTCTGCTTTCATCCAAAGTGGCAGAAACGATACCCAATAGAGGGTTATTAAAAAGACCCTTCAATTCTACCCTGCCAAGAGAGACAAGTTTATCGTAAGTAAAGCCTTCTCCCGAACCAGATTCCGAGATATAAGAGATTATGGAAAATCCTTGGCCATAATAGGGATTACTTACATCTGCCACACTCAAATGAGTGAGAACTGTGCTCAAAGGTCCTGCATAATGCCCGAAGGTTGTTCCTTCGATAGAGCTTTGCAAAACATAAAGCTCGGTTGAGGGATATTCGGAAGATTCTTGATAAACTATATCCCCAGCCAAATTAATTGTTCCGGAAACGGTCTCAGAACCAAGACAGCCAAACTTCCAAGTAGCTTGATATTGATTATAGACGCCACTT
>JAEOSK010000009.1 GCA_016840405.1 Candidatus Hermodarchaeum yapensis
ACACCCTTTGACGCTTACCAAGTCTACATTTGACCGGATTCTATTATGCCAAAAGTCTGGTTAAGAATTGTTGCACTTTGGGACAGTAGAGTCGCCCGAAGTGAAACAAACAATGGAGGATTTACATTGTAGTGAATGCAAAGGACAGCCGATACTAACAAATGGCGAATATGTCTGCACTCATTGTGGTCTAGTCCTAGCGCGCCAAGTGGTTAATTCGCCATACCAGATGTACAAAGAAGAAGGAAGTTCTTCCTCCCACGGTAAAAGCTATGTTGCTCTTGGACAAAGATCGGTCATGGTTGGTGGAATGGGAAGCTTCATAGATTACCAATCCAGCCGCTTTTTCTACGACAAAACGGGTAGACCATTAACTCCTCGAAGCCAGCGGTTATTTCGAAGACTAAAGTTTGATTATAACCTCCGTCTTCGAATCGCCAAACGCGAGACAACTTATCGTGCCTTAAGATCCCTGGGTAGAGTGGCAGAATTGCTTTCTTTACCGGACAGTATCAAGGATAAAGCCGCATACTACTATCAAAAGATAGACAGGAAACTTGAAAGCAAAGATATCACAAGTCATCTCACCCTCATGGCCTATGGATTAATGTTAGCAGTTCGTGAATCGAAAGAAAACGCACCTATCACTTTGCAGGAAATAGCAGATGCATTTCAGAAACTTGGTCACAGAGTGACTAGTAGATCAATCATTCGCCAAGCACTTTCAGTAAAGAACAAGCTTCCACTTGCTCCTGCAAAGAGAATGAGCGAAGACTACCTTCAGCGAATAGTATCTCAGACCATTAACCACCCCACAATACAACTGAGATTGCGTCGCGCAGGACTTTCAGTTCAAGAGTATCAGGCGAAGCTGATTAAGCACTCCAATCAATTGTTCGGAAGAATTGATGTTTCCGAGCGGGGCGGAAGAAATCCCTTCATATTTGCAGTTGCCGTTGTTTACAGTGCAGATTTTCTCATAGCAAAACTGGCGAAACGCCGACCGATTCTTACCCAGCGATTAATTTCGAAGGCAACAAACGCTGCTGAATACAGTGTACGAGATCACTATGCTAAGTTACTGAAAGGCCATCTTCTCAAGATGTTACGTCAAGCCTAATTGCATCACATGAAGAGTGATTATTAAAATTGTGAAGAGCGAAAAAAGAAATACGGCTCGAAATACTACTGAGCCTATCACCCAGGCAATCATAAGAACCAATGGTATTGATGTAATAATTGTTCCTGAAATTAGTATTATACTGATTGTATCATTAGTTATTGATTGGATTATGAGAAGCAGAATCCAAGAACAAAGTAGAATTTTCAACACCTGAAATAAAAGCATGTATTCACTTCTTACACGGATTGGATTATTACTTGGATTACTGTGTCTGTTGCATTCACTGTTAAAATTTGGAGACCCCCTTTTACAGAACCAGATAGTCGAATGGTACACCGATATGTCCGCGTGAGGATATGCCAAGAATCTATGTAAATTTTGAAAATGAGCTGATTATACTCTGTTTCAAGAGTTACGTTGCCCGGTGTGATTAACTGTCTTGTTTGAATAGTTCGGTTGTAATCGGCTACCAAAATTGTTTCATCTACAGCATTAACAAACTGCTGAAATGAAAGAGATTGTTCGGTTTCTGTAATTACTTGTGTAGTTGTGAGAAAAAGTGGAACACCTATTGTGACAAGCAGCGTAAGATTCAAACCAATTATGATTATTTTCTCAAGACTTTGATTCACATAAGTCCCAATAACTACTCTCAGTAAAGGGAATTTAAAGTCCAAGTTTTTCTTGCTTTAAATATGAATCTACGAAATGACAAACGATAAAGATGGTGTGCCCATTTCAGTTGCATGACGCTTCACCAGATATGAAAACGATTCAATTTAGCTGCGATCTATGTTCGTTCCAAGGACCAGCAAAAGGTGATATCACTCTCAACCCTTTTTGTCGCCAACAATTCCTTCAAGTAATTTCTTTTACAGATTCCTCTCTTCCTTGCTGTTTCAACACTAGAAATCAAGTAGTTTCACTACCAGCACTGTCTACAAAAATTCTCAAGGATTACATCACAACTGTTACAAAACATGAGAGAAGAATACAAGATATTTTCAGACAACATCCTGAGATTAAACAAAAGTTGTATTCTGATCCGGTAGCAGCTTATCAAACGATTATATCCAATTATAATTCAACACCTAAACGAGGCATTCGAGAATTCATTAAAGATCTCGAAAAAACTAGCCTGATTTCACTTTTGAATTCCCAATTTGGTGATAATCACTCTTCTGAAAAAAACGTCTTCTACGAGGTCCTATTAAAAATTAAAAGAACTCCAATTGGGTATGATGATTACAAAAGCCTGGAAGAAAATTGCCGTCTACTTAGCTCTTATGATGTAGGCCCATTTAATATCAACGTATATGAGTACCTTCCCATTCCACTCGAAAAATACTATCGAGTGTCTGTCCGCTTGGATGAAATATTATCTCCAAGAATTCTCCAATATCTTTTTTCTCACCATAATTCGAATCACATAGAAGGAGTGCGCCTTCAGAATCTAGACGAACTATTGGATAGAAGGATTTCTGAATTCCAAAACTATCTTCGTTCTAACTTTGTCGAATTAACTGATGAAGAACAAAAAAATCTAGCCATCTATGCAACTGCTCAATCAATTGGGTTAATAAAAACCATGCCATTATTGCTTGACGACGACGTTCAAGAAGTGTATCTCGATAAGCCTGGTCACGCATACTATTTGGACCATGCAGTTTGGGGACGCTGTAAGTCGAATCTAGTGCCTTCTGATTCAGAATTGTCACATATCATTACTCGACTTCGTCTAGAAAGCCGCAGACCGCTTGATGAGAAGACTCCTTCACTCAAAACAGAACTACAGACTAGTCTTTTCCATGTTCGTGCTGCAGTTGACATTCCTCCTTTAGCACATGAAGGTCCACATCTAAATATTCGAAAAATCCGAATGCGGACACTAACACTTCCTGAACTTATCAGGAATGGGACTATCTCGCTTACTGCCGCAGCTTTTTTGATTTTATGCATGACATTACGAATCAACATTACTATTGGAGGTGAGCCTGCCACTGGAAAAACAACTTTAGCCAATGCTATCAATCTTCTAGCTCCACCAAATTGGCGAAGAATTGCCATCGAAGATGCTCTAGAAAGCGTCACTGTTAATGAAAAGGGGAGGCACAAAGTTACATTTCGAGTTGACCCATTTGATTCACTAGAGAAAAGTGGCTCAACAAAATCAAAAGAGATAACTCGGTTGTTGCATCGATCACCTGATTGGGTGTTTTTAGGTGAAATTCAAACTGCTGAACATAGTGCTGCAATGTTTCACGCATTAAGTGCAGGTATCAGAGGAATTCAGACTTGTCATGCAAATTCGAATAATGAACTCTTATTACGCTGGAAAATTCACCACAACATTCCTGAAGTTTGTTTTGAAAGTCTTGGACTTCTTGTTCACATGGTGAAAGAGGTAATACAAGGGCGAATTATTCGTAGAGTGGCTCAAATTAGTGAAATAAAACCGGGGGAAACCTCCTCCTCCTCATTAGTAACTCTATATGACTGGAATAAGGCGTCAGGGCATCTTGAACAACAATCTGATGATATTATTACTTCATTAATTATTAGAGCGTGTCAATTCCAGAAGATTACTCAGCTCGATGTTCGTAAACGGTTTGAGACCTATAAAGAAACTTTAGCCACGCTTATTTCCAAGCAAGAAAATACCCCGAGCACGATCGTTTCGACCTTTGACAAAACACATGCGCGTATCTTTTCTGGTACAAAGAATCCACTAAAAACTCAAAGCAATAAGACAACAAAAGAGGGAGAGGTCATTGGATTACATCAAATTACTGGCTAAACTAGGGAAGAATGCGCCGGGAGTAGCCCAAATTAGTAACCGTATCATATCAAAACAGTTCATTAAAGCTGTGGAATACCTGTATCATGACTCATTATGTCCAGTCAGCATTTCAGGAGGTGTGGTATTAGTAAGCGGTGCCCTCTTTGGATTAACCACCCTCATTCTGAGTTTATTTGTTAATCCGATTAGCGCATTTGTTTTGGGTATCACAGTTGCTCTAATGAGTTGTTTCATTATTATGAATGGATTAATTTCTAGGTTCAATAGTCAATTAGTTCAAATCGAAAAAGTTGCCCCCTATGTTCTTGAAGAATTGGCAACGATTTATCTAACAACTGGGTCCGTATTTGAGGCTATTCAATATGTTTCAAAAGGAGCGTATTGCCTTGTTTCAGACGAATTCTATAAAATGATTATGCCCCTAAACCAAGGTGAAACACCGGAACAACTTCTGATGGATTTTGCAATTAATCAACCTTCATTTACCCTTCGTAGGGGCCTTCTTGCGTTTATTCAGTATATTGAATCTTCGTCAAGTAACCTTGACGCTGTTATTGTGGATGCCCATGAGAATATTCAGCGGAGATATGAAAAGTTAACAATCCAGTGGGAAAGTCGAATGATGGTTTATTCAGGCCTTCTCGTTTTTTTGCCAATTATTATCATATTAGGATTGGCAATTCGTGGTTTAGCAGATAACCCACTCATTCTACTCTTGCCTGTTTTTCAGTTTGGATTTTCTAAACTGTTACATTCATCCCTTTTTCCAAATGAGAAGATCTTGCTAGGAGAGTAGAAGTTAATTTGGAATCAGATAATGATTTTGACCAATTTGTCGATTTTATGACACACTTTTCCACTGAATTATCTTCAGGAAATAGCCCAGAATATGCACTTCTTAGAACTTCGAATTACTTCGGGAGACAAACACCAATAGAGATTACCAGAATCGTAAAAGACATCACTGAAGGAACAAAACCATTTCATGTTGCTTGGTCTGATTTGATCAAGGAATATGAGAATAATCGAAATTCTCGATTGGTAGAATTGTTAGGTCGGTTTATCGATAAGGGATCGATAGTGGGAGGAGAAAGAATGCTTCTAGTTTTAAAGCAGGTTCGAAAAAACAGTGCTATAACAAAAAACCGGAAGAACCTAGTAAGTGGGCAGAGAGGGAAGGTGAAGGCCCTTTCTATTGTTTCATCAGTAGTAATTGGAATGATTGCAGCTCTTGCACCAAAATTAACTCTTGCTTTTGTCGAGGGTTTTCTTTCTAGCCCCGAAATCGGTTCTTCTAGTTCTTTTTCCTTCTCTATTCTTCTGGCATTATTCTTAACTGTCGTGATAACAGGACATCGGTTAAGTCAGACAGTAGGAGGAGTCCGTCAAACAGTGTTCCTGAGTATGTTTGCCTTTACCACAACTTACATTCTGATAAACCACCTTCTAATGGCTTTCTTGTAATTGTGGAGCTTAAATAACGTAATATGAACTGCCTATCGGGAAAACAGAATGAATATACTGAAAGCAATTGTGGGATTTCTTCGTAATAAACGGGGATCACCATTAGTAGAAGAAGGGTTACTTCTAGGCCTAGCAATTTTAACCATTACTATTCTTATTACAGTAATTCTTGATGTACTGGGTTGGTCTCAAGGGCTTTTCCAATCAATCTTGGTCCAGCTAGATCAAGTAAGGCAGGCTTTTCTTGGTTGGATTGGTGGCTAGTCTTGCTCTTCTAATCTTGTATAAAATTAAGAGCTTGCACTGGAGGCAGATTCAATTTTCTTAAGTCCTAATCCTTGTAGAGGTTCATTTGTAAGGATTCCAGCATTAATCGAAATTGGTGGAATCTCCGTTTGAGGAAGGGGTCTGATGATTTGTTCATTTGATTCATCGGATTCAACAACTTGAGGAGTAATAATCCGTTCGTTTCTAACTAGATGAGTACCATCCTGCGAAGAATCAGAGGATTGGGCCACAATACCTGCCTGAGAGTCTATTCGATATAATTGGAGGGCGTTCCAATCGACATCATCAAAGATTTCGATGTTACCACGAAAGCCGGGTAAAACAGCTGAGTTCCCTTCTAAACCAGTTACAATAAGCAAAACGCGCACATAGCCTGCGAAATCAGATATTATTCGAGCGCCCCAAATTATTCTAGCATCATGTCGCATTTGTCGTGTGACTACATCAGCAACACGCGTAGCTTCATCCAAGCTTAAATCTGGGCCTCCAATAACATGAATTAAGGCTCCTGTTGCACCTTTAACGCTTAGATCACCAAGTAAAGGAGAGTGGAGCGCGTTTTTGACAGCCTCTGATATTCGATCTTTATCTTTAGTTTCCGATTTGGTAGCTTCCCCCAATCCGACTAAAGCCACTCCACCACCAGCAAGAACACTTCGTACATCTGCAAAATCAAGGTTAATCAGGCTAGGTAGACTGATTGTTTCGGTTACGCCCTTAACCATGCTAGCGAGGATTTCATCTGCCACACTGAATGCCTCATCAATTGGTAGATCGCGTGCAATCTCAAGGAGTTTATTATTATCGATTACAATGACAGTGTCTGCGTATCTTCGCAATCGCTGAAGACCACGATGCGCCTTATCAATTCGTGCTCCTTCAATGGTAAAAGGTGTCGTTACGGTACAGACAACAATTGCACCATTCTGTTTAGCAATTTCAGCAATTACTGGTGCAGCGCCCGTTCCCGTTCCTCCACCTAGACCGGCGGCAATGAACAGCAAATCAACACCACGAAGAAGATTTGTTAGATCTTGTCTGGATTCTTCAGCCGCAGCAGCACCTAGCTCAGGGAACCCACCTGTCCCTAATCCTCTAGTAATTGTTTTCCCAATTAGCATTTTCTTGTGAGAACGAACATGATCGAGGTGTTGTTGGTCAGTATTCACTGCTATGCATTCGGCCCCTTGTATGCCAATTTGTACTAGCCTGTTGATGGTATTATTCCCACCGCCCCCAACGCCCGCTACCATGATTCGAGCGCCGGGTTTTGAATATCTTGGGGTATTCTTTGTTTGGCGTTGGGTTGCATCACGTACAAGCTTTGATAGTCCGCCGTCCATTAGATATTCACCTTGCTGTTATTTGTGGAGATTTTTGTGCCCAAAGTTCCCGTTTCAGTAGGTCTCTGACTGCAATTCTAATTGCTTCACTTCTATTAGGATAGAGTTTTTCAAGAATTAGTTGTTCGATTCCGTTTACGTATGCCTCGGGGAGGTTGACTGTAATTAGCTTCATCTCAATCAGAGGCATACCTAGATATTATCCTGAAAAGATGCTAGTATTATCAGGGTATTACCGCCAATTGAAAGTGGATAACAAAGGATGTTGAACATGAGAAATCTTGTGTTCTTTGTGCCTTAAATCGAAAAAGAACGGCTTAATTACAGTATTACCCAAGAGTCGAGCGCAAAGAGGCGAGAATCATGGAATTTGAGCCATTTGATGAACACTATTGTTTTAATATTCCCACTAATCTACCTGGGTTGACGAGTTGGCGCCAATAGAGTTAATAAAATTTAAAAAGTGAGGGGATGACGAGATGGATAAGCCTGCTTTGCGGGGGTACCCGAGCACGGTCTATGGAACTTGATAAGAAGTTCCGACTAAAGGGGCAGGACTGAGGCTCCTGTGGTGTAGACCTTCGTGGGTTCAAATCCCACCCCCCGCACCATTCTCAGTCTACTCAATCTTTTGTTGGTTTTCATAGCGAAAACTGCTCCAATTTATCAAAAAAGGAGAAGATCCCATTCCTGCGGGGCGGAGACGAGTTGTGGAGTTTAAATCGTCCACTGAGAACCTCTCTACAAGGTCCTGGTTCTAGTGGCCGACATCCAAGGTCACTATGACCGGACAACATCGCCGGAACGGCTAGCAGATCCTGTGGACCAGTCGACAATGATCGATGGGATGAAGCAGGAAGCCCAGCCCTTCAAGGCGAGGCAGTTCACGGAGCTATCAAACCGTGTCCCGAAAAATGTTGGATCAGTTTGGTTTGCATTTGCAAAGTATCAAATCTGTTCCAGGAGTTGAAAACTCTGTATTAGTCCAGCGTGATGGCTACCCGATTTCCAGTAGTGGTGTGTGGTTATCAGAAAATGAAATTTTTGGATTGTCTTCTTCTGCTGCAGCGATTCTCTCAGTAGCCCAACGACTCCATGAAGATCTGTATTATGTCTTAATAGAAGGAGAACGCAGTAAATTTTTACTGGCTACATTACCCCGTGCCGTAAATTATTTTATTACTGTAACTACACAGAGTAACAGCAATCTTGGTGCTTTATTGTTACAATTGGAACGGACAATTACTCATCTTGATGAAGCCCTTTGGAATGAGCATTTCATTCCTCCTTTACGCACATTTGAACAGAATGAAAGAGCCAAGATATTTGATTCTTTTAATGTGCGAAAAGGCCCCCGAAGAACGTGGTCAACAGGAACATTGAATCTTACAATAACCGAAAATGCTGCTCAGCAAATTACTGATATTGTTTCTGACTTTCTGCACGCCTTACCTTCAGCTCAAACAGGAGAAGTTTGTCTTGAAGGGGGATACTTAATTCCTACACAAAGATACAACGAAGGCGTTCGTATTCGGAATTCAACTCTTACATATACGCTTTTTGACACTTCCAGAAAAGTTGCCCAATTAGTAAAACGAACTAGCATTCTACAAGTGCTATGCGATTGCGGTACAAGTCAGCATTTTATTTACAAACTTCAAGGAGGATTGTTTAGCACTTTCATAAGAAAAGATTCGACGCGGCTAGGATTACTCCGTTTGATAATTCCCAATTTTATTGCAGAAATTGAATCCGTACTGCAAAAAGCACCAATAGCACAACGACCTAACCTCGATGTGGACGGTTTTTTGGAGGCAATAGCTCGATGAACACCTTTCTTGATAATGTTTTGAATACCCTCGGTAGAAAACAACTTGCAATAGTTCTAAGGTCTGTTTTGGATAGGTATCCTGTAATCATTCACGGAGATTCACCAGAAGTTATCGATTCAATTGCTGAAACTCTTGTGAATTTAGTTCCTCACCGTAAAGAAGTAGTTTTTGGCTCTGATTTCGTTTCCTATTCAGAACATGAGCGAATGATGAACCATGAAAGAAGCGATTACAATGGAGAACGAATAGTATACCGTTCTCCGTCAACATCAACTGAGTTACTTCGTAGTCAGATTAACGACTTTCAAGGATGGATTATGGCCATTAATCAGAATGACATAGAGGAAGTAAAGAGCAAACTTGGTCAAGCTTCTCCAATTATTATGCGATTTGCAGAGGGAGTCCTAAAATTAGAATCGAATGGCACCCCAATGGCAATCACAAATACTCGCTTTGAGGAAAAGCTGTTAGAAAAAGTAACCTCGGAGACTGGTACAAAAATGGAGAGGATTACTAGGATTTTACGCCGAGCGGCCCAGGGAAAAGTAAGTGAAAGATTAGAAAAAAGTCTGATTGATCTGAAACAGGAAGAGGAAAGGGTCCGACAGAGCTTATACAGAGAACATATTCAGGGGTTTGTTGAAGCGGCGTGGAGGGTTATGATCATCTTAATGCGGCTTAGACTATTGCAGGGTGTTGGAGTAAAATCAGTAATCTCTGATAAGATGTTAAGGCAGGCAATAGATTATCAGGGATCTTCAATTGATCGCCTTATGGATTTTATAAAAGCCGAGTGGGGTGAAGATTTTCGAAGTTCTGTTCAAGATGGGGCAGGACATCAATTTGGCGATAGACTGGAAGGGTTTTGGTCAATTTAAGGCCAAGAGGTGAATGACCGTTGTTAATAGATTGGAGTCAACATATTATTCAAACAAAGATTGTTTATTATGGACCAGCGATGAGTGGAAAAACCGAGAGCATACGTGCCCTCTTTAAGCATCTCAATATTTTATCTCGGCTTGAATCAATTGAGACAACATCAGGTCGTACCCTCTTTTTTGATTACGGACCGATTGAACTTGTCCATGGTGATTGGATTATTCAGATTCATATTTGGTCTGCAACCGGACAGGACTACTATGCAGAAACCCGTTCTACTGTTTTAGCAGGAACAGATGGTATTGTATTTGTTGCCGATTCTAACCCGAGTTTGATACATGAAAATTTACGATGTTGGGAGGAACTGAAAGGGTTTTTTGGACCACAACTTTCAACAAATATTCCCGTAGTTTTCGCTTTGAATAAACGTGATTTGTGGCCGGCTATCAATCAGTTTGATTTTGTAAATGCCTTGGAGTTGAATGGGACCTCTCTAATCTTTGAAACAGTTGCTACACAAGGAACGTTCGTCATTGAAGTTTTACAAGAGATGTTACGAAACATTTTGCTGGGCTCGAATCTTGCACAACCCAAAAAGATAGGTACATAGGTCAGCATTTCAAATTATCTCAAATAGGAGATTTTCGAAATGCGCGCTTCTGAGCTAGAGGATGTTTTTGTTACGTTATTACGCCTGGCTGTTACTGATTTACCTCAGGATGTAGTAAACAGTTTAGAACAAGCATTGAAGTTAGAAAGTAACTCCACGGCGCAGAGCCAACTTGAAGCGATAATTGAAAACATCAAACTTGCTCGTCAACGTTCAATTCCAATGTGCCAAGATACCGGAATCCAGATTTTCTATTTAACAGTCGGATCAAAATTTCCACTGATTAGTGAAATTCCTCAAATACTCGAAAATGCAGTCAGAAAAGGAACCCAAGAAATCCCATTGAGACCAAACACCGTAAATCCGTTGTTTCACAAAAACCCTGGTGACAATACCGGTCGATATATTCCTTGGATTAATTGGAAGATTGTAAAAGGGAATGACCTGCAAATAACTGCCTTCCCTAAAGGTGGGGGGTCGGAAAATGTTTGTCAGTTGAGAATGCTCACCCCAGGTCAAGGTTTGAAGGGAATGAAACAGTTTGTGATTGACGCGGTTATTGAAACAGGAGCGAAAGCTTGCCCTCCCATAATAATTGGTATTGGAATTGGCGGAGGTGCGGATATTTGTATGAAGCTTGCAAAAGAACAGCTCCTGCGTCCTGTTGGGCAACGCCATCCTGACCAAAGGATTGCAGACATGGAAGAAGAGTTGTTGGAGGCTATTAATAAAACTGGAATCGGACCAATGGGCTTGGGTGGAGATACAACGAGTTTGGATGTGCATATTGATTTCGCTATGCGACATCCAGCTTCATTTCCAGTGGGTTTAGCTGTGCAATGTTGGGCTGCAAGGCGCGCATCAGCAACGATTACTAGTGAGGGAAGAGTCGAATTTACTTCACACAGAGTTGAGTAAGATGCCAATATACGAACTAACCACACCGATTGCCGAAGATGACGTTAGGAAACTCCGAGTCAATGATTTGATATACATTACAGGTACAATTTTTACAGCACGTGATGAAGCTCATGAACGGGCTTTGGAATGGTTCAAAGCAAACAAGCCTTTGCCTATCGACCCAACTGGATTAGCGGTATTTCATTGTGGACCGATTGTGCGACAAATGAAAGAAGGATGGGAAATGATTGCAGCTGGACCTACTACTAGTACACGAATGGAGATGTTTGAGGATAAATTCATTGAAGCCTTTCAAGTTCGTGTAATTATTGGAAAAGGAGGCATGGGTTCCAAAACCGCAACAGCAATGAAAAAAGTTGGAGCCGTTTATGGTGCGTTTACAGGAGGTGCAGCTGTTTTAGCCGCAAAAGCCGTTCGCCGCATCACAGATGTTGCTTGGCTCGATCTTGGAATGCCTGAAGCTCTTTGGATAATGGAAGTCGAGCGATTTGGCCCGTTAATTGTTGCAATTGACGCTACTGGTGAGAACCTTTTTGAACGTGTACAAACATCTGTCGAAAAAAACCGTGAAAAAGCTTACAAACTAGCTGGCATCTAAACCATACTATTTCAAACTTTCACCACGATATGACGCCGCCATGAGATCGGTAATATTCATCACTTTGATATCCGAACCTGCCTTCTTTACCGCATCTAATAGCTGGATGAAACAAAAAGAACAGCTAGTTGCTATCACATCTGGTTTTGCTGCACTAAGAATGTCAAATTTAATTCCCGCGATTTCTTCAGAAAGCTCTCTGCGACCTGCTCGCACTCCTCCACCAGCCCCACAACATCGATCACTGTCTTCAACATCAATAAATTCAATACCAGGAATCATGCGAAGAAGCCTTCGAGGTTCCTCACTAATTCCTTGATGCCGGTTCAAATGACAAGGATCATGATAAACCACCCTAATTGGCAGAGGTTTTAGATCCTTTTGGTTAATTTGTTCAAGCCCAACTTCTCTGACTAAATACTCAGTTATGTCGAAGGGTTCGAAGTCATAAGGGGGTTTATTTTTCTCGTGGAGAACAATCGGCCAATCCTGTTTAATAGTTGACATACATCCAGGACAAAGACCAATCACTTTTTTGACGCCCCTTTCTGCGAAGGATTT
Source organism: Candidatus Hermodarchaeum yapensis (assembly GCA_016840405.1). Classification (GTDB taxonomy): domain Archaea; phylum Asgardarchaeota; class Hermodarchaeia; order Hermodarchaeales; family Hermodarchaeaceae; genus Hermodarchaeum; species Hermodarchaeum yapensis. The sequence goes on from JAEOSK010000009.1 coordinate 12,420, forward strand.
AGTATTTCGGAGAACCATATCATGAGCAACAGTTCGTGCTCCTGTTCGAAAAGCAACACTGCAGCAACAAACAAAATCCTTAGGAATGTGTACTCGTACATTGTTGCGTTTCAAGACTTCAACTACATTTAGTCCTACTTGTTGAATTCTCAAATTGATTAGACAACCTGGGAAAAAAAGTACCTCATCAATTGGGTTATCAACTTCGATAACTTCAGATAGCAGGTCAGTAAGAGGAGGGGTCTTCACATCAACAGCGTATCCTGTGTCTTCAATTTGTGAAATAAAGCCTTCATGTCCTTCTAAAGGACCCAATTCACGCTCAACAGCAAGAGCCCGTAGGCCTTCTACTGCTTTTCGTCGAGTATCTATGTGTTTGGGGATGCAGACCTCCTTACATATTCCACAGCTGGTGCAATCATAAACCCCGCTACTAACTGCCATTTGAACTCGATCACCTTGATCACGAGGGTCAAATTCAAAGCTTGCCAGTTCACGCATTGCAATAGGACCAGGAAATTCTTGTTTTGCAGACTCGACAGCTGGGCAAGCGGCATAACAGGAGAAACATTCGATGCATGCTCGTAATTCCATTGCAGATGAAATTTCCTCGCGTGTTAGTATTTCTGGGCGACCAGGCGCAGAGGTTCGTTCAAGGTAAGGACGGAGTTTTTCAATGCGTCTAAAACCAGGTCCGAGATCTACAACAAGATCTCGGATTATTGGAAATTTAGGTAGTGGTTCTAGCACATAGTTATTGTTAGGATCGACCACTGTACGACATGCAAGTCCTGGTACCCCATTGATGTTAATGGCACAAGATCCGCATTGTCCAGTTCTACAATTCCAACGGTAGGCTAGAGAGGAATCAAGATTTCGGAAGATATAATGTAGCGCATCTAAGACGCCCTGACGATCTGTATAAGGAACTTTATAGGTGACGAATTTCGGTTCATCATCTAAATCTGGATTATATCGTTGGATTCGAAATTTCACAACTTGGTTTTTTGGCATTAACTTTAGCCTCAAATTTCTTAATTCGTAACCCAAGGTGGCTGCCATTTTGTGACAATTATTTGTGTTTTTTTGAGTGCCATCAGACCCTTGCTTTGTGATATTATGATATTAGCAAACCATCTCTTATTATCTGGATTTGGATAATCAGTTCGATAATGTGCGCCTCTTGATTCCTTGCGGAGAAGCGCAGCTCGAACAATCATCTCTGCAACAAGTGTCATATCTTGTAGCTCTAGGGCACTGATCCACTCTGTATTATAGCGCGTGGTTTTATTACGAACAGAAAGTTTTGAAGCAATCTGTTCTTGTTGGTGTTTGATAAATTTGAGTGCTGCATTTAGGTCTTGTTCATTTCTGAATAACCCAGCTTTTTCCCACATTGTGCGTTGTAAACGCTCCGTTTCCTTAGAAGGAATTACGTCTTCCTCCCTTTCCAAGGGCGTCATAACGCGTGAATATTCTTCCTGAATGATTTTCCTATTAAGAACGGGAGTTGGTGCAGTTGCGGCATATTTTGAAGCGGAATCACCAGCAATTTTACCGAACACTTGACCAGCTGCTAAAGCATTACCACCTAGTCTGTTGCCACCGTGAACTCCTCCTGCTACTTCTCCTGCTGCGAAAAGACCTTGAAGGTTTGTGCCACAAGAACTATCGATTCTTAGTCCTCCCATTACATGGTGAGCAGTAGGAGTGACTTCCATTGGTTCTTTTCGAATATCAATACCGATATCAAGGAAGTCCTCTAACATTGTAGGAAGCCGTTCTTCAATTATTTTCGCAGGCAGAAATGAAACATCTAAATACACTGCTTGATTTTCCGTTCCTCGCCCTTCACGAATTTCAGTAGCTAATGATCTAGCAACTTCATCACGTCCAGCAAGCTCCATTTGACGCGGGTTATATCGTTTCATAAACCGTTCGCCTTCTTTGTTCAGAAGAATGCCTCCCTCACCACGAACACCTTCAGTCACTAATCGTCCACGAGCAGCCGGAGGAACAGCAGCTCCAGTTGGATGGAATTGAAATTGTTCCATATCAATTAACTCAACACCTGCTTTGTAAGCCATAGCATATCCACTACCAACATCTGCCTGAGCATTTGTAGTAACATCATAAATTCGTCCTGCACCGCCTGCAGCCATGACTATAGCGGGAGCCCTGAAAACTTGGAATTTTCCGGTTCGAATGTCTATAACTGAGACGCCAGCTATGCGCTTTTTATCGCGAAAAAGTGACGTGGCAAATACCTCGTCTATGATATTAATATCACGTCTACGAAGTTCCTCGGTCAGAGTAGCTAAAACCTCATGCCCTGACCTATCTCCAGCGTAGCATGTTCGGCGAAAAGTTTGGTGCCCAAAAGGTCGTTGCATGATTAACCCATCAGGGGTTCGAGAAAAAATTGCCCCAAAATATTCAAGATCATATACACGTTGTGGCGCTTCATTCGCCAAGATTTCAGCAAGATTCTGATTGTTTAGGTAAGCTCCGGCCTTACAGGTATCATTTGCATGAATATCACATAAATCGTCAGGATCCAGATTAGCTAGCGCCGCGTTAATTCCTCCTTCTGCCATTACCGTATGAGCTTTTCCAAGAATATCTTTGGTGATTATTGTGATTTCTTGATTAGAATCGGAGGCTGCAATGGCGGCACGACATCCTGCGCCCCCCGCACCAATGACTAATACATCTGTTTCAATGATTTCGAAAGTCATCATGATTTCCTCAATTCATTAGCGATTTTACTGAGTTTTAGTGGAGAACTAATGATCTTCTCTTTGAAAGTAAATCTTGATTCTAAGGGTTGGATAAGCGTTTGCAACACCCAATCCGAAGCTTTGGTTTGTGCAACCGCATAATCTTCAGCTTCAGTGTTTCGGTCTATACGCATGAAGAAATTGAAAGGTTCTTGTTTTGTACTTTCTTTCGAGATAGCCCAGAAGGATTTCCCGCCTTCAGGAACGTTAATTGCTCCTGTCAGTTCGTACCACTCTTCAATTCTAATTTTCCCTTGCTCCTCTCGATCAAGACGAGCTTTTGTCATCTGAACATTTCGTAGTTCCGATACGTTTTGTAAAAATTGGTATAACGTTTCACTTGACTTTTTTAAATCAAAATCAGAAGTAGTTAATTTTACATATAGATCTGTTCGAAATAATGGCATTGAGTTGTACACCTTCTGTGGAGTCTCAGCAGCGGCAAAGTCTTAGAATGTATTAAACTTTACTCATTTTGTTGAATTGAAGCAGTGGATTGTAGATTAGAAATTTCGTTTTACGAGTTTTTATCACCTGATTTCTAAATTCCTTACGAGAACGATGAGGATTCCTATAGCTAAGAAATATGAGCAGTCGATTTCAACAATATTTAGTTGCCTCAGTGTCAGCTTTTTCCTGCTTCTTATTCAACGATTTCTGTTTCTTGAGAACGCCATTAGAAACATACTCGTACTGCTAATTATTTTCGTTTCATCAATTCTTGTTGTTAGAGTATTCTATTTTGAAAGAACGAACGAAGTCTTTGACCTAACTAACCCAACAATTTTTGAAACGGGTCTCCTAGTCTTTCAATCTCAACAAAATCGCTGTGCGGTCTTTTTTACATTTCACATATCGTCATGGAAACTGAAAAAAATACTAGCACAACGAACTCTAGCCATACTACTCAAAATCTTGCCTGTTTCAACGATCGTAGCCCTTGAATGGACAACAAAAAGACAGTGTTTCATAAATTTCTACATCAAACTAGAGAAGTCTTCCTTCCTTACTCGAACCAGAGAGTTGGTTGATAACATAGACAGTAGTTTCAAAAAGATACTTGGAACTCCTTATGTTCACAAACTGAATGCCGAAGAATTGATGAGGCATTTTTCTCTGGGAATTCCGGGGATTATTCGTCAAATTCAGGGGAAAGGGAAATATTTCATTAATGTACGAACAGATGTTACAGCAGAAAAAAGAGTGTTATCCCTAATTACTCCGGTGAACCGTGACACAATTAACCGGATTTTCACTGAATTTCCTTCTCAAATTACGAGGTTAATTTTACCAATACAACGCAAAGATAAGAATTTACAGATAGCTGAATCTTTTGTGATGATTTCAGATGAACCACCTAATAATAGGCGTTACAAACATTTTCAACAAAATGAAATTTCACTGAATATACTTCATGCATCAAAATTACTGCGAACATTTGGTGATATATTATCCAGAAATATGATTCAAGATAATTACGAAATATCAGATTTCAAGAACGCCGTCGATTTCATTTTAAATATTGTCCCAAGAGCTCACCAACGTGAACTAGAGAAAAAACCACCAACTGAGCAAAAACCGCCCATAACTCCTCAGTATATAAACCCTTCAACATGGAGGGAATTATTAATTCAATTCTGTACCGACCTAGAACTTTCCTGTGCAATCAATCCCCTTATTCATTTTGACAAAATCCCAATAAGATTTGATGCAAAAGTTTGTGAAAAAGCGTTTTTCATCGTGTCTCACACCAATGATCAGCAGCTAAGATGGCTAATCAACACATGGACGAAACTACATGAACCCAACGAGCAAAATGAAATTATTTTCTTAATCACTGAAGGCTCACAGAAGACTATAATAGAAGACATAGTCTCACCAACTTCGAAATCCCACCACCTCACTATTATTTCCACAGAGCAAGAGTTAAGAAAACAGTTAGAAAAACTTAAGAATCGAATTCTTACCGAAGGGGAAGCAGTAAACCAAGTTACTTAGAAAATTCTTTATAGGCTTTCTGACTTCCTTCAGAGAAGGTATTTCAAATGGTTAAGAAGAATAAACCCATTTCAAAGCAATCCTCCAAGGGCGAAAAAAAGAAAGAAGAGACAAAGAGCCGTCACGAAGCCGTAAGACGTGAACTCGTGATCAGTGAAGACCAAAAACAGGAAATGGAAAAAGAAATTCCTACAATGCGTGTGATTACACCTAGTGCAATTGCCCAAAAATATGGAGTCCGCGTTAGCATTGCAAAGGCGGTATTAACAGAGTTAGAATCAAAGGGACTAATTCGTCAAGTGATCTCTGAAGGAAAATTCAAGTTATATTCTAAAACATCAGCCTAGCAAAGAGGTATCTACATGAATGCCTCTACACTCACACCTAAAATCCCTTTAGAAATCATAATCAATAATGATATCAAACTTGAGGGAGAGCTACAAAGCATCCTATCCCCTCGAACTATTGACCGGATAGTTCCAAAACTTCCTATCGCCAGCCGAATACACCTTTGGAAAAAGGAACTGTACTTTGAAATAGGAATTCGTATGGGATCTGAAAAGTCTGTTTCCACCTGCAACGCAGGTGACATCGTATATTGGCCCCAAGGTGATGCGGTTTGTCTCTTTTTTGAAGAAATGACGCCATTTAACAAAGTCAATCCATTAGGTCAATTTGAAACGGTTAATTTTGAAAGTGTATTTAACAAAATTCAATCCGGAATGCCAGTAGTGCTTCGAAAACGGGTTTAACCCATATAAAACTCTGTTTTGCTTCTGAACATTGCGTGTGATTGATTGTAGAATTTGAGGGGTTTTTAATTTCCCTTCTTAAGAAAGAAAATAGCATGAAACACAAAACACCAGTAATTTCATTATTCATGATTCTACTATTATCCACTTCGATTTCATTTTGTAATTTGGTGCTAACTCAAGATTGTTTCACACAGATAGTCTCTCTTAGTATAAACAAACCATCACTGGAAATTGGTGAAGTCCTTCAAGTTCATATTGTATATGATTTGTATTATGATCCTTTAGATCCTCTTGGAATAGGCTCTGTGAGTATCACAATTGGTATCCAAGGCGAAATCGATTTTATTACACAATATGAGTTTTCGGACGCAGGTTTCAACATAAACAAAGTGATCACAATGGATATTTCTCCCCCTCACTGGGCACCTAATGGAACTGGACAAATAGGAATCGTCAGAGTGGAGGCATGGGTACAAGATTCTTTTGGAGCAATGACTGACTCCGTTGAGCACCCATTTACAGTGTTGCGAAGCGCGCTCATCATTGACCTTACACCTCTCCCACCAACAATATTCTACCATGAAATAATCAATCTTTCAGGTTCTCTTCATAATCCCAATAATGCTTCAATCCCCATTCCCAATCACAGAATTGATATTGTGATATTTCAAGAAACCCAAATTATCCAATCATATTTACAAAACACTACACTGCAATCAAGTTTCACTCAAAGTATTGACACTGAACTTATCGGTACTGGCAGATTCAATTGTAACATTACTGCACAGGCAAATGATGACTATGCACAAGAAAAGACTTCTTTTTCCTTCTTTGTGTCCAACGGTAATCTCACACTGTCTATAACATCAAACGCGTCAGTAATACAAACTTACTACCCGTTAATGAATAATTGCTCAGTATTGGTGTCTGCAACTCTTAATTGCCAATTAGTTAGCCACAGCGTCGATGATGCTAATGTAACCTGCAGTTTTGGTAATTCGACAAAACCAATGAGTTACCTTGGGCAAAACCAATTTTTTGCTGTTCTAACTGCACCTTACTATCCTGGTAATTATTCAATCACTGTTCTAGCTTCCCTTCCTAATCATAATCCCATTAACAACTCAATACTAATCCAAGTTGTACAACGGAAAGCACTCATCCAGTTGAGATCAAACTGTTCATTGGCTGCATATGGTGATACTATTCAATTGACAATACATGCAATTGATGAGACTACACAGATTCCTCTCACCAACAAAATCTGCTCCGTTTTCTTTCTTAATCAATCAATTTGGAATTTACTGGCACAATTGATGTTAGATGAAAATGGAATTGCTGAATTATATTGGCAAGCACAAAATGTAGGTGATCAAGATTTCATCTTCAAGACAACGCTCAATGGGGATCCTGAGTATGCAACTGAAGAAATTAAACACACTGTAATAAACACTCATGAATTTCGATTCTTTCTCAACACCTCAATCAATGCTGTTCGTCAAAGTATTACGAACTATTCAATTCAAATCACTACCTTGGATTTCCAACCACTTTCAAATATCAATGTAAGCTTGATTGAAATCTTGACCAACATATCATGGTGCACTATCACTACAAATGCTTCAGGATCCGCAATTCTATCCTGGTACATCGATAGTCAATATGACCTTGGAATTCATGAATTCCTATTAACCGCACAAGACGAGTCCGTTCCGATTGGTTCAATTCCAATCACGATGGTAATATTTGAACAAACAATTTTGGAAATAGTGTAATCTCTTGAAAAGGTTTAATCTGAGAGTAGCTACACTTGTAAGAGAACAGGAAGTAATCGTTACTTCAATATCTACATGGTTAGCATAATCGGAGCGTAACAACCCTTGAAACGTGATCAACGTTTTAGAGAATTATTACAGCTAATGACTAATCCTGATAATATCCGGAATATTGGGATAATTGCACACATAGATCATGGAAAAACCACACTTACTGACTCATTACTTGCTAATGCTGGACTGCTCTCATCAAGTCTTGTGGGTCAAGCACGGGCATTAGATTTCCTTGAAGAAGAGCAACGTCGAGGAAACGTAATTGCGAATTATCGCAGACGCCTCAATAACGATAAAATCTGCTAACATATCATTGCTCCATGATTATCAGGGAAAGCGCTATGTGGTCAATTTAGTTGATACTCCAGGACATATCGATTTTAGTGGGAAAGTAACCAGGGCCATGCGTGCCATTGATGGCGCTATTGTTGTCGTAGATGCAGTAGAGGGAGTAATGGCACAAACAGAAAGTGTAATTCGATCAGCAATCAAAGAACGAGTTCAACCAGTTCTATTCATTAATAAAATTGATCGATTAATTCGGGAACTAAAGCTTTCAGCACACCAAATTCAGGAAAAACTAACGGAAATAATTCAAGAAACCAATAATGTTATCGAAGTAGCATTCGAATCAGAAAATGACTTTGATTGGACTGTGAGCACCCAAGCCAACACAGTTGCTTTTGGTTCTGCACTTCATAAATGGGCTTTCACAGTCGAGCAAATGAAAAAAGAAAGCCTTCATTTTAAGGATATCATAGAAAGTTATCAGAACAACGAATATGAAAAATTAATCGCTCTGCTCCCCATTCATCTACCAATCCTGAATATGATTTTAGATCACCTTCCGTCACCAATTAAAGCCCAATCATATCGTACCAAATATATTTGGAAAGGCGATCTTCAATCCCCAGCCGGAGTTGCATTGCGCAGCTGCAAACCGGAAAACCCTCTTTTTATTGGGATTACAAAAATCGTTACCAAATCAAAGCACGGTCCTGTGGGAGTTGGTCGTATTTTTTCAGGCACCATTAGAAAAGGGTCTCAAATACAGGTTTTCCCATCAGACCAACTACACAAAGCTCAACGGATAACTTTGTTCATGGGTGCTCGACAAGTCGTTATTCCTTCTTTGACTGCAGGTAACATATGTGGGATAATCGGTCTTGAAGATATTCAAGCGGGAGATACAATCACTGGGCAAAATATTCCTCAAGGTATGGTTTCATTTGAAGAAATCACTTATGCTAGCGACCCCGTTGTGACCATCGCAATAGAGCCAAAACACCCTAGGGAACTACCACGATTGCTATCTCTTCTTGAAACAATTTCAAAAGGAGATCCTAATTTAATTTTTTCAGTAAATGAGCAAACGGGAGAGAATCTACTCTCAGGTTTAGGTCTATTACATTTAGAAATCGCCCTAAAGGACATTGAGGAATTAGGAGTCCAAGTGGACGCTTCTGATCCAATTGTACTCTACCGTGAGACACCTAATACCAGCATCATAATGCCTGAAATGCATCAAAGCCCAAATGAACAAAATGAAATAAAATTGGAAATCTCTCCCCACGACACCACTACTATTGAAGATGAGATAATGTATCAGGATAATCGGAATAACTTGCTAACGGTTATTTCTTCAATATCAATTCCTGAATCAGATAGTACGTCGATAATCGCCGGTTTTAATTGGGCTATGGAAAGGGGTCCTCTCTGTTCAGAGCCTATGGGCCTTACACTCATCAAAATCACCGACATTAAACTCAGTGACAATTTAGCTGAAAGAGGAAGAGTAGAACTGATGTCCATGGTTAAGGAGGCAATTTTCAAAGCCTTTGAAGTAGGATCACCAACGCTTCTTGAACCAATATATACAATACAAGTAGTAGTCCCTAATGAATATTTGAAGAATATTACAGGAGTTATTATTTCAAAACGTGGACAAGTTGAAAAAGTTGACCATAAAGAGATACTAGTGACAATAACAGGAGTACTACCTGTAAGTGAATCATTTGATTTAGCTGATATTCTTCGATCAAAGTCCGCTGGGAAGGCAATTTGGCAAACGAAGTTTTCTCATTGGAAAGTTATACCAAGTCAGCGGGCTAAAACCATAATATCAGAAATTAGGAAAAGAAGAGGTCTAAGTTGAGGAGGGATACAAAATCGTTCTTCGAGTTGCCGTGATTGGAAGTAGTGGGAAGATTTCACCTGAGCTAAGTCGTGTTGCTGAAAAAATAGGTAAAGAAATTGCTCGTAGAGGAGCAATCCTGATTTCTGGCGGGAGAGATGGGGTTATGGAGGCGGTTTCTAAAGGGGCAAAGGATGAGAATGGATTGGTAGTAGGTATTCTCCCAGAAGATACTGAGGTTAAAGCAAATCCGTATCTTGATATTGCCATTTTAACAGGAATTGGATTAGCCCGCAATTATATCAATGTCGTTTCTAGTGATGCAATAATTAGCATTGCCGGGTCAGGAGGAACATTAAGTGAAATTGGATACGCGATTGCTTTACAAAAACCATTGATTCTGTTAATGGGGACTGGAGGCGTTACTGACTTGATAGCTAGCCACCATTCGTTGTTTCCAAATGCAACTATTCATTTAGCAGAAACACCCTCTGAAGCAGTTAATTTGGTATTTCGTAGTTATTCCAAATGAAAACGACTGCATTTAGAATGTTACCCAAAGATATACTGCCACGGTGGGTTAAATACAAACCATTGTATTGCGATAAAAAGTATGATTCCCCCAAGAACCATTTTCTTCCCCTTTTTTGGATTAGACCCCGTGAACCAGTTAATGAGCCCTAATGCGATGAGGAGTACTGCATTAAATATTCCGATTAAAAGTAGGAGGTTCCAACCTGTAAGTAGGTAATATTCAATTTGTTCGAGGAGTTGTTGAAAGGAAAGATTTGATTCTGGGATAGTGAACGTAGTTTTCACCCAACATTTTCTTATGAAGAGATACAAAAACTCCCAAAAAGGAAGGGAATTAATACAAACAGGTAATTACAATCAAATTAGTGAAGAAAATATGTGGCGGTTAACAAGAGGTGATGCTGTCACTGTCTGGTCAAATGAGATAGTTGCTAAAAGATTTGCCAGGTACCGATCGATAATTGATCTTCAACTTCCTGCGAGATACCTAATTGCTCGTAACATAGCTGTTGATTATTCTCCCTCAGATACCCTTACAAACCTTTGGAAGAGCCATAATAAAGCTCAAAGAGAATTCCAAAAGCAATTCTCCAAAATTAAGAATGAAACATTCGAGATGAGAGAGGAACCCATTTCTCCTTCTTTTATTGATTTGAAAGCGACAATAGCGGATCGAATTCTCCATCAATGTCATTTTTGTGAACGGAAGTGTAACGTAGATAGGGCTGAAAAACTAGGTTTTTGCAATGTAGATCACACAAGTTACATCTCCTCTGCTTTTCTGCACACGGGGGAAGAGCCTCCCCTTGTTCCTTCAGGTACGATATTCTTCAGTGGGTGTAACTTTCGATGTGCCCATTGTCAAAATTATGATATTTCGTGTAACCCTACCAACGGAAGCAAAGTTTCACAAACACAATTAGCAAAAATTGCAGATGAATTAGCATCACAGGGTGCCAAGAACATCAATTATGTCGGTGGTGATCCAACCCCTCATCTACACACAATTCTCTCATCTTTAAGATTGCAAAAATTCAACATCACCCAGCTTTGGAATTCTAATATGTATTTATCCATGGAATCAATGGACCTTCTTACCGACATTATCGATTTCTGGCTCCCTGATCTCAAATATTTCTCTGACCAATGTGCTGAGAGAATCTCCGATGCACAAGATTATCCAGCAATAGTCACCCGTAACATTAAGATTGCATATGAAAAGGGGACTAAGGAGATGATTATTCGCCTCTTGGTATTACCCAACCATCTACATTGCTGTGTAATTCCTATTCTAGATTGGATAGCTGAAAACACGCCTTTGGCCCTAGTCAATATAATGGCACAATATCGACCTTTATGGAAAGTGTTAGAAAAACCTGAAATCTACAAAGACATCTCACGTCGCGTTAGTAGTGAGGAAATGCATCAAGCCTATGACCATGCAAAAGCACTCGGTCTAGAATTTAGATCAGTGAGCTAGATATTGTTTGATTCAATTTTTTGTGGGGTTTTTGAGCACCAGCCATCAACCTCCTGATGTAGGCATATGCGATTAGATTTGGACTTTGTAGCTAAGCATCTGAAATGCAAGCCATGGCGGAAAATATCCAATCAGACCATATCATCAGCAAGCCAGATACTAGACCATTGGTTGCCTCCAATATTACCTAACCTAGTTAGAGAAGACTTTCTGGAATTCTTTACAAACAAATTATCGGGAAAACTGGGTTGGCTTCGCAGCTGCGTTGATTCATCCTTTACAAAATTCAAGGTTGAATTCGGGCTAGGCGGATACCGTGGTTTACCTGACTTTATTGACTGGGATAACAAATTAGATGGACAATTTCTTGAACACATGCTTCCTTTACTTCAATCCATTGCTGAATGCACAGATACATCAATTACTACCGCACAATTCTTCATGCTCGCAACTGAGCTTTGTAAGTTCAGCAATTTTCCTTTAAGTTCCCTTGATGTCAGCATCATCAAAACCTTCAGCCAAATGCCAACAATAACAGTTCCAGCACTAGCCAGGTTACTAGGTAATTCTTACAAGAAAGTACGGAAGCGATGGAAGCGTTTGCAGAGACTAGGTATATGTAAGATCCAAGCAAAGGTCAACTATCCCATTTTGGGATTAGTTCCAGTTATTATCGAACTTCATGATTCGAAAAGCGCAATAAGAAGCCCTTATCTAGTTTCGCGGCTCGAACTTTCTGGGGATTTAAGATGCAGATTTTTCATGATGGCAGTCCCCGAAAAAGAGCTTGGCACACTTTCACACTTTCTTGATTCCCATTTTGGAGCAACTCACACATTGTATGTGGTTAAAGATTTGGGACAGATAGTAGAATTCACACATTATCAAATTAACAAAGAAAATTGGAATATCGATTGGAAAAAATTACTAATTGGCGTCCATTTATTACACAATGATTGGATTGATCAGGATACCTCATATTATGACGAGGAGGAGCACCAAACCCTTCGCCTATATTTCCCTGATGACAAAGATAAGCGATTAATTCCTATTTTGATGTCTGATGCTCGTGTGAAACTAGAAAAACTTGCTCAAATTTCAGGAATGAGTATTGCCCAAGCTAGTCGCCGAAAATCCAAATTAGTTGAACTCGGTGTTTTGAGACTTGAACCACTAATAAGACGTGTAGGATTAATCGAAGACATAGTCATTCGAATGAAAAAGGGAGATGCTCGAATACATGGCTTAGTTAAGGAACTACCTCAAGCGTGGATAAGACACCTTACTGAATTCCGCTCTGGTAACAAGGAAATCTTGGTATACGCGACTCTACCTGCAGGATCTTTTGCTTTAATGCGATACTATCTCAGCAGATATCTTCAAACAGAATCTGATATCTACATCAGTAGCCCAGCAAGTGGAGGATGGCCACTATCCTTCGAACCCTTTGATGTTAGAAATGGTCACTGGATGTGGCAGGATCCTGTTATTGTTGAAGAACCGAAGATATCACAATTCGAAATTCTACCAGAAATCAATCAAAGGCCAAGTGAAGGATTAACCAGTGGTGATTCCTTAAAGTGAAAGTGTTGTTGATTCTCTTGCTGGTATCCACACTACTTGGTTCTCCTGTGCCTTTACCTGAGCCTTTGACACAAACTGGTGCGTTTAGAGGAAATCCGTTTACAATTGCAGTTCAACTAAAAGACCAGAATGCTAATCCCATAGATAATGCAACGGTCCTATTTTTCCATGAAACACATGATGAATACTTAGGAAGTGGAATAACAAACCTAACAGGCTACACTCAATTTATCTGGGAAATTCCTCCAACACATGAACTTGGACCCATTCAACTAAATGCAACCTTCCGTGGTGACCCAGAAAGATTTCTCTTACCTAGTATGATTCTAGTTCCAGTTACCATATTTGCACAACTTCAAAATAGTGTAGATATTAAAGATTCAGAAGGAAATCCAATTGATTCCCCGTTAACAGTTGGACAACAATTGTTTTTTCATATAACTGTTCAAAATGATGAACTGTCTCCCATAGAAGGTATTCTGGTTCAACTCATTCTCGAACCAGATCAAATAATCAAAGAAGATACTACTCTACAAAATGGATCGGTAATACTGAGCTGTTTGTTTAATCAAAGTTTAGAAAACACAGTGAGCTTTACTGTTCGAAGTATGAACTATGATTTTTTCAATGGAACCGAAAGCAGTTATATCTTTACAATCGGCAAAACGTTTACGAATTTCATTGGTCTTCCTGCATTTTTGAACTTACATGAGGAAACTTTCATCACTAGCCAATTATGTCAGATATCTGGTTCTGGCATTGAAGACGCTTCAATTGAATTATTTTCCGAAACTGAATCTTTGATTACCTCAACCTTGACAGAGTCTGATGGAAGCTTTCAATTTGATCTACAAGAAATCGTTGATACAATCGAGAATCATAGATTTCTAATTCTTCGATACAATGGAAGTGGAGGTCACACAAATGCTCAAGCTATTATCGGAATTATACAGGGATTTCATGGAAATCCCTTTTCCCATTTTTTGGACATCGTTCCATCAGCAGGGGTTTCCCCCCTTTTACAACAGTTTAGTATCATTATTATCAGTTGTTTAACTATTGGAACTACTGTTCTTACAATACGAATGAAACGTAGTACAGGACGAATTGTATCCCACTGAACCGAACGTTACCTTATTGTACTGTCGAAAACTTAATCGAATAGCACCCCATCAAATGACGCGAGGTAAACTGCATAATGTCAGAGCATTGGATGTGGACAGAAAAATATCGCCCTATGAAACTTAACGAGATAATTGGACAAAAACCTATTACAGACCGCCTTAAGAAATTTTTAACAGAGCGAGATTTACCACACCTTCTATTTTCCGGACCCGCAGGAACCGGCAAAACTACAGCAATTCTTGCATTTTCACACGAACTCTTCGGAGAACAATTTTCAGGAAATTTCTTAGAACTAAACGCAAGCGTTGCTCCAGAGACACCAATTCTGATAAGGGAAAATGGAAAAACAGAGAGAATCAATTTTGAAATTCTTTCTAAAAGATACTTCAAAAAAGATGAAAAATATGCCAAACCCTCCACTCTTGAAATCCTCTCAATAGATGATAGCTACAAAGTAAAATTCATGCCAGTAAGTTTGATCTCAAGACATAAGGTGACTAAAATTGCTAGGATAAAATATGGGGGCGGGGAGGTCAAAACAAGTCTAAACCATTCTGTAATAATTCTTGATAAAAAGGGAAACTTAACTCCAAGGGAGGTTTCAGATCTAGAAGAAGGGGATTTGTTAATTACTTTCTGTAAAGACATTGAAGGCCAAGAAAACATACTCTTAGATTTCGAGGAATATGAACCACAAATATTCAACGAACTACAAAGTGGTCTCGTAAGGAATCCAAAAATTAAGAATATTCTAAAGAACTCAGAATTAGATGAAGAGCTAGCATGGCTCTTTGGTACATATCTGGCAGAGGGCTGTTTAAGTTTTTGTAGGAATACAAGTGGTGGTCTAGTTTTTGAATTCGGATATCCAGGCGAAATGGATCAAGTTGAAAGAGTTCAAACGATATTAGAAGAGAAGTTTAATCTTAAGAGTAAAACTAAGTTAGGTGGTTCAGGCTTCGACAGGACCAGAATGAGCTCTATACAAATACGAGTGCATAATACCCAATTAGCACGATTTTTCAGAAATAATTTCTATAATGGCTCAGAGGAATTTACTGCGAAATTTAAGAGAGTGCCAAAATTCATTTACGACTCCCAATTTAAATGGGATTTTTTGAAGGGTTATGCTAATGATGCAATGGGACATTGGGGAGAATATCTTAGGTATTCGTCAAAATCAGAAGAAAATCTAATTGATATTACTTGGTTAGGTCGAATCTCTGGTGTGGATACTTCTTGCTTTAAAGAAGAAACAAGAATCATTTGGAAAAAACCTTCATTTTCGTACATCAAAACTGATCTCATGCCTGCAGAACCTATAATTAATCTTTGTAAAGAGAACGACGAGAATATTGATTTTAACTGGAGATATCTCCTAAGGCATCAACTATATTCAAAACAAAGTAAAAGGGTATCAAAGAAACTAGTGAAAGAACTTCTTGAAAGAATAAGAGATAAGATAGGTAGGGAAAAGGTAGAGGGATTAATGAAACTAGTGGATTCCCCACTTTCAGTAGTTCTCATAAAGAAAATAGAAATTAATGAATATAATGGTTATCTTTACGACGTAGCTGTTCCTGGCTCAGAGATGTTCTGGGGCGGAACTGCACCTATTTTATTACACAATAGTGATGAACGGGGCATTGATGTGATTCGGAATCGTGTCAAGAGTTTTGCTCGAACCCGCCCCTTGGGAGATGCTCCTTTTAAGATAATTTCATTGGATGAAGCTGATTCTCTAACTCGTGATGCACAACATGCTCTCCGAAGAACAATGGAACGATACGTCAGTAGTTGCCGGTTTTGCTTAATTGTAAATTATTCAAGCCGAATTATTGATCCTATCCAATCTCGATGTGCAATTTTCCGGTTCCCCCGGCTAGACCAACAGCAGCTCAAAAAGAGAATTCACTATATTGCTAAACAGGAAGGAGTTGAACTTTCTGAAGATGGAATAGACGCTATTCTTTATGTTTCCAGTGGTGACATGCGACGGGCAATTAATGTTCTTCAAGCAGCGGCAGTAACTAAGAAACTGGTTGATGCTGATGCAGTTTATAGTACAACAGGCAAAGCCCGACCAGAAGAAGTAAGAGAGATGATTAATTCTTCCTTAAATGGCGATTTCTTAGAAGCACAGAACAAACTTCGAAATCTGTTGGTGTGGCAGGGATTATCCGGATCTGATATAGTCCGACAAATTCACAGTGAAGTTTTGAAGCTTGGTGTTGATGAAAAGATTAAGGTCCAACTTGTTGGATTAGTGGGCGAAGCGGAATTTCGACTTACTGAAGGAGCTGACCCAGAAATTCAGTTGAGTTATGTTCTGGCAAACTTTGCGTTAATTGGGAATCCCAAGTGATGATAATGATGATAGATCAGCCTTGGGTAGAAAAATATCGACCACAATCAAGCAAGGATCTTGTAGGTAATACCACTGCGATTTCAAAGATTAAGAAATGGCTCAGTAACTGGCCCAAGAGTATTTCTCGAAATAAACGAGCCTTGATGCTCTTTGGTCCTTCAGGTGTAGGAAAAACATTAGTGGCTCATACAATTGGCTCAGAGCTAGGTTATGACATAACTGAAATTAACGCTACTGTGAAAAGAAGCAAAAAAAGTATGGATGAATTATTACAAACTTCAACGATGACAGGAACACTTACCAGCACACGAGGGAGAGTATTATTGGTTGATGAGCTGGCTGGACTAAGTGGTAAATCCGATAGGGGTGCTGCTTCAGCTTTAAAAGAGCATATTCAGAAGACGCGCGTGCCCATCATTTTAGTCACAAATGATATTTCTGAGCCCAAGATTCGACCGTTAAGAAAGATTACTACACTTATTGAATTCGAACCGGTTAAAGAGTCGGAAATAGTTGAGATGTTGAAACAAATATGCAATCAGGAGAAAATAAGATTTGAGGATTCAGCTTTAGATACGTTGGCTTCTCATTCTCGTGGTGATATAAGAGCTGCAATAAATGACTTGCAAAGCATTTCAAAATCTGTTAGTGTACTAAATAATAGAAATTTGCTCGAGTTCATACAATCAAGAGATCAAAGAATTGACTTAAACGAGGCTCTTGACCGGATTTTTTATGCCGAGACATGGAATAAAGCCATCATCGCAGCTAATCAAATAGATGTATACCCTGATGAACTAATCAGATGGATTAATGCGAACATACCGCTAGTTTTTCCTGAATTAAAACAACAAATCAAGGCTTTTGATTTCTTATCAAGGGCAAGCATATTTTCCCGTCGAATAAATCGAACTCAGAATTGGAGGCTCCTCCCTTATTCTAAGGAACTAATGTGCATAACAGGAACAATAACAGATGGAACACCAACACCGAAACGTTCTGAATATCGTTTTCCAGATTGGATACAACAAATGGGATTTTCTCGGGGTGTACGACAAAAACGGGTTCTAGTTGGACACGCCCTATCGCCAATCGTTCATCTATCAGCCAAAAGAGCCTACGAAGAATACATCACCGTGCTCAAAGCTCTTCTCAAAGAAGCGAAACTTAAGGAAAGAGTCAAGAATGACCTAGACTTGTCAGAGGATCTTGTTCACTTTATTCTCAAGTAATGTCATCCAAGTTCTCACTCAGATTTTTCCCAGAGTTCAATGAACCGTCGGAGAGCTAGAGCACGCAGATTCTCGATTTTATATCGAAATATCCTTATTCGGCCGAACGTTTTTTCCTGAACGAGTTGCGCACGTTCTAAAAACCGAAGATGCCTCCTTGTAGTACTGTGATTCAGCTGAGCTCTCCGGGCGATTTCAGAGATATTTAGCTCACCACACTCAGCCAACAGACGAATTATCTTGATACGTCCGCGAGAGGAGAAAAGAAGTTCAACTGGAATTAGTCGATTATCGGGAACCTGCTCAAGAATAGCTGTCTCAGGTCTATCAATCACCTACTGCCACCAACTTTCTTTTTTTCAATCTGTAGTTCAAGTTCGCGTTCTAACACTACGGCTGGAATATCAGGAAGCCCAATTAGAGTGGTTTTTCCGCGTTGACCAATGCCAGAAAGTTTCGAAGATAGAATTCCTAACCCGACAAGATCTTGAACATACGTCCATATTTGGGTATGAGCGCGTGGCGTTTGGCCATTCTCTTCACAGACAAGCCGATACCGCGCTTCTAGCTCACCAGTTTTCACGTAGGCATCTTCTGAAGGTTTTAACAATCTGCATACGGCGAGCAGCAGAAATTTCTGGTGAAGCGATAAATCCAAGAGAACCTCCCGTCGTATTTCAGGCGTGGTAAAAGCTTTAGCACTTCTCACGAACTCGGGTAAGATGCGAAGTACACCCTTCTCGTCCGCAGCTTTCCCTGCGTGATACAGAAGTGATAGAGCGTACCGTGCATCTCCTGATGTTCCTGCGATATCAGTGATTAGATCAATTGTGCTTTCAGGAACTGCTCCGTCGAGAACGGCTTCTTTTACTCGATAGTTCAGGATATCTCGAAGCTGGAGGGAGTTATAACGATTGAATTGTATTAGGTTCTTCTGTAGTGTACTCCAAGTACTTGGATCAAGAATGTAGCCAAAAAGTGGACTACGGCTTATACCTATTAATGATACTCTTTGTTGCGCGTTTAATTGGTCATCCACAGTACGTGATAAAAGATAAAGAAGTTCTTCTCCACATCGTTTGAGAAATACACCGAGTTCATCTAGCGTAATGAGCAAATACAGGTTGTTTGTTTCAATAAACTCCAAAATTATTGAAAGTAGTTCTTGTGTTGAGAGCCCCCGGAGAGGAATACCTGTTTGAAGCGCCGAGAGTATTTTATTTAGAATCATATATTCGGTTCGTTCACGTCGCGCATTAACATGAATATACACTAAGTTGAATCCATGACCCTGAGCAATCTCTGTCAGTAGTTTTCCAAATAGCTTTGTTACAGAAGTCTTTCCCGAACCTGTATCACCGACGAGTAATACCTTTTGTGAAACATGACCAGGTGCCTCGATTACCCCGCGAAACAGCTGGGTTAGCTTACGGAGATGCTCTTCACGATGGGGGAGGGTGGGAGGAACATAATCAATGGAAAGCTTCGCTTCATTGATGAATACAGATGGGCGTTGCAATTCATGCCGAATGATCTCCATCCTGTGTTCTCCATTCGCGGTGTTCTGAACATACAGAAGGTGTAATAAAAGAGAAGACAGAGTTAGAGATAAGTGAACTCGAGTTTTTGGTAACTGTTGATGGTAGATTCATTTTTCACGAATCGGTTCGGAAAAGACTCGTGTTTGTAGATATTCTCCTAATACTGTTAGGGCATAGCTTGCTAGACGGGAATTATCGCAGTGATCGCGTCTATGCCTCCGAAGCTGTGCCGCGTTAAGAATACGGTTGAGAGTTGTAAACACCTCACGCGAATCGTTCATGAGAAGGGAGATTCGAGCTTCAGGGACATCAAGTTGTTCATCTAGAGACACACGACCACCCCAGCCTTCATCGATGAAGAGAATAAGAAAGATAAGAGTTGCGATTCCAGTTACTAGGTAGCGAATCCCTAGTGATGTTGTAGGAAACGAAGAGCCGGTTACTTCGGCTATGAGGATAAGCAGTTCTGATCCCGCGAAGCTGATAGCCACGACGGCGAGACCAACTAGCGAAAATACAAGCCGAATACGTCTACGAGCATAGACATCTCTGATTATTGTATCAATAAAAAGGAAATCGCCAACAAGAGGATATAGAATGAAGAGTAAAGTAGCACGCATTCCCGATACGGTCTTGGATTGAGCCATAGACTAGCCCCTTTCTCACCGATTTGCCAAACAAAGAGGATACGATGGGAAAGAATATATAGCGTTCGTATGGTCTAATTCACGCCCACGATAATTCTTTGGTGAGTCGATGTCTGACCTTTGGTGGCCAAAATTCATCCGTAAACCCCGTCTAAAACTACGCGTGCCCCAGTTCCGAGGAGTGCACATGCCTTCAAAATGGATATTTTTCGCCATTGTACTAGGAATCTATTACTTCATAGTGAGTGGTAGTATTTTCAGTTTATCATATATTCCCCCACCTTTTGGCGGAACAGAAGAAGCGCTTAGGATCCTTTGGCCAGGACTTAGCCGTCAGTTCCTTCTCGAAGGAATCGTCGGAGGAATCATGTACCTAATCGGCTTCATTGGATTCTTCTTTATGTACCATAGTACAAGGCACATCTACCGACCACGCTACTCCCAAATGTTGCTAGCCATAGGCATTGTTCTAATTCTCGTATCTTTCATTACTTCCCAATACATGGTTAATTACAAGATATTTGTAAGATAGGCAGATATTGCCTAGTTACCAAGGGACCGTCTTCAACCGTAAAAGATAGCCTATGAAATTTGCTAATAAGTGGATAATCGGTGTTACAATTAACAGGAAAGCCACAAAAAGTAACGGCAAAGGGGTAATAAGCCACCCAAAAAGAATTGCCATAATAAGAAAATCCAATTGATCAAGTAAGGGTGCTGGGCGACCTCTTGAGATATTCATTCTTCGTTTAACAAATGAACCAATTAAATCTCCAATCAAGGCTCCTAAAGCTACCATCATCACAAGTGGAATAGGTAATAACACAATAGGAACAAATTCGGGTGGCAGAATTAAATATTGTACAATCAGAGCTTCCAAAAATGGTGCAGTAAATACTTGGAGAAGCCCCACGCACACTCCACTAATGAACCCAATAATAAAACCTTCCCAACTCTTCCCAGGACCGAGTATGAAACGCTCATCCTTGAGAACACGTCCTCCATCAATTGGATGGGGAGAAGCAAAAAATTTGGCAAACACCGCAAACCCATTCGCAACATACGCTGGGAGAATATACCAAAAACCTAGAAGAAGCAGAATTGGATGAGACATTGTAATCATCTTGTTGGAGTTACCTAAAGCCTGATTCCTGTAATTGCAATACTAGAGTTAATGGTTCCGAATCTTGTGACCTAAACAACTTAAATTCTCTGTAACCCTTCGATTCAGCTCTTGAGATTAGGAGAGAGTAGGTACTCCAATACGAAGTTATTGAATCCGCAACCGGTCGGAAATTGTTTTCTCCTTCGATATTTCCACGGACCTGATTAATTAGAATTACAGCAACTGATTGAGATATCGCAAAGTTGGCAATCATTCCCAACTGTTGATTCAGCTTTCGATTGAGGATGAGATTCTCTGAACTTTCACCAAGTTCCTTCCGGTAAAGAGAAACGATTGTATCAAAAATTACCAACCGAGTGCCAGACGGGATTAATGACTCAAACTGTGAAACCATTAGTGCTTGATTATTGAAACTAGTTGGCGAAACTACATTAATCAAAGGAGTAATCTTATTGAATTCAGATCCAGACAATTGATTCAACCGAATTATCGGAAATTTCCCCTCTGTGTTTACATAAAACACCTGAAATCCATTTTTTGCTGTGGCAATAGCAAACTGCAGAGCCAAGGTTGTCTTTCCAACCCCACCTGGTCCATAAATCTGGAATATCTCAGTGGATCGTAGACCCCCACCCAAGGCCTTATCCAACTCAGGAGCTCCAGAAGGGAAATATCTCATAATTGGCATCTCGGTTAATATTACTTCAATGAATTCAATGAATTTGTTATTATTAATGATTACATAATAGGATTAGTATTATCATACCTCTGAATAAAAAGATTTCAACTTGTCGAAGAGTACTCCATCGCTATCGTTGGAGCTTTTCAAATTTTCGATAATCCAACTGGGAAGCAAGCGACTACAAGATGGTGTTGCATAACGATCATCAAGAAACACTATTGCCCCACGATCATCAAGTCGACGAACAGAGCGCCCAGCTGCTTGCGAAGCACTCCTCAGTGCTGGCAGCTGATAACCGTAAAGTCGCCCTTTACCTGGAAATTGTTGTTCGAAATAATCAATACGGGTGGCTTCTATTGGGTTCGGTCTGGGATAAGGAACCCCTACAACGATTACTGTTTGCATTTCCCTTCCTGGATAATCTTCACCCTCACTGTTTCTCCCACTCAACACACCCAAGAGCGCTGCTCCTGCATCAGCCCTGGCTTTATAGGCTTGAATCATGGCATCATTTTCGTTTGATGAACTGCCTGGTTTCTCTACAAAGAGCTCTCGATTGATTTGTGAGGCAAGACCCGAATTAAGTAATGATTGTAAAACTGAATATGAGGGAACAAAGATTCCAACATTGTGAGTGGTAGCCTGGCATACCTCAACGATACGACGGGTTATCTTTGTAAACATTCTTGGTGTTCTGTATTTCATTGCTGTTGTTACACCAAGACTAATTACAGGAAAGATCTGATTAGGACTAAAAGGAGACGGCAAATTCAACACCTGTGTTCCCTTAGGTAATCCCACTAAGTCAATATGAGCACTTATTGGTTGCAATGTCCCTGAAAGGTGAACTGACGAATGACAAGCTTCAAAAACGGTAACCGTTGCACACCGTGGGTCTAGCGCAATTAGCTCTAGACGAGCAGAGTTTCTCTTGGATTCATTTCTTACAATGAAATACGCGGAATCAGAACGGTGGAGAGAATTACTCCATTTGACAAAGAATCTGCCTAGTGAATAAATATAGCTTATTGGAGCCAAGCTTTCAGTCAAGAGCTTCTTTATCAGTTTGTCTCCAAGTTGTAACAACTTTGTAGAAAAAGTCTCTAAATCGTTAGACTTTATCGATTTTGAAATTTGAGTATTGAAAACTTTTGGATCTAATTTTATTTCTTGCTCGGAGTGTGTTTCAAGTAGTTTCTGGATAACATGATCTAGTTTGTTACAGAATGTTACGACTGAGTGTAAGTCGTAGCGTTTTGCTTCCCTCCTTGCTTGACGAATGGAGTTAAGAGAAAGTTTAGCTGATGCCAATTCGACAGCTATCCGGGGGAGGTTATGGGCTTCATCTATGATGAGTATTGTATTTGAAAATGGTCGGGCGAAGGCCTCTAAAAATGATTGATGGATTTGGGGATCAAAAATCTGAAAATAGGTAGTTGCAACGACGGTAACAAAGGGTAATATCCGCTTTGTAAGTTCATAGGGACAAACCCGTTCTTTGAGGCATTTTTGACGTAGTTCCGACCCAGTTAGAGGTACCTTATAAAATTGAGTGTAATAATTCCGATTTCTTTTTGTCTTCTTTAAGAGATTTTGATAAAATTCACATCGCCCTGCGAGTCTTAATTGAAAACAAATGAACATGGCCTGTTGGGCATTAGATGCATATCTTTGAATCAAGGGATTCAAACAGGAAACAGCTCTCCCCCGTAGCACAACTCCGTTCAATCCTGTTGATTCTGAGATAAGCCGTAGTTCATGCATAACCCGATCCAGTTGTTTGTGAGTACGGGCGATGTAGACAATGCCATAATTATTCGTTTTAAGGAGAGGAAGCACTCCTGACAATGCAGCGATTGTTTTACCAAACCCATTCGCGGCTTCGACACACAAGTGCGTTCCGACTGCTGCATATTCTTGAATGGCTCTGATAAGGGTTAGTTGACCTGGCCGAGGAGTCGAATACGGAAAATAGGATGAAGCTGCATTAGCACACATTTGCCAAGTCCTCACAGATGAATATGTATCTACCATAAAAACCTCATCACCTGTTCAGTTGTAATTTTTGATTCATTATACTTATTGAAATTATTGAAATCAATAATTTAGAAATTGGTGATAGCCGGGTGTTAACACCGACGCATTTTTGAGGTGCCATTTCAATTCGTATACAAAATTGTATCCATGGAGATAGCCAGTTGACCCAAAAAAACGAAGTAGAGGAGACGCGCTCTTGGTCTCGCAGAATGCAAGAAGACCCAGTTACCCAATTGCTAGCAGAAAATAGCCACCTAACAAATGTGCAACTTGAAACACTCATCATAGACTATTTGCTGGATGGTTTTGGAGAGAAACGTATTGACTATAAAACTAAAGCCACCTTACGAGATCCAAGACCTAGAACAAAGAAGCCTAAGGGGATTAGTCGGGGATCGTTCAACCGATCACTCGCCCAAGCCCGAAAGAACGTATCAAAGTCGATTTTTACATTAGTTCTCCTAGGTTATTTAGGAATTCTGGAAACTCCATCACTCATGCAATATCAAGACCTCTCCGAAACTATTCGAAGTTATGCACGAGAATATGACAAGGTAGCCACAACTAAGGAAACTCCAACACCAACTCACCTCAGCTCCCTTAAGCAAACACAACACCGCATCATTGCCCTAATCGAAGCACTTGCCAAACCGCTTGCCCTGAAACCCGAATAAGGAACTTTATTGAAAGCCAAAAAAATAGTTAGATTTCTGAAAATTTCATTTTTTCAGCCAAGATTGTTGCGACTGTTTCTCCAGTATCAGTACACTGAATGACATCCTGATTCTGAAGCACAAGGCCACTCTTTTCTAAATTGGTTATCGCTTGATTGATATAGTCAGCATCGAAACCGAAGTTAAGAAGTTCATCGACTTGAATAACTCCTCCGAACCTTTTCAACATAAATAGGACTGAAAGATAACCCAATCTAGAAATGAGTTTACTAGCCATCAAAAGGTTGTCATCCTCAGCAACCGTCCAAATCGCTGAGGGCACCCAACCAATGAAGTTGTAATAATCGACTTCATCGAATTTGTGAAGCAATTCAAGTATAGGACCTTCTGTACCAGGTTGAACTCCTAATACGCTTTTTCCCAATTTAACAAACGGTAATTGATCCATAATGCCTGAATAATGATAAGTACGGGTAACTTCTTTGCCACCTTTTAGCAGCTGTTTAACTTGTTGGGTGTATCCATATAATTCTCGGAAAAAACGGGTCTTTCTAGACTGGTTAGAGCCTTTAGGTTGCTTGAAATCAAATGAGACGATCCATAATCTCTTCGTGCCGCTTACTTGCATCTTGCTTCCTCCGGAATTTGCCCAACAATTAAACATAAGGTAGTGGATTCCCTAAAAGTTAAACTAAAGAAAATTAACTGAAAGGAATGACTTCAATAATTTCATTAATTTTATTGAAGTTATTTCTTTTTATGCTATTTACGATTTGCGTTGAAGCTTTTCGAAGACCTCAGGAAAATCTGATTTTATCTTCGCCTCGAGTGCCTCTGCAATAAACCGCGATTTACCACCAAACCCACCATATTTACCTTCTCCTGATTTTGTGGCAGCAATTGCCACATAATCCAAGGCGGCTTTGATCCACGCTGGAATGCTCGCACTTATAGTTCTGCGTCCTTCGTATTCACTTTCAATGCGTAAGCGTTTAAGACTTGAATCACCGACTCTTGATGATAATTCTTCTAACTCGATATCAGATGTTTTTTCTGCTGGTTTTTTTGATTCTTTTTTGGGTTTGGTTTCTTTTTCCTTCTTCAATCGTTCTCTTATCAGATCCGTAGCCGACATGATTTATTCACCTCACACAAATGTGGAACCCTTGGTCCATAGTTCAGTAGCCTGAATACGTCCCGCTTCAGGACTGTAGATAAGGCCTTGTTTTTCAAATAGATCGAAATCCTCCAATACGTTTTCCCAAGAGCTATCATGAATTTGTAGCCAGTCTTCAATTTCATCAAGTGATCTTGCAACAGAAAGGAAACTCAGAAGCTCAGTTTGAAATGAAGAAAATTCTGCTCTTGCCCGTTTTACCTCTTTTTGTACAAACCGTTGAACGTAGTTGAAGTCTATTTGATATGCTGATAGAATATGATCTAGCGTGTAACCATCGTTTACAAGAACTTCAGCACCACGAACTGCATCCTGAAGACAGCGTAATAATAGCTCAAGCATAATCCCGGGATTACCCCCAGAATAACTGAAAATACCCTCTAGTGCTTCAACTGTATAGGGATACAGTAACTCTTTCACTGTATCAGACTCATAATCTACACTATCCTCCGAATTCGATTGCAGTTTGTCCATTGCACCTTTGAGGTAGGCTATTCTCCAGAGCATGACTTTCATTGCACTTGATTTATTCATTCGACGCATATCGTAGATTTCAACGAACCGTCTTCGAATAGCAGACTTGGTTCCATGACCTAAGGTTTCTCCAACTGATGAGAGTATTTCAAGAGTCTTAATAGCACTCTCGCCAACACGGGTAATTACTGCCAAGGCTAGGACAACGTATCGACGTCCATCTCTGGTTTTGTCGTTTACCATTCGTAATAGCGTATCTACAATACGTACACGATTATCAGGTCTTTGGCGTTCTAATTGTCGAAATTCATCAATTAAGAAAACATATGAGGTTCCATTTTCTTCTGCATCCGTTCTTAATGCCAATAGTAAACGAGAAAGCCGTTTAGCAACTGAACCACTGCGTACGACACGAACACCAACTCTGTCAATTAGGAAATCACGCACAGTTTGTTCTCCAATGTTTGCATGAACCAGGTCATCAATTAAAGCATCAGCCGAACTAACACCTTCAAGTCTTATGGCCCGAATATTTGGTAGACGATTTAATGATTGCTGGATCATTTCTAAAAATGTGGTTTTTCCCGCGCCCAATGGACCAGATACGACCACACTAGCTGTTTGATTACGCAGATAGTTAACGGCTCTCTTTATTGCTAGGGCTTCCCCTTCTGGAACTACATACAGCTCGTCAGAATCAATGCCAAATAGCTCAATTCTCTCTGTTTTGAATCCCCATTTTGAAAGCATTTGTTGATCGAATTTTTGTGTTCGTTCGACTAATCGATCCAGCTCACTCAGTTTCATCACGCCTCAGTTATTTTGGAGAAATGTGGGTTCTGTATTATAAGGATTATTGATAGTATTAAAAACATAAAACTAGATAAATTTATTGAATTCATTGAAATTATTACAAAATCATGTGCTAAATTCGTGTAAATGCTATAATATCAATCTTAGTGACGATTCCCACAGGACGTCCTTGATCCTCTATTAATAATGCCTCAACGCCTGATGCGATTTTGGAGAATGCAAGTTCTACACTCTCGTTAATATCAATTGATGGAAAAGGCTCTTCCATTATTTCATTGACTGATAATGAGAAGACTCTCTGTGAGTCCATGACCATCAATTTTCGAAGTATAGTACCTTCACTAATACACCCAACAGATTTGTTCTTTTTAATGACAGGAAGTTGTGATATGCCATGACGCCTCATCAGTATTACTGCACTTCGTACTTTGTCATTGGGGCTGACCCCGATTAATTGTTGCATCTTTGTAGTTTGGCCTTTCCATTTTAACAGCTTTCGTAGACTTGGAGAAACCTGTTCTTGATCTTCGATTGCACTAAGAATTCGTTTAAGCGTAATAATGCTCGGATTCACTTGGCCGTTTTCTATTCGTGCAACTAAAGACTGACTAATCCCAACTCGAGTAGCAAGTTCTTCTTGCGTGAGCCCAACTTTCTTTCGGAGTTCTTGCAGTTCCTTTGGCGTTGGGACACGAAATTCACTCATCATCAAACACTAACCGAAAGCATATACTACTTGATGATAACTCCAAAAGAATTAATACTTCGCTTTCGTCGGTTCAAAGGGAGTTGACGCCGATGACTAATATTCAACAAGCAGAAATTCGTGTTGTCGGCGTTGTACAGGGAATTGGCTTCCGTCCATTTATCTATGCCCAAGCCACACAACGTAATTTGTTAGGATACGTTTTGAATACTGGAAATTCTGCTGTTTTGATAGTTGTAGAAGGCGATAAAAAGAAAATTATTGAATTCATTGAATCCATTGAAAAAGATAAACCATATCTTGCCGTAATTGACAGCATCCGCACAATATGGGGAACCCCAACCGGGAAATATACAAACTTTCAGATTCGAATTTCGAAGGACGAACAAAAGGCGGGCGGTTCAGTAATTCCCGCTGATATTGCCGTTTGCGAAGATTGTATTAGAGACATGGCTAGTCCGAAGTCGAGACATTATCAATATCCAATGACTTGTTGTGCTATTTGTGGTCCACGCTACACAACAATTACCAACACACCCTATGACCGAGAACGAACAACTATGAACGAGTTCCCCCTCTGCAAAGATTGCGCAACAGAGTTCGACAATCCATTAGACCGCCGATACAACGCCCAAACCATTTGTTGCCCAATCTGTGGTCCCAAATTTTCACTATTAGAATCTGGTGGAGTATCCGTTATTGTCGATGACGTTTTCAAAGAAACGGTGAAGCTTCTGAACGAAGGAGCCATTATTGCCGTAAAAGGCTTAGGGGGTATACATCTTGCAGTTAGAGCTAATCTTGAAGAACCAACTCAACGACTTCGACAATTACGGAAAAAACCCAATAAACCCCTGGCCATAATGTCAACAAATCTCAAAGATATTCGACAGTATGCAAAAGTAAATCAAGATGAAGAAAAGCTCTTGACCTCTTGGCGTCGACCGATAGTAGTCTTGGATCAAAAATCTCCTTTCCCACTATCCCCAGCACTAGCACCTGGATTGAATACAATTGGCGTAATGCTTCCTTATTCAGGAATCTATTTGCGATTATTTGAAGGCCTTGATGATCTCGCATTAGTGATGACAAGCGCAAATCCTGTGGGATTACCGACCCTCATCCATGCAACCACCTTCCAAGAACAATTCATGAAAATGGCTGACTACTTCCTCACTCATGATCGTACTATATACCAACGATGTGATGACTCGGTTGTCATTCCAATTTATGACCAAGCACTTATTGTCCGTCGTTCAAGAGGCTATACTCCTGAACCTATTGATACTGCCGATATTGGACCTCCAATTCTCGCTCTTGGAGCAATGGAAAAAAACACAGGAGCAATTTACCACAATAAACGAATCTATCTTACACAGCACATTGGCGATATTGATACAGTAGAGACAATGCAGTTCCTTCAAGAAAGCCTCACACATCTCCAACAACTTCTTCGAGTAAATACCTTTGATGCTATTGCCTGCGATTTACATCCTGATTTTCTCACAACTCAATATGGCGAAAAGATATCTGATGAACACCAAGTTCCCCTTATCCGGGTACAACACCACCACGCACACCTTGCGGCACTATTAGCTGATCACCAACTCAAAGCGGATGAAGAAATCGTCGCTATCTGTTGCGATGGCGCAGGGTACGGTCCTGATGATACAATTTGGGGAGGCGAAATCCTCGTAGGTAACGCACAAAAGTACAAACGTGTAGGTCATCTGGAACAACAGCTCATGCCCGGTGGAGATCTTGCTGCTCGTTACCCGCTCCGTATGCTCATCGGTATTCTGTCAAGGCATTATTCACAGGATCAATTATATGATCATTTCAAAGAAATTGCCACAAACACCTTACCACAAGGCACATCAGAATTGAGAATAGCACTCAAACAAGCGTACCAGAAAATCAATGCTCCGTTGACATCAAGTACAGGAAGAGTACTAGATTCACTTGCTGCACTCTTCCAAGTATGCTATACACGTTCATACGAAGGTGAGCCTGCCATCCGATTCGAGTCTTTTGCAAATTCGGGCTCAGCCAACTCCAAAATTAAATTACAGATTCCCAAGAACAGACAAGGTAACTTAACAATCTTAGATACTAGCAGCTTCATTAAGCAAATTATGGACTTGCAATCCGACTTTAAGACTCCGGATCTGGCATATGCTGCACATCGCGCGCTTGGGTATGCATTGGCTGACACTGCTATTCAAGCAGCACAAAAACAAGGAATATCGAAAATCGGGTTTTCCGGAGGAGTTGCATACAACAAGATTCTCACAAGAACTATACGAACAAATATTGAAGACCAAGGTCTTACGTTCCTAATGCACAACAAAGTTCCACCTGGTGACGCAGGAACATCTGTGGGTCAGGCTCTTGTAGCACGATCCATGATACAATAAGCATATTCAACAGTAGTTCGCTATTTTTCCACATTCTGAAACTCATTTATTTCATTGAATTCATTAAGTTCCAGTGGAAATTATCCACAACTAATATAAATAACCGTAAATTATCTAGACGTAGAGTTGTGGTATTATGGCTGCTACCCGAACCACCCAACGAACACCCCACAGTACTCAAAAAACGAAACAACGTACCCGAACAACTACCCGTCCACCTGAGCCAGGCGACGTCAAAAGTCATATTACTAGCCTACTCCGAGATCAAGGTGCCTTAACGCGGGGAGAGATTACCGTCAGGACAGGGATCCCAAGAACAACTGTCTATGATACTCTAATGAATTTACTGATTTCCGGAACTGTTGAGAAGTATGTTGAACGAAACGGTAAGCGTGGTAGGCCCTCTGTATACTATCAACTGGTAGCTTAGGAGACTAGGTATACCCCTTAATTTCCACTGGAACTGCTTTTTAGTCGGATTTTTTGTTACCCTTTCAAATAAGTGGAAAATGCGCAAAAACAACTTCTATACTATTAAAGAAAACGTGTTAGAGAAGGTAAACTATTAATATAACAATAGTAGAAAACTACTGGGGAAGATTCTTCGAATTATATAAAAACAAGACCAAACTTTCTTTGTTCTTCGACTTCCAGTGGAAACAAAGGGGAGTGACAATTGATTCTATTTTTCCATTGATCTCTGAGGCCTTGTTACTTTGCCAATAGTAGATTAATTTTTTAAAGTTTATAACTATAGTTCATAATTTTTTTCCTATGAAATAAAAAGTTTGAAAGAAACTGTTTTAGACTTTTGTGGCCAGGATAGCTGCAATCTCTTCTGTTAAATCTTCGATTTTAACTCGATACTCGCGTTGGGCAGCTGATCCACGACGTGTAAGAGTGCCATTGTCATGCATTCTTTTAAGGTATTGTGAGGCGGTGGCTAGTCGTAGGGGTGGGTGAAAGGTTCTTTCATAGAGTTCTTGGATATCTTTGGAAGTGAACCATCCGTGACGACAGTGGCGAAGAGTGATATAGCGGACTTTTTGAAACACGGTCCAGGAATCCACATCAGCTAGGGGTTGTATCTCAGTTGTGGGTTCGTGGGCTGGAACCTCGGTGCCGGATTGACTGAGGGCTGTGACCAGAGATTCGGTGATGGAAGAGGGTAATCCGTCTGTAAAAGTGATAGTTACGTCACAGGTTTTTCCTTCGATGGTAAGTCCTTCGATGGTAATCTTTTGTTTACGTTTTTTCATGGGAGGCTCACCCACTGGTGACTAGCTGGCTCTCCATGTCCCCACTAGAGAGGCGTGTTCACAGTGATAAAAGTGTGACGGTGTGAAGAGTGGTTGTATTGTAGCACTGATTATTTGCATGGTGCTGCTTACTTCTGTTGTATAATAAGCTAAAGCGTTCTTCTGCTTGTTCTGGTGTGTTATGAAAAATAAGGTGTCTCCGGTGTTCTTTTTACCTTTCAAGGATTTTCTCCATAGCCCGAGTGTGTTCACAGATTCTTCACGTGTTGATAATAATTTCTAAGAATCTAAGGCTTTATTGGATAGTTCCAGTGGAAACAAAGGGGTGAGTCTTTGTTGATTTGAAAATATACTAAATTTGGCTGTTTTTAAAAGAAAAAAGTGTTCTAAATCAGTTTATGATATTGAGAGTTCACAATTAACGCGCCAATTGTGAACAAATTAAACCTTGTTTATTGAAGAAGATAGTTAATAAGAGTTATTTCTGCGAAACCCTAATATTGGAGGTGCGTGCACTTCCAAAAGAAACGCTAGTATTTCCTATGGGAGCATTCTGGAGGAAATCTATTAAATGGACGACCCACGGCCTTTGGACAGGATTTTTGAACGTTTTAGTACTGGCCCAACTCTTATTCGTGATCGTAAAGTTCTTTGGCATTCATATGTTCCAGATGACCTTCCACATCGTGAGGAACAGATTACACAAATCGGAAGCATATTAGCGACGGGGTTGAAAGGGAGTCGTCCATCAAACGTTTTTGTTTATGGTAAACCGGGAACTGGAAAAACAGCAGTGACTCGGTATGTTCTTCGGGAACTAACTACTAAGTTTGGTGAACTACAGTTACCCTTCAAAGCTGTGTATTTGAATTGCCGGAATGTGGATACAGATTATCGTGTATTGGCGCGCATCTGTGCGGAGTTGGGTCAGAAAGTTCCGTTTACAGGGCTGCCAACTGATGAAGTTCATTCACGCTTGGTCGAGTTGCTAGAAAGCCAAGATCTCTTAACCATTATTGTACTCGATGAAATCGACCGTTTAGTTTTGAAGAGCGGAGATGACACGCTCTATAAGTTGACTCGAATTAATTATGATCTTACGAGTGCTCGTGTCAGTTTGATTGGAATATCCAACGATCTTCGCTTCCCTGAGTATCTTGACCCTCGGGTGTTGAGTAGCTTAAGTGAGGAGAAGGTCATTTTTCATCCTTACACCGCATTACAGCTACAAGATATTCTTCGGCGTCGAAGTTCTCATGGACTGAAAAATGGTATTTTAGAAGAACCAGGAGTAATCAACCTATGTGCTGCTTTGGCTGCACGTGAAGAAGGTGACGCACGACGGGCTCTTGATCTCTTTCGTGTAGCAGTAGAAATTGCTGAACGTGAGGGAAGTAAAGAGGTAAAAGTTGACCATGTTGAAAAGGCACGTTTAAGCATTGAACGTGATACTGTTCTTGAAGTACTAAGGACATTACCCGTGCAACAGAAACTTGTTCTTTATGCGGTGTATGTATTAGAACGTCATAAACATCCACATCCAGTTACAGGAGAGGTGCAAGATGTGTACGGTGAATTTTGTTCGCAGTTGGGTATGGATCCTTTAACCCAGCGTCGGGTTAGCGATCTCATCAATGATCTTGATGCCATTGGAGTAGTTAATGCTAAGGTTGTAAGTAAAGGACGATATGGACGAACCAAAATTATCCGGTTGAGTGTCCCGAAAACAATGATTGCAGATGTATTAGAACGAGATAGTCGAATTAAGGCGCTATCAAGTTATGTTCCAGCAACCCCGGGTAAATAGAACCGCGTTAAAGGTTGTCAGTATGTTTAGTGTACCACGTAATCCAGTTGGCCTTGTGGATTATGCACTTCGTGCTCTCGGTAAAGATCATGTACCAATTCAACAGCTAGTATTCTTTCTTTCCTTTGATATCCGGCAGATGGCTCCTTCGCAGGCACTTAAACTTATTAAACGCCTTCAATCTGAAGGGCAGATAAGTATCGAAAACGGTTTGGTAAAAGTGTCTCATGAAATGGTGGTTGATACCGAAATCCCCACTCAGACAGCTTCAACAAATTTGGGTGAGCATCTACGATTATTTGTTAGCTCATCCCGTTTATCTCGTGCAGTGGGAATGAACAATCAAGCCATTGAATTCATCCGCGTGTCTCAAAATCCATTGAAAGTGGAGGCCACGGTTCATGGATCTCAAGATTATATTCTCATCCTTGATGAAGCTAGCCGACGGATAGCTCATAATTGCCCTGACTGGCGAAAAGTCAGTTTGCTTCATCGATTCTGCAAACACGTGGCGAAATTATTCTTGATTTTAGAAAAGGAAGAATCTATTCGACTTCTCCAGTCGTTGCAGGTGGAATCGTGGGAATTCGAACAACTCTAAGTAAAATTCAGTGTTTTCACATTGAGGGTTTGTAGGTTTACAAGAGGGACGATTCCCGGTGTAGGTTCTACACCTATCAATCGTTGATAATCTGTTTGGCTTTGAAAGGTTCCCGAATTAAGAATTAGGGTTTTTCGGTAACTGCCCACGCTAGTTACATGGACATGACCACAATGAAGAATATCTGGTACTTCATCAATGACGAGCCAATCTCGCGGCTCAGCTACAATGGTTGTACTCTTCCCATATATGGGAGCAAGATGTCTCCCACGGAGCATCTCTCTCATTGCAGCAAAACTTGCTTCTAACTCGGGTCTCGAAAGTGCAGCCATTATGTCGACAAGGCTGTCCCCATGGTAAATCAATAAATTCACATCATGAAGGCTCACTTGCGAAGGACAACCAAGAGACGTTATTTGTAATCCCGTATCTTTCAACGAAGCGAGAAAGCGATCTTCTATTGCTGGTCTTGGAATAGCCAACCGAACCCCATCATGATTCCCCGGGGCAATGAGGAGATGCATGTGAGAAGGAATTTGTTGGAGAAGTTTGTTAAGACCGTCAAATTGACTATCAAGATCGAAAAGTGTAATTTCTGCAATTTGATTTGGGTACACTCCGATTCCGTCTACAAGGTCACCATTAATGACAATATATTTTACCGTGCTAGCCAACTCGACGTGTTCTTCATCGCCTTCATTTCCTTGAAGCCAATCTAGTACCCGTTGAAAAATCTTGTCGAGAAAATTCCGGCTCCCAAAATGAATATCAGACAGCAGCAGGGCACTTACAGGTTCATTTGCTCGATTATTTTTTCGATTCGAGGGAATATCTGGTAAAAAGAGATCCTTAGCAATCATCATCTCCGAACTCACTAAGGCTCCCTCAACACACAGTGCCTGATCGAGTAGCACAAGACGTGCCTTTGAAAATAAGTTCGGATCACGTTGTTGGACAATTACAGAGATGCGTCCTGTGGGGTCTTCTAATTCCAACGCAATATTTCCACTCTTTGTTGTATTTTTACTGGTGATTAATCCTACAATCTTTACAGTCGCTACTTTCCCCTTTTCTTGGATATTATTTCCCTCTGCTACGTCATTGATATCTATGACACCTTTTCCATCCACCCGTTGTGAGATGATGTCTCGTAAACGATAATACCGATCTCGGAAATTTGAAACGAAATCTTCTACTGTCCCCTTACTCTGCAATTGGGGTGTTGGGTCTTTTCTGATTTTTATTCTTGTTTTTACTCCCTCTGCTTGGAATCTAGGGTGTGTAAGTTGAGGGGTTTGGGAATCTTGCAGAAGTTCTTCTTGTGTTGGTTCTTGTGGTTTCTCTTTGGGTAGGTCAAAATGAATTGGTTCGAGAACGGGTGTGTCATTAGGGTGTACTATGTCAGAGGCTAGAAACTTATCGACAATCTGTTGGGGGTTGGATGCGGTTTGGAGCATTTGTAATGTCGCTGGGCTGACTTGAAAGCCCGCTCTAAGCAGTTTTGTAATAGCGGTTTGAACATCAGAGTCTTCTACTGACAAACTCATTCGCCAAACAAGCCTATGTCACTATTGCTTTTCTAAAATTCGGTTGTAAATCTGGCTATAAATGCAAATGTGTACCCATTTCAGTGCTAATTCTTAATAAAAAATAAACAAAGAGTAGCTAAAATTAAACCATTTTTTGCATGTCATTTTTTTGGTTTAAAGGGGGTTCTGAAATTGACTCATTAAATCACACAAATTTTGGAGGTATTCAATTAATGAGTTACCCACGAATTCGTCCTTTACCAGGTAATTAAATTGAAGGCATTAATGCCTTCACCCTCTTTTTGATGGGGAAATTACGGTAAAGTGTGAGGTCCCCATTTCCATTTACCATTTATAAAATCATAATTCGAAGAATTTAGTGGCGGCTCA
Organism: Candidatus Hermodarchaeum yapensis; assembly: GCA_016840405.1. Lineage (GTDB taxonomy): Archaea > Asgardarchaeota > Hermodarchaeia > Hermodarchaeales > Hermodarchaeaceae > Hermodarchaeum > Hermodarchaeum yapensis. The sequence continues at coordinate 48,119 of JAEOSK010000009.1, forward strand.
AAATCCGTTAATGTCTGCCATGCTGGATTAATACTAATGTGTGCGTTTAGCCCCATTTCTATTATTGTCTCTCTCATCGTCGAAAGTGTATCAACAGCGCTTTGATTTGGAACACAGATGTGAACATGTCCATTTCCGTTTTCGACGATTCTTCCACTAATCAATGGGAATAGTTGTAATGCTCTCATTATTGACTCGGTTGTTTCCTTAGGTTCAAAGATTAGAAGATGAATCGTTGTATTGAGATCGATGTGCTGTAACCAGAAATTTCCAGGGATGCCGATCTGTTGTTTTTCGAGTTTTTGTACACGTCTTCGATAACGCATGTGACTTGTTTCTAAGAGACCTGCTTTACGAACTTCTTGAGATGGTCGAGGTGTTACCCGTTCGGTTGTTCGGAACATTTCAGACGAGCGCCCAAAATATGTAAAGTCCTCTTGACGTAGCTTAATTGGGAATGTTTGATGTTGTTTAAGTAGATCATAAGAATAGCTGTGGCTTTTCAGTGGTGGTAACGAGAAGCCGTGGTTTCCAAGTATTAATGATTGAAATTGATTAAGTTGAATTGAAAAATCGGTGGGCCATCCTTGTTCCGGAATATATGTTCTGAAATTCCAAGTAAAAGATTGATGTATAACTTTGTATACCCCAATTGGAGCTAGATTTTCTTTAGCTCTTATTGCATAAATCCAGCTCTTAAATTCGTCCACCCGATTATATGGTATGACGAATCTGGATATCAAGAATTGTTTGGTATCGATGATGAAGTCAATATAAGGGGTTTTTGATAGTAATGTCATGATTCTTCTTTTTTGCTTCATGTCAGAAACTTGAAGTTTAATCTCTAAAGGAATTAGTCCCAGCAAAGGAAGATTAATGAATGAAAAAATTCTGAGCAATTGTCTTTGGGATAATCTATTGAGGGCTTGACTAATTGCAGAATCGCTAAGATTCAATATCTTGGCTAATTGACTCTGAGAGAAGTGATCAATTGTACAAAGTGCGTTGAGAATACGTAATTCGGTTTTATTTAGAGGGTTATGGGTTTCCTGCATCCATCTCTCCAAGGCAGCGGTATAGGTGGATGAAGAGAGCGGCTGGAAGCTGCTTGGGCGAATCGAGTTCAGCCAAAACAGGACGCGGTGAAGAAATAAATCACTAACAACTTGGTCAAAGATTGGAAACCCGAAAGGCGCATCATAGTTGTAATATAAATGGTATTGTGTTGGGGACACACGAGCCCACAATTCAAATATTTGTTTCTTTTCTTCGGTGTTATATTCACCAAATTTTAAACCTGCATAAAGACCCAAGTCCGCAGCTTCGTGAATTTGGCGTATATTAGGAACAAGGTAGCTGAGAAATGCCTCCCGCCACAAAACCCATGACAAAACGTGGGGAGACGCGACTTTGAGATCTTCTGAAAGAGTTACAGTCCAACCACCTCGAGATCCTTCTTCGGAGGGTATTTCAGTAGTACCAAATCGAGGTCCTACAAATTTCAATGATTTTGGTACAAATTGTAATTGAGTAATTCGATCTCGAACTCGGGGTAAAGGTTTGATATTAACTAAAGTTGCAAGTCGCTTCTGTAACACCCGAAACTGGGACCAAATTGAATTGGTATTAACCCGAGAAATGGTCAACCCATCCACAGACAGTTTAGAATATCATAGGATAGCACCTAATTCTACCTTCCGATATCCATGCAACAACAATGAAAAAGAAAAAAGGAAGGAACCCAAAACCCGGGTTCCAGGGCATCTAATTTCGGGGGCAAGGAACCTTGTGCCAGTTAATTCAGGTGATAATTAAACATTTTACGGATCCGGATAAGGTCGAATAGGGGGCCATTGCATGAGGGATTTACCTCCATAAACCTCTGAGACTATTGGCAGAGAAATTCCATAAAAATCCCTAAAGGAAAATACAAAAATTTGAATGAAAGAGAATCAAAAATGGCTTTTTCTTACATCCTGGATTGTCACTTTTAGTGATTACTTATCATCAATCATCAGATGATAGTGTTGGTAAAGTGTCTTTTGTCCAAATCCACTTTCCCTTATCAAAATGATAATTGCTTGGAATAATGGGGTTCCCAGTTACCCAACCAAATGATTTCCATGCTGGTTTAATAGCCGTCCTAGTATGATATTCTAATTCTTCGAAAATATTTCGTAGAGCTGTTTGCACAGTGACTGCTGTTCCACTAGGTAATAGAATCATCATTGTTCCTGAGCCATTATCGAAAATCTTACCACTTACAGACGGAAGTAATTGAAAGGCAGAAATTATATCTTTAGTCCTATCATAAGGCGTTTCAATAAAAACGTTCACAGCCTCATTTAATCCGATATGCATTAAACCTAATCCCATTGGTTGACTCATAATGTTTTGTAGGTTTAGAAAATCGACACGACGTCTATAGGTCATGTGCTCGGTTTCCCGATAACCTGCTTTCCGTGCTTCATGTGACTCATAAAATCGGGCTTGACTTGTTACCAAAAAGGCATCTGTTGCCCTTTGCATGTAAACAAAATCCTGAGGTTGAAGCGTTATTGATTTCGTTAATCTTGAGGGTGAAAACTTGAAGACATTTAGTTGAGGAATGTGAGAAGCCCACTCTTCCTTGATTATTCTGAAACAATTATCCAAGATTTGTTCATATTCTTCAGGCCAACCGCCTTGTTCGGGGTTGTAAAGATCAAAGTTCATCGAGTTTACTCTTTCTGTAGTAATGAAAATTTTAGGTGGAAATAGGTCATACCTCGCCGATATTTGTCTTATCCACTGCCGTAATCGCGATGTCCTTTCTTTTGGAATAACGAATGAGGCGAGAAAACTGTCAGTAAATTCTTGAATGCTTTGCGTGTACCGAATTTTTGCGACCAGGCTTTTGAGTGAATTAATAACTGTTTGATTGCTGCTAGAAAATAGTACTGTTATGGGTTGAAGACCTAGCACTGGATAGTTTTCATAAACGAAAAATCGAAGAAGGTGTTTAGTAGCAAGTGATTTAATAACTCGACTGATTGTTGGCTGGCGAAGATCAGTGTTTTTTGCAAGTTGTTTTTGTGTGCAATGCAGACAAGCATTTAGACCCCTAAGGATTTTCAACTCAATAGTTTGAAGGATGATATGGTGGTTGAAGATCCAACGTTCAAGATTGGCTGTGAACATTTGAGAGGACATCTGGGTTGATGATTCTTTGAATGGTTCGAACCATTTCAAGACCATTTGAAGGAATGTACCATTAACGCTCCTATCAAAAATTGAAAATCCTGCAGTTGGGTAGTAATAATAGGACTTGTATCCTTGTGGAGGGGAAACACTCTCCCATAATTGTTGAAATTTTTGACGTTGTTTTGAAGTCCTTAGACCATATCGATAATAACAATAGAACCCAAGATCTGACGATTCAGGAACCTTTCGGATAATACGGGGTAAATGAAGTAGGAATGCTTCACGCCAAAGGACTGGTTCTAAAAATTCATTCCGATTTGAAAGTAGTTCTTCGGAGAGTTCCAGTATTGATTGATCATCTTTATTAGTATAAGCAATTGCTCCAAACCGAGGTCCTTTAAGCATAAATGGTGAGGGTTCCCAATGGATAGCAATATAGTGATCCAACGGCTCAGCTGCTAAACGATTACTAATTGTTTGGACTATGTGAGAAAATCGTTTAGTAGTCTCATCTTTTTGATGATCAGAATTGGTATCTTGCGGATTTGACTTTTTTAAACTCATTTAGGGTTTTCCTGCTGTTGTGTAGCTCTAGGACCGTGCTAAAGTAGGACAAGCCGTCTTAAGAGTATTCGGCATTTGGACCTTGTATGAGTGAGGGTTTTACTGCCCTTTAGCATGAATAACACTAAAGCAACTTTTCACAGTTTCATAGAGTTGATGTCTGTTAATGAGAAAAAGGAATGGTAGCGGGGGATTGATTTGAACAACCGATCTCGGGGTTATGAGCCCCGCGGGATATCCTGGCTACCCCACCCCGCTGCGGACTTGGATGAGAACGGTACAGAAGAGCTGTGGTGGTCGATAAAAGCTTTGTGCCTTAATGTAGGCGGAGCTCTGTTTGGTTTTGTTTCGATACTATAGTGCGAAACTCTTGTGGTGTTTAAGTAATCAAATCCGGATTCATTGTTGGTGAAAATTATGTATCCAATACCAGGAACTGAAATCGGTCCATTGATGGCAATCTTTTGGGTTTTCTTTACTGTGCTGTTCTACGTCCTGTCACGTTTGGCGTAGGAGCCGCATGAGGGCACGAGGTATCTCCGTGTATGAGTTGACTTTGATATAGCGTCCCCTACCAAGCTGGGCAATCTGCTGGCAGGTTTCTTCACCTTGCGGATGTGTACCTGGTGTTTGTAATACATGGAGATTGTGATACTTCCGTGCGTGGGGCTCTGGTGGTCCACCACGGTTGGCGATGCCATCGGTGATGAGGATAGCCCAAGATTCTTGTCGGTGAACACGTTGGTATTGAGTAAATGCAGTTTTTAGGGCATCGGCAATGTTGGTGTAGCCCGCAGGTTCTGTATCAAGGATTGTATCAACGATAGTATCTATTGTAGTGGGTTGATCGATGGTTTTGATAATGCTAGCAACGGTGTTGAAAGCAACAAGGGCATACTTGTCATGACGTAGGTGATATGCCGCAACAGCGGCTGCTGTAGCGGCTGTAAGAAGTTTTGTCCCGGCCATGGATCCGGAGGTATCTAAAATGATTGTGCCAATTTTTTTCCGTGCTACTCGTTCAACACCGACGATTTCATTATAATTCACATAGTCGGGTTCTAGGAGTGTTTCTTCCAATGTTGCATCAAGGTCAAATTCGTCAAGACCTGGGTAAAAAGGGACGGTTTTGATAGTTTCAGGGCGCAGTCCACGTCCACTGATTCTTAGAGCTGAATGAATTATGGTAGCACGGGCCAGCTCACGAAATTTCTGGCGGTATTGTCCACGAATTTGATGTCGGAGTTGAAAGAAGAGTAGTGGTGCAGCAACATTCCCTTCATGGGCAGACTTTGCAATCAGGTGAACACCGTCTTGACTTGAAATGGCTTCACTTGTAGCAATAGGTTGGAGCTGAGCGAGGGCTTGTAATGCAGTGACATTTCTTTGTTCTATGGCAAGTTCAGCCATTTCTTTTGCTTTGGGGTAATCAAAAGTACGACCTAAACGGAGGTAGTATTGGAAATCACGTCCATTGGCTCTGATTTCCGATTCGAAGAGTTTCTCATCTGAGATGGTTCCGGAGAGAACGATGGGCACGTCATCGGAGGCAGGGGCCTCCTCAGCGATTAAAAATTTGCTAACACAGCTTTAACGAGTGTTTTGATGACCTCGATTGCAGATTTCTGCGCGTCATCGTGTAGTTCAATTTTCGGGACAAGTGACATGATGGCTGCTTGTTCCCACACATCGTAACCTTCACCAGGTAGTTGTGTGTAGAGACTTGTAATATCGATTGCGCCCCGAACGCTAGCCCCGCGACGAATGTCTGTATAATCACGTGTTGCTCGGGTGATAGCCACGGCCAATTCTACGATTTCCTTGTCTTCAACTCCAGTATTGATATGAACGATTTCTTTTTCTTCAGCTTCGGTATGATAGTCGAGATAAAGCCAGACGTAGCGATCCCGTAGAGCTTCTCCGAGTGGTGTTACACCTACGCTGGCCTCAGGATTTTGGGTAGCGATTATTCGGAATCCATTTTTTGCTTTTATAGTGCCTAGCTTTGGTACATGTAACGTTCCCTCGTCCATGACTGGGAGAAGTGTATTCTGTGTTGCTTCTGGCATACGGTTAATTTCATTAATGAAAAGCACTCCACCTGTTTCCATCGTTTCTACAAGAGGACCGGGAACGAAGGTGTCGCGGGTATATCCGTTTTTGAGTACAACCGGGGGATCGAACCATCCCACTAGCTTCGCTGAGGTATAGCGTTCATCTCCATCCACACGGAAAAATGAACGTCCTAAGAAATTAGTAATGGCAGAGGCGATTGTGGTTTTCCCGACACCAACTGGGCCTTCGATGAGCATGTGTTTATCTGCCTTATCGGATGCTAGACATTGCGTAATAAGGTCTTGGCGACCAATGATTTTATATTCCCGTTGAATTGTTTTGATGTCTTTGGAGAGGACCATTAAAGTTCACCCTGATGCGTTTTGGGAGCCGTCCCTCTAAGTAAAGTGTTTGGGTAGAACAGCAATCGAATAGAAGAGAAAAAAATGTTTATTGGTAAGGAAAATCATAATTAAAGGCTAGCGGAGTTGGCGGAGCGGTAACGCGCTGGACTCGAGATGACCGAGTCATCCAGTGACCTTCGTGGTCGCAAGGGTTCAAATCCCTTACTCCGCGCCACTTTCCTTTTCTGCTATATCACAAGGTCGGCTATGTCAATACTCGATTCAAAAATTCGTTCCACATTATGGATTACCCGATCGAACACTGGTAAAACAGACAAATCCTGTCTCGCTAGCACTTCAGTAAGTTCGAAAACCAGTTTAGAAATCGATTGTTTCTGGGCAATTACCTTTCGAGCTCGAACACTATTTTGTTGGAGGACAGCTGTAATTGCTTCTCGATGCGCGCGTAAAACTTGATCACTGAGTTTTGTTAATACTTGTGAAAACGGCCGCGGAGGAAAAATATACCCTTCTGTGACTACTTGTTCTGCTATACTCGCACACCCATCTGCAATTGCTTCTACTTCCTTTGCGACCAGCCGATAATCCAAGAGGTTGAGTGGAGAAAGCAGTAAATCACCACTTGGTGAGGCAATTGCTTTCCGAAGTTGTCGGACGACCAAGAAATACAACCGATCTACTTCCCGATCTCGGGCAATAACATCTTGTGCCAGCTCTTGGTCATTACGAATAAACGCATGAATCGCGTCTTCGTGCATCTTTGCTGCAATCCCATAGGTTCGCCGTAAATAGGTCCGTAAATCGATACTCCTGGGAATCATACACTGCAAAGTCATGCTAGAGGCTTCTTCTTCCATAATTTCAACTCCGACAAGGAACTCAGCCATTCCTTTCACTTCGCGCTTCAAGGTGGGCGTCATCGCTTCTCCGAGATTAACTTCAATCACATCGTTGCCAGCCAAATAACAAGCAAGTATGTTTCGAGAAACATTGGATGGATCCGAGATAACACTACGGAGTCGAAGTGGTTCCTCTTCAAGTCTAGGATTGATGATAAGCATTCCATCTGCCCGTTCATGAACCAAAATCATTGAACCTTTCTTTAGTCCCTGTTCCTCCACCCACTGCTTTGGAACCGAAAGAAGAAATGAAGCTCCCACACGTTGTAGTTTCCGGGCTTCCATATTATTCACCACATATGAATTCTCTTTTCCCTTCACCATAATAGCTTATCATGTGTTCGATGAAGGTGTGCTATTAATCAATCCCGAAAAACGTAAAATGGTGGGCCGGACGGGCTTCGAACCCGCGACCTCTCGGTTATCAGCCGAGTGCCCTACCAAGCTAGGCCACCGGCCCACATGAAGTACGTGGATGCGCGTAGACTCTTTTCGTTTATCAAAAGCTTTGAGACGACTTTTTCTTTAGGTCGGGGATGAATCATGGAGGTTAAATACGTTTCTGCAATTCATTTAGTGAGGTCCTAGTCGGGGTCCGAGAACCAAGGAACCTGACTGGGCAACATCGCCGGAACGGCGAGTAGAGCCTGTGGACCAGTTGACAGTGGTCGATGGTATGAAGCAGGAAGCTCCATCCTTCGGATGGGGTAGTTCACATGGATTTTGCCGAAGCATATTGGGTGTTGGTGGAGTGGCCGGGATTTGAACCCGGGGCCTCGTGTGTGCGAGACACGCGATCTACCACTGATCTACCACCCCTTTGGTTTCGGGGTTATTTTGGTGGGGGTATTTTTGTGTTGCCCTTTGTGGTGAATTTGATGGTTTTTATGTTATGCATCCGTTTAAGATCCTCGGCGTAGGGTTTGAGAGTCTTCGTTGTTGAAACTGTTGAGATAGGCGCACGGAGACTCATTTTGTGGTCTTTTTTGTGTTTCCAGAGGTCAGCGTTGAATTGGATCAAGGTATCGGTGGGGTGGTCTTTTTCAATTCCATCAATAGGTTCAGGGAAGTATAATTTGTGAATAGATGTGTCCGTGTCATAGAGGGTACGGTGAATTTTCTCGGTGATGAAAGGGCAAATCGGTGCCAAGAGTTTGAGGATGGCATGCAGGATCGTATGAAGAGTGAACCAGGCAGCGTTACGTCCTAGTTCATCCTCTTTGGAATAGGCACGTCCTTTGACGAGTTCAAGATAATGACTCGCAAAGAGGTCCCAAGTGAAGGTGCGAAGTTCACGGGCAGGAATGATGAAATCGAGTTTGCTATAACCGGCTCTGGCGCGATGGATTAAATCGTTTAGTTCAGAGAGAATCCAGTGATCAGCAGGTTGGAGTTCAATGTCATCGCCTTTGATTTGTGGGAATCCAGAGATGAATCTGGAAATATTCCAAAGTTTAGTAAGAAACCGATATGCCCCTGCAAGCCGACCTTCACTGAATCGGAAATCAGAACCTAAAGAGGCTTCAAGAGCACCCCAAAGACGTAATGCGTCTGTGCCATATTGGTCGAACAATGGGTTAGGATCAATACTATTTCCACGGGATTTACTCATTCTTTCTCCATGCTCATCAAGACCCATCCCACTGATCCAGATGTATTCGAAGGCGGGAGCCTTGAAAAGCTGGTAAACACGTAAAATTGAATAGAAAAGCCAAGTGCGAACTATATCCTTCCCCTGGGGACGAATGCTAGCTGGAAAAAGACGTTGAAAGAGTTCATTGTCTTTAGTGTAGAAAGTGACAATAAGGGAGCTGATGGATGAGTCCATCCAAGTGTCCATAGTCCGAGTTTCCCCTTCGAAACTTTCCGAAGCCCCGCATTTTGGGCAATTCTTAATTGGTGGAGGAGTCTTCCACGGTTGATAATATGGACCAACTGGTGGAACAATTGTCTCGTCACATTGTGTACAATACCAAAGGGGGATTTCGGTACCATAAAACCGACGACGGCTAATAGGCCAGTCCCGATTGACGCTATTTATCCAATCGATGAGAATCTGCTTGTTTGCGGTGGGAAAGAAAGTCATTTTATCGATGACGTTGCGAAGTTCATCAAGGTATGGTGTTTGTTTCAGGTAGTATTCTGGCATGGCAATGAATTCAATGGGGTTTCGACTCCGCCAACAGGTAGGTGTTCGATGAGAAATTGTCTCTTGTTTGATAACGAGGTCCTTCTTGTGGAGGTCGTCGAGGATTGCTTTTCGTGCTTCCTTAATAGTCATGTCTTTGTAAGGGCCTGCAGCTTCTGTCATTTTCCCATCGGCATCTAGGGCGTTGATTGGTTGGAGCTGTAGTTCTCTAAATAGTCTAACATCTGTATAATCGCCATAACTACAAACCATAACGACGCCGGTACCGAATTCAATTCGAGCTTCGTGGTGCGGAATGATAGGAACTCGTTTATTGTATAACGGTGTGAGCGCGGTTTTATTTTGAAGATGTTGGTATCGTTCATCATCGGGGTTAACGAGGACAGCTGCGCATGCTGATAGGAGTTCAGGTCGTGTAGTAGCAATGAGTAATTCTTCACCTGAATCCTCAATAGTGAATTTCAGGGTTGTAAGGGTGGTTTGAATGTCTTTATATTCAACTTCAGCATCTGCGATGGTAGTTCCGCATTCGGAACACCAGTTATTGGGACGATCATCGATATAGACGAGTCCTTGATTGTATAGTTCAATGAACGTTCGTTGTGTAACTGCACGATAATCTGGATGATCAGTACGATACATCTCGTCGTGTTTGAAGGAGTTACAACTCAAACCCAAACGTTGAGCCATTGCAACAATGAGTCTTTCATTTTGGTCCAGAAATTCAGCACACTTATTCAGAAACTCTTGACGAGGAATATCGTGCATACTTATGTTGTAAGCTTTTTCCACTTGAACCTCGATGGGTAGTCCATTACGGTCTAGCCCCATAGGGAAAATGACCTCATAACCTTCCATGCGTTTTGTTCTGGCAATCGTATCAATTTGAGCATAATGAATAGCACCGCCAATATGCCAAGGTCCGCTTAGGTAAGGAGGAGGTATGTCTATGGAATAGATGGGGCTCTGGGTTTCCCGGTGGAATGTGTAAAGCTGATCTTTGGTCCAAAGCTCAAGGATTTCTAATTCGATTTCTGGTTGCCAGCGTTTTTCCTTTAATTGTGTATTTTGCCCCATCATTAGAAACCTCTAATTCAATAGTTGAGGTGGTGGTAAACGGGTTTTAATTGATTATTTTTTATTTGACCAGTGGACGGCATTCTTTCGCATGTTAAAAAGGCTTTCTCCAAGATTTTTTAACCTAAGCCTGATCAGCCCAACGAAGGAGGGCACCAATACCTCGAAATGCGATGAGGAGTTGTTTCCCTTCTTCAGTTTCAGGTGATATGATTTCGATTTTCGCTCCTGTTTCGTTCGATAATTCCCCTAACTCTTCAATTAGATCTTGCGTTTCAGTAATTTGCAAAGTCTGGTTCTGACACTTTGTACACTGTTGGTTGGCTAGATCATTCTCAAATCGTGTTATCACATCGGGTGTCAGCGTTCTCTCAGTAGTGTGACCGCAAGAGCTACAATTAATTGTGACTCTTGATAATTCGATACCCTCGGAGACTAAGATGATTTCAACTGCACCTCGGTCGAGTGCTTCTCGGACCTGTCTTTCACCGTATGTAGCCCGACCAGTATCGCGAGCCAATTCACCCAGGAAGCGTTGGACGAGACGTTTTTCTTTCATTAAGCGTTGGTTTCGAAGAATCTCTCCTGATTTTTCCACTAAGGCTCGGATGCCCTCTTCTCCAGAGTAGGCTGTGTCAAGAACTGCTAATACCTTGTCCTTCAACGGAGAAGTCAGGTAGCCCTTCTCTGAAAAGACTTCTTTGGTGAAACCTGGACCCCCTATGATTATTCCCCTTAAATCCGGAATATCTTCGAATAGTTCTCTTGTTAATTCGCTGGATCGAGTGAGAAATTCATGGGCTGCCTGTTCTATGAGACGTTCGAACCGTCGCTGACTCTGCCCACCTGCTCGGTGTTTGCCCATAATCCCTGATTTAACCGTTTTTACAACCTGTAAGTTGGTTCCGCGTAATAGGGCCCAAGCAGCGGCACTTCGGTCAATTGAGATTAAACCATAGCTATCCTTTGGGGTTAACATTTCGTGCAGAGGATTGAGCCAGAATTCTGCAGCACACCGGTAGATGTATACATTCACTGGCTCAGGCGGTTCAATCAGATATATTTCCATTTTTTCGCTACCAGGTGCTCCATGAGGAATGGCCCCTGCGAACACGGCTAATCCGTTAGGTGGAGGTTTAGGAATGATTTTCAAACGTTGGATTACCGTTTGGATTGCATCCATCACATTCTTTCTTGTTGATTTAGATTTGATGTTGGTTGCAGTTCCATATTCCGTTCGTAGTGTTGAGAGTACATCGCTCATTTGACGTTCGGGTGGAATGTAAAGGGTTATTAACTCCGTATGAAGTCCTTTTTTCTCTGCGAGAGTGTCCACTACCTTCTTGAGCCTGAACCGCCGATATGATTCGCTAGTAGTGGACATAGATAGCAACTCCTTGCTCGCATAAAGCAAAAAGGCATGTATGCGATATTAAGTGCGAGCAGCAACCGTTAAAGGTATCCAAAAACTTTTCGAACTACAGAGGCGTTCCGATGAAACTCGTAATAAAAATTGGTGGTTCCCTTCTATTTGATGAGGATGAACAGTTCGATATTGCCCGATATCAGGGATTTGCCAACGCAATTCAACAAATTAAGGAACTTGGGCATAACATCGTATTGGTAATCGGAGGAGGCGTTCTTGCGAAATCCTTGGTGAAAAATGGAAAATTATTAGGTGCAAACCGTGACATACTGGACCAGCTGGGTATCGCAGCAACTTGGGTTTGTGCCCAACTGATGATTACAGCATTGCGAGATGTAGCCTATCCAACTCCAATAATGAGTGAAGAACAACTAGCTAACCTTCAAAATGATGAACGTCTTCTTATTCTCGGTGGTCTTCGTCCTGGTCAATCGACCAATGCTGTCGCTGCCCAAGTTGCTGAATTAACGAATTCAAAAATTCTGCTTAACGTCACTGATGTCGAAGGCGTCTATGACAGCGATCCTAAAGAGTTCACTCAAGCAAAGCTTCTGTCAGAAATCACCATTGATCAATTACGAAAAATTATCGCCCCCCTAGAAAGCCAACCTGGAACTTACCCTCTCTTTGATAAACCCGCCCTAGATATAATCCAACGGGCCCAAATCGAAGTCTGGTTTGTCAATGGAACAACCCCCGAAAACATTGTCCAAGCCTTAGAAAAGGGAAAAATTGGTACTAGAATCGTGCCATCAGAGGTTTAGACTATGTTGATGGCTTTCGCGGCAAACCTTTTTTGTAAGAGCTTCCCATTATTGACATTAGGTTCATTTCCAGAGCGGTGAGTTGGCTACATCCAATGGGTCGATTAAAAGAGTTGTTCGGTGACACTCCACAGATTCGGCTTCTCGAAGTGCTCATTCAACAGAAGGATACAACGATGCATCTTTCCATGCTTGCCCGACGCGCGAAGGTTTCAGTATCATCCGTTGAAAGGTGTCTTCTTCCTCTGATAAAAGCGGGAATTGTTTCGGATATTCGATTTTTTCGACGTAGACGAATCCTCCATTTAAACCCAAAACATCCTGTCGCACAATTACTTGTTAGCTTTGCTCAAGAAATTGATAATGACTGGGGTTCTAAGTAAGGGAATTTAATCTGTTTACATATTTGCCTGTTTCTTGATTTGGGTGAGCAGTTTCTTCGGGTGATAGATTTCAGCCCACCGTTTCTTCTTTCCTATCTCAATATGCACAAGGGTTTCTGATATCCGGAAGGCCCGGTTCACATACCCTAAGGCTACGCCTTTTCGGAGAAGCGGAGAAATGGATCCACTTGTGACTTCTCCAATCACTTCACCTTTTGCGTAAATTGGGTTACCCGTTCTTGGTATTCCCTTCTCCAACATAATGAGCCCCACCCGAAGTCGTTGGGGTTTTTCCGCCTTCTCGGTAACCAGCGCCTCTTTACCTATGAATTTTTCTTTTTTCAAATGGACAATAAATCCAATCCGTGCTTGATATGGGCTAGTATTCTCGTTGATATCGTTTCCGTAAAGAGCCATTCCCGCCTCAAGACGAAGAGTATCCCGTGCAGCTAAACCGACTGGGACGAGTCCTTCTCCCTTCCCGTGCTGAAGAATATCTTCCCACAATTGAACTGCCAACTTTTTTTTATCAAGATTTACATTGAGCTGAGCAATCTCAAATCCATCCTCTCCTGTATACCCACTACGGGTGGCGATGACATCAAATCCGTTTAGCTTCGTTTTCACCGAGTGAAAACGGGGGACTGAATTCAAATCACTTGATGTGAGTTTCTGTAAGATCTTTACCGCTGCAGGTCCCTGAAGAGCAAACATCGGAGTGCTATCAGAAATATTCGAAATCTTGACATTAAATTCCTTAGTGTGTTTTTTCATCCAACCAAAGTCTTTCTTTCGGTTCGCTCCATTGACTACCATATAGTATTCATTATCTGCTAAGCGGAACAGAAAGAGGTCATCAACGATACCGCCATTTTTGGTGCAGAAAGCACTGTATGTTCCCCCACCGTTTTCCAAACGGTGAATCCGTGTAGGTAAGAGGTTGTCAAGATATTGAGTGGCTTCAGAACCGGTGATCATCGCTCTACCCATGTGGGTTACATCAAAAATCCCCGCAGCTTTCCGAGTAGTAATATGCTCTGTAGTGATGGCTTGGTACCATAAGGGCATATGAAACCCTGCGAATGACACCATTTTAGCTCCATGATCCTCATGCCAATCGTGTAAATGTGTTGTAAGTAATTTTGATTTAGTCAAAGCAATAACCTCTGTGGAACGGTCGATTTCTTATTTGGGCAAGTGGCATTAAGTTTTCGGTGACCACTAATGAGTTCTTCTCAAGCACAGCTTGGTTCAGTAAGTGTAGGTGACAATCAGCCAGTAGCCATAATGGGAATTATCAATCTGGATCCCCACTCTTTCTATCAGAACTCCTACCATGCCTCTTCCAAGGAAGTTCTATCAGCCGTTGAGAGAATGGTAGATGAGAATGTTGATATGATTGACGTTGGTGGTGTATCAACCGCACCTGGTTCTCCTATACCGCCAGTTGAGATAGAAAAAAAGCGCGTAGTCAAGATTATTCAATCAATTGTAAAAAACTGGGACGTACCAGTATCAATCGATACATACCGGGCATCAGTTGCACAGGTTGCCCTAGTAAAAGGTGCAACTATTGTCAATGATGTATCTGGGTTGAAATTTGATCCCAATATGGCTAAAATCATCCAAGATTTTGGCGCAAGTTGCGTGCTAATGGCTACAAAAAACCGACCTGGTGACCGGACTACTAGTACTCAGGTAGTATCCGCATTGAGAAGGAGTCTCCATATTGCTCATACTGCAGAAATTCCCTCAAACTTTATTGTTGTAGATCCAGGTCTTGGATTTGGCAAACCGTTCCAAAATGACTTGGAACTTATTCGGAACTTAAGGAAAATCCGGATTCTGAAAAAACCAATTTTACTGGGCGTGTCTAGAAAAAGTTTCATCGGCAAGGTTTTGGGCTATCCTTCTCCCCAAGACCGTCTATTTGGGACACTTGCAGCTGTGACAATTGCCATACTGGAAGGTGCTCATGTTATTCGGGCTCATGATGTTCGCGCAACGAGTGACTGCGCAAAAATGGTCACTGCGTTTTCTAGTAACTTAAGAATGTGAAGAAAAATGGAGCTAATAGGTATTAGGACTCCAATTATCCAGCCTGGAGATGACTTAATTGAACATCTGGTTTCTGCCATTACTGAACAAGGGCTAACAGTAGAATCTCAGGACATCATCGTTGTGGCTGAAACGGTTGTTGCAACAGCGCAAAACCGGCTTCGTAAATTGTCGACGGTTTCGGTTTCCCCTCAAGCTCAGGAATTAGCTGAGCGTTATGAAATGGATGTGCATTTGGTTCAAATCATCTTGGAAGAGGCGGATGAAATACTCGGGGGTGTACCTCATGTACTCCTGACCATTAAGGATAACACCTTGATGGCCAATGCTGGAATAGATCGGTCGAATGCACCATCAGGTCATGTGGTACTTCTCCCATCCAAAACTACAGAGACCGCTTGGCAAATTAAAAACGAGTTAGAAAAGAAAACTGGTCATGAGCTGGGTATTGTGATTGCAGACAGTCGGACACAGCCCTTACGACTCGGTACCGTCGGGCTCGCGGTAGCTGTTGCCGGAATTGAACCAATCAAAGACTATCGTGGGCAATCAGACCTCTTTTCATATCCTCTTCGTATCACCCGATCTGCCATCGCAGATAATCTCGCTTCAGCAGCACAACTCATCATGGGAGAAGCTGATGAACAAATTCCAGCGGTCATAATTCGGGGAGCACCTGTTACTTTCACGAAAAGACGAGTTTCACCCAACGAGCTGACAATCTCTCGGCAAGAATGTTTGTATATGGCAATTTTTGAACAATACAGAAATTCAGCTACGATATAATTTTTGTAAAAAGGCGGAGAGCGGCTCAGTACTCAAGATCCCTGTCATTCCTATAGAGTTCTATAGGTCGTAAGGGTCAGGTCTTCACAGCCATTCTCCAGCTAAAATCAGGTTTTCTTGCCTTTTATGCCTTGAGCATCAAAAAAGAATGGTGCGGCTTCCGGGAATTTCGGTGACTGCATAAAGCAGGTCGTGCTTTCGAACCCGGGTCTCAGGCGTGGGAGGCCTGGGTCATAACCACTAGACCAAAGCCGCGTGGATTCTTAGTTGAAAAAGTATCAAGTCAACCTAAAACAATTTTGGTAATTTGTTAATAAGAATAGTAAATTATCTGTGGGGTTTTTTGTACAGATTGAGGAGGAAATTGACGTAAGTCACCTGTTATTTTGGAGTATAACATAAAAATGCAAATTATGGTCCATCACAAAGTGATGTGAAAAGACCTCACGTTTCTCTTAAAATGAGGCGTAAGGGTTTGAGTAGTAGACCTAAATCCTAACCATAATACCGTGACCACAAGAGACATTTTGTAGAGTAGAAGAAATGACATATGATGGTTTCTAAAATCTAGCGATGTAAAGTGGTTAGTTACCTTCAACAGCGGGTGGTGAAAATCGATATAGTTGCTGAGTTTTTGCCTTTTCAATGGTTTCCGGGTCTATTCGCTTGAGCTCGCGTTCAGGGAATGTTGAGAGCATTTCCCAACCCAAATCTAACGTTTGTTCAATGGTTCGTTCTTCAAATTCTCCTTGGTTGAGAAATCCTGTCTCAAACCTTTGGATGAAATTCAAATAAACCCGGTCTCGGTCGGAGAGGGCGCCTTCACCAACTACTGCAACGAGATCTCGGAGATCTGACCCTTCACTGGCAGCGTAATATAATTGGGCCTGAACCTCGTTGTGGTCTGCTCGAGTGTGACCCTCGCCAATTCCTTCTTTCATTAGCCGACTTAGACTGGGTGCGGGGTCAATTGGTGGGTATAGTCCTTTGTTGTGAAGGGCTCGGCTGGTAATGAGTTGTCCCTCGGTGATATATCCAGTTAGGTCAGCTACAGGATGGGTGATGTCATCACCAGGCATGGTGAGAATGGGCATCTGGGTAATTGTGCCTTTCCGACCAATGATACGACCTGCGCGTTCATATATCGAAGCTAGGTCTGTGTACAAGTAACCAGGATACCCTCTGCGACCAGGCACCTCTTCTCGGGCTGCTGAGATTTCACGTAAGGCGTTGGAATAGTTGAGCATGTCTGTAAGAATAACCAGAACGTGCATGTCTTGTTCAAAGGCTAGGTACTCCGCAATAGTAAGGGCGGTTCGGGGGGTAATAATTCGCTCAATGGGTGGGTCATCAGCAAGGTTGAGAACAAGGACACTGGTGGATAAAGCTCCTGTTTCTTCCAACGTTTTCATGTAAAATTGTGCAGTTTCAGCTGTAATTCCAATGGCACAGAGAATAACTGCAAAATCCTCTTTCTTTCCAGGAATTTTTGCTTGACGGGTGATTTGGGCTGCAACACGGTCATGGGGTAAGCCTGATCCACTGAAAATTGGAAGCTTTTGTCCCCGGACAAGTGTATTGAGACCGTCAATTACACTGAGTCCTGTTTGAATAAACTCACGTGGATACTGTCGCGCATCAGGGTTCATAGGAGCTCCGTTCAAATCTAATTCATCTTCAGGGACAATTGGTGGTCCTTTATCGATAGGAATACCTGATCCATTGAGAGCTCTTCCTAGTAAATCGATGGTGACGGGAGTTCGCATTGTTTCTCCAGTAAGACGAACTCGAGTAGCTTTTGTGTCAAGTCCTCGGGTCCCTTCAAATACTTGTACAATCGCACGTCCACTCATAGCTTCTAATACAGTTCCACGGCGTAGAGTACCATCTGGCGCAGTGACTTCAACAAGCTCGTTATAGGCAACGTCTTTAACCTTATCTAGAATCAGAAGAGGTCCTGAGACGGTAGTCACTGTTTGATAGGTGGGCTTTAGAACGGCACTTTGTCTGTCAGTCATTATTGCAGCCTCACAGTTCCAAATATCCTTCTGATGAAAGATGGCTGGCTTCGGTCACTAGGCTTGTGCAACTTTTAAGCCTTACCTTGAGACGAGAAATTAATTTGACATTTTTTTCTTATGGCAAAGTTCACGTCACAGATTATGCCTTTAATAACAAAGCCGTTTTCGCTATTCCACTGTTATAGGCCAACATTTCTTCCATGCGATCTAGAATGATTTGTGTGATTACCGAATCTTTCATCACATCGACAATTGTTTCAGTCTGACGCTTCCATTGCCGTAAAAGAGGTATTTCCCCTAGCACTTGGCGAACCATCTCTTGATTTCGTTGTAAGAAAGCAGAAATGGCTTTTTTGAGATTTTCATACACCTTGTTTAAAGCAGCCACAGCCAGCTTATTCTGTTCATCAGGGGGTTGACGGCGGGTTAAGGCTTCTGCGATGTGTTGGATGTTTTCATGAATATTGTGTAGTTGGAGTACATAATAGGCCGTATCAAAAATGTAGGCGGTTTCTAGCTTTAACCCAGAAGGTCGAACAGTCATGGCTTTTCTAAGTTCTCGTTGGGCTCGCAAGTAATTTCCTCGTTGGCGCCAACTATCATCGATTAATTCGTTTGCTACACGTTCGGTTTCATCCGGGCCCGATCCTAGTCCGCTAATGAGTTTCTCAATCATTTCAATCGTTGTGCGACTGCTCATTTTCACGAATTCCATGATATCCTGACCGCGGATAACACTTACACCTTTTATCGTAACTCTGCGGTCTGTGCTCTCCAGAATTTCATATCCAGGCAGCTGGTTTACAATTTTGTTCAAAATTTTCCGAACTGGCTCATTCAAACGACGGCTGCTCTCTATCGTTAATTGATCGTAACCCACGACATAGTACGTTTCGAGAATCGTTAAAAGTGTTAGTTCATCTTGTTCGAGCAGTCGGATTGTAGCAGTCTTTTCAGATGGTGTTCCTGTAATCTGAAGTGGCATTATTTTCAAATGCCCTTCAGGCCCCTCTTGGATATGGAGTTGCGCATCAGGTTCAATACCATACTTCTTAATCCAGCGACGTGGCAAGCTCACTACCAGAGTCTTACTTCTCCCCCATTTGATCGCTTTTCGAGTTTCATCTATCATTGGAATACGCCTCTCCGCGGGTGGAGAGAACTTTAATCCAGTCCCATTATTTAGGTAGTGATTTTTGACCTAACTCGCTTCTATCGATGCAAATTCCTTAGTAATTTCAGTTTGTAGATTTTGGAAGTATTGTGCCATTGAATCAGGTTGGTCGTGCGGCTGGACTTTCATTCGTGCAATTTTCCCTACAACAGGGAGAGCGATTATCCGTCGTAGAGGGACGCCTTCATCAATGGCTTTTTGCATTTGTTCCCAGAATTCCATGATAATCTTTAGCATCCAGTAGCTTTTCTGTTCGGGGCAATATGTGTCCACTGGGTGAAGTGCTGACTGCATAAGGTAATCTTCTTTCACCATACGAGCTGCCTCCAGAATAGCGCGTTCACGTTCTGGCAAAGCATCGGGACCCACGAGTTGGACAATTTCACGAAGTTCCTTGTCACGTTGAAGAATTGATAGGGCTTCCTCAGTCAGCTCAGGCCAATCATCGCCCATCTTTCCTTGATACCAAGATGCTAACTCATCTTTGTACAATGAATAGCTCTGCAAGTAATTAATTGCAGGGAAGAATCGCCTTGATGCCATATCCTTATCCAATGCCCAGAAAACCTTTGTAATTCGTAGAGTTGATTGAGTTACGGGCTCAGAGAAGTCTCCTCCTGCCGGTGAAACAGCTCCAGTAACTGTAACACTTCCAATACGAGGTTCGGTTCCTAGTGTTTCCACACGTCCCGCTCTTTCGTAGAATTCAGCCAATCGACTACCAAGATAGGCAGGATAACCTTCTTCTCCTGGCATTTCTTCTAATCGTCCTGAAATTTCACGTAAGGCTTCTGCCCATCGTGAAGTACTATCCGCCATTAGAGCAACATCGTAACCTTGATCTCTGAAATATTCGGCAAGGGTAATTCCAGTATAAATTGATGCTTCACGGGCCGCAACAGGCATGTTACTCGTATTGGCTACAAGAAGCGTCCTTTCCATAAGCGATTTCCCGCTCTTAGGATCTTTCAACTTAGGAAAGTCTTCCAAGACTTCCGTCATCTCGTTTCCGCGTTCCCCACAGCCAACATACACAATAATATCTGCGTCTGCCCATTTAGCAAGCTGATGAAGAGTAACAGTGTTATGAAGTGTGAAGGGAAGAATTCCACCTACAAAATTATGAGTTTTTTCCACTGTGATATCAAAAACTGGAGTATCTGCTTCGTCGATTTGTATTTGTTTAATTCGATCAAAATTGACGTGTTCAACGGCATCTACAATTTTTTGGAGTCTTTCCCTGGTTTTTTCGGTGATTTTAGTTTCATGTGAGTCTATTATCTCAAGGATACGTTGAAGTGAGTCTGTAGAAGGTATTTCGCCTTTTTTCGTATAATTGTCTAAACGAATACCTTGGGTCTTCCTGAAAACATCGTGATCATTTGGAGTTTTTCCCTCTGTTTTAAGAGTAAGTAATAGTTGTTTGTTAACAGGAACTGTGTCTAAGCCAATGAAGTGTACAATTTCTTGTGCTGCATATTCATGTAATCGTTGGATTTTGGTATAGGGATATACTCCCTTTGCCTTCAGTTGCTTTGAAATAACTTCTGCAAATTTCCCATTTATTTCAATAATAAATGAGTTATTTTTTGGTCTAGCTCGATATATCAGGCCAAGTCGAGTTAAGAGGTAGCCAACATCGCTGTGTAGTTGAGGACTAATAGTACCTAGTTGGAGAGAATATTTCGAGAAATGTCCATCACCAGCAATATATCCCGCTAGAAAGTGAACGAAATAATCTTCTGGTGCCTTTCGAATGCACGTAGGAACTCGAACGGTAGCGGTTTTATTATATTCCGGAAGACCAAGGGAGAGTAAGAATTTCTTGAAAGCAGTGTTTCGAATATATGCATATGGTGTTCGATTAGGTGAATCTTGATCAATTATTGGTTCGGAATCAAATATGATTAAGGATAGTTCTTTGAAACGATCTAAAATTTGAGGAGAAGAATTGTAAAGATAAATGCCTTGATATTTTCCTTTGAAGTGTCCATCGGCTACAAACAATCCAAGCCATTCCGCTAATTCCTTGGTAAGTTTATTAGGGATGCAAAAGGGTTCTGAACCTCTTTCTGCTTTAACCAAAGTAACAGGTATTCGTTGTTTACCTGCAAATTTAACCAAGTCATCGAGAAACTTGAGTGTGGGGTTATTTCTTCCAATCTTATAAGCAATGAGAACATCGTAAGAAATTTTTAATTTCCCTGACAGAGCTTTTAGTGTCATTTGTTCTTGGAGATCTTGAATTAGCTCTTGCATTTGTTGTATGGCTTTTGAATCAGCAACACGCAAAGAGAGATCAATCTCGTAAGGGTCAAATTGTGGTATTTGCCCAGGAACGTTTAATTTTCTAGGCACTACGAGGTAATCACCTACATTTAGTTGCTGAGATTCAACTTCTTCAATTATTTCACCGTTGAATCGGAAGAGCTTGTGTACTGGTGTTACATTCACAGTTCGTCCAGTACGAGTAGTAATTTTGACGATTGTTGGAGTATTTCCTCTGTATATGTGAGTTGCTTTAGCCGGAACATATTTTGTACCATCAAATGATAAAATTCGAAGAGGAGTTTTTAAACGAAGAAGCGTTTCATTTTCTGAATCCTGTTCGATGAATTCTCCTCTTCGTAGAAAGCGTTTGTATAAATCATGAATTGGGATGGTATCACCATCTGCGAGTAAAACAGGAGTATCGCCAGTTACACATTTTCCTGTTCCGAATCCTCCGGGGATGGCTCCTGTTCCGCCTTTGGCGACTGGGAAGAATGAATCAATCACTCTTTGACCAGTGAAAAGAGGAACCTCGGTGCCAATCTTGCTGGCATAAGGGCGTCCTATACGAACGGGCCATCTTTGAGTTAGAGTAAGATCCTGCTTTCCAGAAGGCGTTTGCACTTGTGCAATGCCATCTTTGATAGTGTAGTCTCCTGCATTGACAATGTGTGTTACTTTCCCTTGAATTCCTGGTGGGACCAAAATTTTGTGTAGAAATACGCTTGTCTCTTGGACAGTACCTAACACATCTCCTCCTGCCACAGAAGCGCCTTTTTCTACTGAGGGTTTAAACGGCCATTGCTTGTCAATGGGCAGTGGAGGTGCTGTTACACCTCGGGTAATGAAATCTCCCACTTGTTCCTTAATACTAGGCAGTGGTCGTTGGATACCGTCAAAAATGGAACCGACTAAACCAGGGCCAAGTTCAACATCAAGTGAAGTCCCTGTGGCAACTACTTTTTCACCAGGTTTCAGACCAGAGGTTTCTTCATAAACTTGTATGAAAGCTCGGTCACTGACGACACGATTAACTTCGCCAATTAATTCCTCTGAACCTACTCTGCAGACTTCAAACATGGTCACTCCAAGGAGACCATCAGCCTCAATTAGAGGTCCTGCAATTCGTTGAATAGTTCCAATTCGCGTTGTCATTCTCAACCGTCCTTGTTGGTAAACCGCTATCTCGTTTCACTATCAGCTATATTATGTTGTCAAAAATCTTATGGTGGCTAGACAGTTTCAGAATCCTTCGAGTTCAACTCCAATTGCTCGTTTGACTAATCTTCGTAATGGACTTTCTTTTTCCGCGAGATGACCACTTTTATCAGGAATCTCGACTATAACCGGATAAGGGCGCTGAGATACTTCTTCAATATTCTCGCGAATCATTTCTGCATAACGCTCGGTGATAATTATAATGGAGACACTTGAATCTCTTGATAAGTCCAATAAAGCCCTTCGGGTTGAAGCAGCATCTGATGGTGTGTTCGACTTCAGAATTCCTGCTAATCTAAAACCTACAACTGTATCGACATCACCAATGATCGCAATCTTATCAGTCATGTTCGTTCGTCTCAAGTTTTTTCGTTAGGGGCATATTTTCCAAGGATTTGTAACTTTCGTAACATACCTTCAATTGATTCCATACGCGATACTGCTAGAGGAACTCTTTCTCTATTCGCGAGTTCAATAGCGAGATAATCCAGTTTTTCTACACCATGTAATACAAAAAGACTTGGTTTAAAATCGTCTTTGATCGTAATTAATGGGGAACGTCCTGTCGAGGCGTTTACGAGTATTAATGCCCGCTCTCCTGTTGATTCAAAGAGTTTTAGAAAACCGTTGCTTGACAAAACATCTAACGCCTTTGTGGTATCAACGACCACATACCCAAGCACCTCTCTATCTAACGCCTCTTCACCTGCAACAACCTGCGCACGGATACTTTCAAGCAGAGCCGTTGCGCTCACACCTTGGTTAAACTCACGAATATCCAATATTATGCTGGTTGGAATGTCCACACCCATCAAGCGTTGAAAAGCATTGACTACCTGCCCACCGTTATGCTCATCCAAAGTAATGATGGTCTCAACAAAACGCTTTATGGTTTTAGTGCCTGGTGACTGGCGGCGACCACTCTCATAATCACTGATAACTGAAGGAGAAACCCCCAAGGATTCGGCCAATTGAATTTGGGGAATATGGAACATTTCTCTCCATTGCCTCATTACACGACCTGGCTGATCGGATAGGGATATTTCCCCAGCTATACGTCGAGCAAGACGTTGTCTGATCTGTGCCGCCACGGGCATATCTATTCGCATCGTATCATAGTTTAAGTGCTTTACGCAAATTTACGCTAATTGACGAACTTTTTCTAAAAACGTCAACGTTCAAAAGGGTTAATGGTGGGCCGACGGGGATTTTCCCCAGTTAGAAATTCTACCTGGCTTTGAACCCCGGATCTCACGGATTCCCGCCGAGAGTTCGTGTGAAACTCCTGGTCCCGAACCGCGAATCTTTGGCGATCAAAGGAACTAGTTCCTTTTTCTATACCAAACTAGTCCGAGAAATCGAGTTCCCCGGGAATCTAGACCATCGACCCAACGTGGCAGGATACAGGGAATTTCGGCTTAAAATGTTTCTTTTCAGCACGAGTTTTGTTGACGTAGTTGGCTGAGTTTTCCCAGCGGGGTTTGATCGAGCATGAAAATCTCAGCCTCTCTCATTGAGAGATATCGAAATATCGGTGTACCGGCTGGTTCCTTGGGTTTAGTGCGGTTTAAGACATGACCTTGAAGTAGGTCAAGAAATGCTGGCAAAATTAAGATTTTCATATTGAGAAGTTGTTGAATCCGTTCTTGCTCATTGGTGACTACTTCTTTTCCTATCCATGATTCAATTGCATCTAAAATTGTTGGTTGCCATTTGGTCCTAACCCAGACTTGATGAGTACGCATTCGTCCTTGAAGTGTAGGGCGTGCCAAAGTTGGGTGAATGTGGCCCATGAGAAGACTATCACAGGTCAATATTTCTGATGTGGGTTGGGCATGGCCGTGGAGAAGATAGACATGTTGGGAACGAAACTTAATTCGTAGACCCGAAGACGGGATAATAGTTGTGTTGTCAGGAACGACTAATTCTAGATCTGCATCATGGTTACCACGGATTATGGTAATTGGCGATTGCTGTTGAGTCCTGTGTAATAGTTGTGCAACTTCGTGAAACTCTTGCCTAGAAAATTCTCTGATAGAATGCTTGAGATCACCCAAGATGATAACTTCACTTGGTTTGGTTGTCGAAACCAAGTTATCGAAGTGCTGAATAATCCTGCTAGTTAGATTGGATGAGTACTGATCCTGTTTGAAGAGTGTGCGTTCATATCCGATGTGCAAATCTGCCACAACTAAAATACGGCGTGAACCTTCCTGAAGAAGTAGAGCCGGCTCGTTTTTTATTAGTTCCAAATGCATTCTTTCTCATATTTACTAATACGATAGGTATTTTTTTCTTTATGATAAAGAAACGTTTGTAACGATGAGGAAGGAACTTACCACAACGATAAACACTATTCGTGAAAATCAATGTATTTCTGGCTCGGAACTGTCAGCCTTGGCTCGATACTGTGGAGACCGATTTTGGAAAGCCCTCAAAGCGGTAGCGAATGATCTTGTGAAAAAATATATTTTTGAACCGAGTGGAAGAGAAGCTTGGATTGTAGTTGGAAAATCTCGAGATTACCGGGTGTTGTCCGAGATTTATTGCGATTGTGAAGATTTCTATATTAACGTCATTGTAAAACGCTCGGCCGACCTTTGTTATCATATCTTATCAAAGATATTAGCAGGAGCTCTTGGAGTTTTTTCGGAAATTCGTGTGGATGATATGATGTATGAAACTCTACGAGCTGAATGGGAAACGTTGCCTGAAGCGCAGTCTACTCGTAAATCAAGAAAGGGGAGTATTGAGTAAAAGTTAAAAACTAGCTAAGCATGGTGCAGAACGGTTCTCTTCATGGATGTATTTTACCAGGTTTATCAAATGGCAACCCTTGGACTAGCAATCCTAGCCGCATTTCTCATTATGGCCTTCCATATTCTTGGTGGGCGTGAAGAGGATTAATCAAGATTTTTCCAATCTTAGGTCTTTGGTTCAGCCCACCACTCCCGTGTTCTGATAAACTGCTTCTCGTTCTCTAAAATGAGAAGATAAAATTCTTTTTCAGGTCGACCATGACTTCCTGCCATAATTCGTTTTACAACAGTCGGTCCTATTCCACGACCAGCCATCGCAATCAGAGCCGGCTTTCCGTAATTTAACACCACATTCGCGTTTTCTCGTCCTTTCCGTAACGCCCTTTGCTCTTCGGGAGTAAGTTTCATGCCTGCGCGGTGACGACGAATAGCTTGTTCTAAAAGCTCATCGGTGGGAAAAACACCTGCAATCAATCGAGATTTGCATTTTTTGCACTGTGGATGCTCTTTCAGATGTTTAATGGTCCGGACACTTGCCCATTGTCCACAGTGGAGGCAAACTAATCGAACTTTGCGGTTCATCAGTCGATTTTTGGTTTGTTCAAGGATATACGCCTCAGGGATTTCAGGTTCGAGAAATTCTCCAAATCGCGCAAGAATTTGACGGGCAAAAGGTGAGGGACGTTTCTGATAGAGTCGTTTTACGATGATTTCACCAGTTTGGATTGCATTTACGATTCTTTGGGTGTTTTCAATATCTAGCTTGTCAGTATAAAATTCGCGGAGAGCCTCATCTATTAGGGGCGTCCCCGTAAAATATTGCATCATTCTAAGAAGCTGAGTGCTCCGAAGTTTTGCTTCATGAGAAATGACTCCAAATCTTCTAGCGATGTGCAGAAAGCGTCGTGCAAAATATGGTGATCGTAGCAGAATCATTTCCAAAAGATCAACGATATGTTCGGGGTCAAGCGTTTGTATACCTTCATAAATCGCCTCACCAACTGGATGACCGCCTCCTCGCTCAAATCGGAACAGAATTCGATATTGATCTGCATGAAAGGCAATTTCCATTCCTAGCTGAGAAGTCAACAGAGCTGCCAGAATTCTGCCTAAAGTCTCGTTGACTCGAGTTCCATAGCACGAATGAATCACCACCAACTCGTGACCTATTTCAACAAAAATCGTTTCTTTTTGTGGTAGGAATTCTTCTTGTTGCTGTTTTGTTATGGTTTTCAGCATTACTTCTTTAGCTTGCTCATCAACGGTAATTTCAAACTCGAGGTTAGTGGGGTGATCGACGTTTTCAGAAACATACGTCCAAAGATCAGCAACTGCTTTAACAATATTTTCCGAGACAGGTATTAGCTCACCACTCCAACGAGGAATACGTCCCTTTGTTTGGTTAATAGGTGTCACGAATACGTTTTCTTCATCCTGCTTAACAACTTCCCAAGGTCGACCACGCAAAACTAGAATATTACCTGTTTGGCCAAATTCCTCTGCAAATCCAGTATCCAAACGACCGACGGGCCTGCTTGTGGCAACATTGACAACACGGTGATGAGGTGTGTCAGGAATCACTGAGAGATTTTCAAAGTAATAGGCATAAGATTTTCGTCGAGGTCTTAAAATGACATCATCTCGGGCGATTAGCCCCTCCTTCTGAAGAAAACCCACTATTTGATTGAAAGTGTCCTGCTCAAGTTCTTGATATGGTGTTGCCCGCTTTATTATATCAAATGCCTGTTGAAAGGACAGTGTTTTGTATTCGATTGCAAGACCAACCAGTTGATGAGCAACAATATCAAGCGCGTTATGATGAATGGGTGGTACTTCTAACCGCCCTTCAAGAGATTGATTAGCTACCACTAAACTTTCACAGATATCATCAAACCGTGTAGTTATCATTACACCTTTAGACTTGCGGTCTAAACGGTGCCCCGATCGCCCAACACGTTGCAATAACCGAACAACCTGACGTGGCGAGCCGAATTGAATTACTAAATCAACAGTACCAATATCTAATCCTAGTTCCAAAGATGAGGTACAAACTAGATAGGGCACAGCTCTCTCTTTGAATTTCCTTTCAGCTTCAATTCGGGCTTCGCGCGAGAGTGATCCATGGTGAACCCCGGAATCTCCTCCATGAATTCTTGCTAATCTTAAGGCGAGTGCTTCTGCCGTTTGGCGTTCATTACTAAAAATCAGGGTTGAAGTATGTTGATTAACCAATTCCCATATTCTACGCACAGGACCGTCAAGGGGAGATTCATCGGATTCCTTGTAAGAAAATGGACTATATTCAATGGTAAAATGAAAATCCTTTCTTGCAGGCGATTCAATAACTTCGACCGGTTCACCACCATTCATGAATGCTCCAATTTCTTCCGGATTGCCAACCGTGGCAGATAATCCAATTCGTTGAAAGGATAACCCCGTTAGCTCTCGTAATCTTTCTAAGGCTACCATTAGTTGAACTCCGCGTTTACTCGCAGCGAGTTCATGAATTTCATCAATAACTACACCCTGAATGTTTCGTAAATGTTCTCGTATGCGTTTACCTGCTAAAAGCGCCTGAAGAGTTTCTGGGGTGATAACTAGTATAGTTGGAGGGTCTAGCATTTGACGGCGACGGGTACTAGCTCGAGTATCGCCATGTCTTACCTCGGCTCTTACATCCAGGTTATTTGCAATCAGAACTAGCCTACGAAGAATATCACGATTAAGTGCTCTGATAGGACTAATCCAGAGAAGATTAATCCCATCTTTGGTTGGCGGATTGGTCAGAATATGATGCAATCTGGGGAGGAAAGCCGTTTCTGTTTTTCCATGTCCTGTTGGAGCGATGAGAAGGAGATTCTCATTCTGTAAAACCCGTGTGAGGGCGCGCTCCTGGATTGGAGTAGGTTTGCTAAATCCAAGCTTCTTCAGTTCCCTTTGAATACGGGGATCCAACAGGGAGAAGACATTTTTCATTAATCTTAGAACCTCAGTTGTAGAACTGAATAAAGCGTAAGTATCCTACCATTATACACTTAATGGGGTAAAATAATTTCAATCTCTATTTTTAATTTTCCAAAGAAAAGAGTATTTGTAATGTTGGAGGATGACTTCCGAATTCCAATTTTTGATACTTGTTTTAATCTATTTGGGGGTAGGCGAAATTTTGCAAAACTTCTAGGAGCAAGTTATACTGCAGTATCAGAGTGGTATCATGGGAAGAAAAAAAGAAGTAAAACAAAAACTACTCGTCAATTTTGTCCATTATGGGTAATAGAAAAAATAAATCGAATATTTATTGATCAAAATCTAGAAAATATTGCGAATGAAATTCAAAAAAATATTACTGAGTATAGAAGCCATTCTGGTAGAAGTGTTATTAATCCAAATTTGCCTATACCTGAAAAACCAGAATTGATGAATTTATTGGCTCATATTCTAGGTGATGGATGTGCTCTTAGAGGAAGTATGCCTTACTATTCGAACACATGTGAAGAACTTAGAAACGAGTTTCTGAACGACCTTAAGATATTTGGTGAAGTTGAATGTTTTGAGAGAATTCAACAATATCATACGCCAAGAGTAATGTTTCCGACAGTAATAGTTCATGTGTTAGAAGGGGCATATCCAATAGATTTGGGAAAAAAAAGAATCTTTAACCCTTCATTTCTATTTGAACTACCAGAAAAGATGTTAATGGCTTTTTTGATGATGAGGGGCATGTTCATGACTCAAATATCCAAGTATGCTCACAAAATAAAAAATTCTTAGATTTGTTGAAAAAACTTCTAGATTATCGATTAAACATTCCAACCAGTGATATTTTTGAATACCCCAAATATTTTCGAATGGATGGTTCTATTAGTGAAGCTTACTATATTGATATATACTCTAGGGGGATACCAAAATTTTCTAAGTGCATTGGATTTACTCATCCGAAAAAGCAAAGATTGTTAGATTATTTGAATAGAAGACAGAGTAGAGGATGGAAATTTCCCGATCAGAAATCTATTAGAAAAGCGATTATTGAAGCTTTGAGGGAGAATAATCATCTAACGGCAAGAGAGTTATCTATTAAAACCCTTATAACAGCAAGAAACTTAAGAACAAGCTATTTGTATCCCATGGAAAATGAAGGAATCCTTCTGAAGGTAGGAAAAATGAAGGGGAAAGGTGGTCCAGTTCTCTGGGGTCTAAAAAAACAGTGATAATTTTTTTGGTGGTTGATGGGTAGTTCATAATTGTGAATTAAGGGGAGAAAGGCGGCTTCGGTTTTTCCATGTCCTGTTGGTGCAATCAGTAAGGCGGACTCACCACTAAGTATCCGTGGAATACTACGGACTTGTATTGGTGTTGGAGTTTGAAATCCCTGCTTTTCAAGCTCCTCATAAAGCCGAGAGTCTAGCAAACTAAATATATCTTCAACCACACTAAGGCGCCTCTTATTCGACTAACGAAGGGATGTTTTTAAAACGTTGTTCGTAGAAACCTGTGGTATTATCGTATCTAACCAGGGAGGCTGTTTTCAAGCGTGCCACTTAAGCTTGCCGAAATTGTGGATTTAATAGTCGATAAATCAGGTAAATCCAAAGATGAAATCCTTCAAATGATCGAAGAAAAAAAGAAGGAACTCGATGGTTATGTGACAGACGAAGGTGCTGCATCACTTGTAGCACGGGAATTAGATCTCGATCTCTTTGAGAGGCAGCCCACTCCTGAACTGAAACTATCTATTCGTGACTTAGTTGCAGGAATGACGGGAGTTTCACTGAATCTGAAAGTTGTTCGCATATTCCCAGTTAGGACATTTCAACGAAAACAAGGGGGAGAAGGGAAAGTTGCCAGTATCATGGGAAGCGATTCGACAGGCTCTATTCGTGTAACTTTCTGGAATGATCATACAAAACCAATAGAAGATCAAGAATTCGATGAAGGTGATATCCTACGAGTAATAAATGGCAGAGTAAGAACTGGGCTTCGTGACCAACTGGAAATCCATCTGGGCAGTGGAAGCCGGATAATGATCAACCCACCTGATGTTGACGTAAAGGACTTTCCCGAAGTGGCAGTTACTCTAACTCCACTAAAATCTCTAGAAGCGGGAATGAGCGATGTTCATGTCGAATGCGTAATTATTGCCAAATATCGAGTTTCCACGTTTAGTCGAGGAGACTCTGAGGGAAGCGTAGCAAGCTTGGCAATTCGTGATGAGACAGGTCGTACCAGACTAGTATTATGGGACGAACAAAGTGAATGGTTTCAGAAATTATCAGTGAACGATAACATTCGAATAGAAAGCGGATATGTACGAATGGACCGAAATAACGAACCTGAATTACATTTAGGTCGTCGTGGACAACTCCGACAACTAAGTGCTACCGACCAACCTCCTGAAAGTCGGCCTTCAGAGCCACAAGCTCTAAAAGATCTAACAGCTGGTGATTTTCCGAGCGCAGTCGGTGTTGTAGTCATAGAAAACCAAGGTGTACGAACATTCACACGACGTGATGGGCAAGAAGGTAAGCGCCTTGTATTCATTTTAGCTGATGAAACAGCCAAAGTTCGTGCGGTTGCTTGGGGTCAGGCTGCTGAAGATCTTGCTGATGTCGAAGTGGGCACCAAACTTCTTTTGGAAGGAGTTAACTGTCGTGCTGGACTTCGCCAAGAACTTGAAATCCACATTAACGAGTCTTCCCAAGTTACACGCAATCCACCTAATCTTAAAATTAAAAGCCCTTCAAATGATTTTATCAGTTCAGGAAAGCCTGAGGTGCCTGACCAAATTTTAGCAAATGTGACAGAAGGTAACTTTGTAACTGTACGTGGAACCGTTGTCCAAGTAATTCATCAAAAATCGGTATATGATTCATGTCCAAAGTGTTTCAAAAAAGTAACAATCAGTAATTCATCAATTACGTGTCCCAAATGTGGTACAATTCCTAAATTCGAACCACGATTAATCGCTAAACTCGTCATAGACGATGGAACAGAAAACATTCGTGCTAGTCTTATTGGGGCCTCTGCGGAGAAACTCTTTGGAATGAGTGGAGAGGATGCCAAATCAATCATTGAGGAATCTGGAAACGAAGATGAACCCGTTCGGCGCGTAGAAGACACTCTGCTTGGAAAGGAACTCAATTTATCTGGGCGAATTAATCTGAATAACTTCTCTAACCAGCTAGAACTATCAGTGAATGACGTTTCAGAAGCAGATCCAATTGAGACAGCCAACCAATTGCTGAGTGATCTTAAACGAAAAGTCCAAAGGTGAAGTCGTACTAATAATCCTGAGAATTATATAACATGCCATATTACAACTAATGAGGTTAATCAAATGGGTCGACGACGAAGAAAAACCACTCCCCGACGTCCTATCCGAACAATTCCTTCAATTTTCAATTGTCCTAAATGTGGACGTAATGCTGTCCGTGTTGAGATGAACCGAAATATTGGGCAGGCGACAATTCATTGTGGAAACTGTGACGTTCAAGCCACAATAGCCATTACCTCTTTAACAGAACCAGTCGATGTCTATGGTGAATTTGTTGATATTTGTGCGAACCAACCAACAACAGTCACAAAAGCAACAGATTCCCAACTTTCAACTGAATAGTAAGCTTTTTCATTTTCTGGATTACTTACTCCAATCTCTAAACATTATAGAAACCGCTGGTGTATATGAAGGTCTGTTGTATCATTCCTGCCTATCAAGAATCCCGTGCCATTGATCAAGTGATAACAATTGCGCAGAAGTATTGCACACATGTTGTTGTAGTTGATGATGGTAGTACCGATAACACTGGAAAGATAGCCGAAGCTAACGGTGCAACAGTGCTGAGGCATCCAACGAATCTTGGAAAAGGAGCAGCATTACGGACTGGTTTTAATTATTCAATAAGAAATCAATATGATGTCATAATTACACTTGATGGCGATCTACAACATAATCCCCATTCCATCCCACGATTCCTTGAAAAAATCAAACAAGGTTATGACATCATTGTTGGATCACGTTACCAAACGCAATCAAAAGATATGCCCTTTGCTCGAAAGTTAAGTAATCTTATCACAACCACCGTTCTCAGAGTGCTCTTCAAAGTTCCCGTTACGGATTCACAATCTGGGTACCGCGCTTTCAAAAGGAGGGTTTTAGAAACAATTCCTGTTCGTGATAACGGATTCGCTGCCGAGACTGAAATTCTCATCGATGCGCAACGAGCAGGCTTTCTGATTTCTGAAGTTCCCATCGCCACTAGTTACGGTGAAGAAGAATCAAAAATTCGTGCCGGTCGTGACATCAGTCGGTGGCTAGCAACACTAAGCCAATACCTCTTTTATCCCCCTCGTTTCTTGAGCCAAAACGAATAGATGAACAAAGCCATCCCAACAATTAACACCAAAGAAACAATGAAAATCAAGAAAAGTGTGGTGTCCTGGACAAAGGATGCAGACAACCAGTTGAATATATTCAGCCACAAAATGGAATTATCCCGAGACTGGAACCAACTCTGGTTAGTACCGATACATGACGTATCAGAAAACATTGTATTTGAAGTACACAAGACTACTCGAGAGCTGTTAACCCAAAAAGCCGCTAACCAGCCAGGTTGACTATGAATGGCTTCTTCATTAATATTAACGGCTTGTGAGGTTTCAGCACCTGTTGAAATGATTAAACCTGAGGTCTGTTCTGTCAGTGAACCACCTGCCACCATCACCGAATTGATATTCACACCGATGGTTGCACGAAGCGGGTCTAAAGTAATGAATGACTGATTAACTTGAATATTATATGGTAAAAGTAGTGAATTATTTAGATCGTATATTGCATCGCCTTGTATGTCATCGCCTTCGATAACTGTAGAAAATTGAATAAGTGGTTCAGAAATTCCTTGAAGAATCTCATTTAGTACCACAGGATTTCCAATACGCCTATTTGCAATCTGAAAATCACATAATAGGAATAAAGAACCTCCTCTGTTCACAAAATTGCTAATGACCTCTAGTTCTGCGGTGGTGTACTCTTTTCCTGGATTTGAAATAACGAGAATATGTGAACGTGTTAGATTCTCTGCAGATAATTCACCCTCAGTTAGAATCCGTACGAAATATTCAGGCCGATTACTAAGAACATCAACAGCTTCTGTGAAATTCTGGTTCGCTGGGCTGAATAGTTGATCATGGCCAAAATCAAAAACAATTGTAATTTGACCTTCTTCACTTTGCGAGGCTACACTTCTCTTTGGGAATACAAGTACCAAAAGGAAAATCATTAGTCCGACAATGATTTTTTGGCGAGACGTAAGAACCATCTAACGGATTCACCTGCATGTGATAGGCTGATTTGACAAGTATTAAACTTTA
This sequence comes from Candidatus Hermodarchaeum yapensis, assembly GCA_016840405.1. GTDB lineage: Archaea > Asgardarchaeota > Hermodarchaeia > Hermodarchaeales > Hermodarchaeaceae > Hermodarchaeum > Hermodarchaeum yapensis. The sequence goes on from JAEOSK010000009.1 coordinate 81,635, forward strand.
AAGCCTTTTCCCAATCGGAGGAAGTTCACCTGTTCTCGTTCTTGGTGAGTCAAAAGAGTGAGATGTAGCTGGTTATGCCCAAACGCATAAGAGTCACCGTCATATCCGAATAAGGTAATGGCAATTCCTATTGTCACCACCGAAGTTCAGCGTAAAATTTTCCATTCACTAATGATTTTAGTTGCTTTAGTAAATTGGATTGGAATTCAATTCTTTGGACTTTTGTATGGTTCGCTTTTGTCCATCGGGTTTACAGGAATTTCACTAGTCTTCTTCATAGGCTTTGATTTCACACGAGTCCGAGTGTATGGTTATTTTCCCTTCAGACGTATTACTGACCGTGTGATGCGACCAAGAGAACGGACCAGATTCGGTGCCAGTGTTTACTTTGCAGTCGGTTCTCTACTAATCTTTATTACGCTCTACCTTCTTGGCCACATCCTGCTAAATTGGTTTCATTTTTCCGCTATATGGATGCTTTCAGGGTGGCTATCCGTTACCGCAGTTATGGTAGCTGCAATTGGTGATGGGGCTGCTGCCATTATTGGAATGAGGTTCGGACGCCGTCGAATTAAAGGTAACCGTACTCTTGAAGGTGCAATTGGTGGGTTTTTCTTTGGTTTCCTAGCATTTCTCCCTCTTTGGTATTTCATTGGTGTTCCATTGATTTTTGGAATTATCGCGGCAACCATTTTACTAATCGTTGATTTTGTTGCCTCTCCAATTGATGACAATTTACTAAATCCCATAGCAATTGGAATAACTTTAGCACTCTTTGAAATAATATTTGTAATCCTCTTTTTCACGGGGTTGGGGTAAATGGAATTTCAGGAATCCTACAAAACATCCCTCAAAGAAGAAGTTCAACGGCTCGCGCAGGTAGCCAATGAAGCACGAAGTAAAGGTTTGGACCCAACCCGTGAGGTAGAAATGCGTCCAGCTGATGACGTGGCAGGACGTGTGGAAGGCTTAGTAGGACCGGTTGGTGTGGCTGAACGGATACGATATCTAAGCGACACCGAACCCTCTCATAGCATTGCTTTTACTGTAGCCCGTGAAATTATCCAAGGCGCTCAAACTAATGGGTGGGATCTTGAAAACGCGGCTGAGCAAGCAATTCGCACAGCATTAGCAATTATTACAGAAGGAATTACCGCTGGACCGATTGAAGGTATAGCCTCAGTGAAAATAAAAACAAATATCGATGGCAGTAGATACCTAGCCGTCTATTTTGCTGGACCCATCAGGGCGGCCGGGGGCACAGAAGGCGCCCAAATACTCCTCGTTGCAGATTCAGTGAGACAACAGCTCGATTTAGATCGCTATAAACCCTCCACTGAAAATGTTGAAAGATATGTTGAAGAAGTCGATTTGTATAATCGCATATCCCACCTGCAATTTCCTTCTAAACCCGAAGAAGTAAGACTTGTGGCAAAAAACCTCCCCGTTGAAGTTACAGGTGAACCTACGGCTGAAGCAGAGGTAACTGGATACCGTGATTTACCCGGTGTTGAAACAAATCGGCTGCGAGGAGGCGCGATTCTCGTCCTAAATGATAGCGTCTTAGGCAAAGCACATAAATTGGTCAACCTTGTCGAGTCGCTCTCGCTCCCAGGATGGGGCTGGTTAGAAAACCTAGCCCCTAGCGAATCAGATGAAAACATGATCGAAAAACGCATCCAACCCAACGAGAAATATCTTGAAGATATTATTGCAGGACGACCTGTGTTATCATATCCGTCAAGAAAGGGAGGGTTTCGTGTTAGATACGGGCGGTCGCGAAACACTGGTCTATCAGCACTTGGTGTTCATCCTGCAACAATGGTGATACTTGATAATTTCATTGCCTGCGGAACTCAACTAATTATTGAACGACCGGGAAAGGGTTGCGTGGCGATGCCTGTCGACACCATCCACGGACCAATAGTTAAATTGTACAATGGAAGCATTGTCCGCGTTGATACTGTTGAAGAAGCAAAGCGAATCCACGATGCCATAGCAAAAATATTATTTCTAGGCGACCTACTGATCGGCTTTGGGGAATTTCGTGAGAATAATCATCTAATTGTTCCAGCCGGCTATTGTCCTGAATGGTGGGCTCAAGAGGCACTAGGAGGGTTTATAGTTGCTTCGAGTGCCCAACTTGAAAAACTTTTGAAAACTATTGATAAAACCAGTTTTTCACGAGTGCTCTATGATCCGCTACAGAGTTATCCAGATCCTTGGCAAGCTCTCGCAATCTCATCTCATCTCGCCGTTCCTTTGCATCCAAGATACGTCTATTTCTGGGAAGAGCTTTCATTCGAACAATTACAAGTCTTACAAAAATGGGTCCAACATCTTACTCCTGAAAATGATGAGTCTCGAGTTACTAGCCTTTACGGCTCCTTAGATACAGAAATTGAAGAAATTCTCGACTCTCTTTGTATACCCTGCCAGATATCTAATAATTCCGTTCGATTTGATGAAGCGGCTCCAATACTCTACGAGCTTTTTTTGAGCGAAAATCAATGTAAGTTTTCCTCTGAAATTGAAAATGCAACAGATGCATTAAGTTACATTCAAGCCAATTGGGTAATTCCGCTCCGCTCTAAAGGGACATTCTATATTGGAGCCCGAATTGGGCGTCCTGAAAAAGCCAAACGCCGAGAAATGTCACCTCCTCCAAACGGGATATTTCCTGTAGGTGATGCCGGTGGCCCTATGAGGGATTTACGGAAAGCCGAGAAAAAGAACCTTGTAAAAGTTGAAGTAAATTATCGCCAGTGCCCAAGATGTGGAGATAAGACCTTTCTCCGAATCTGTCAGGACTGCGGAATCGAAACAGAGCAAATGCATTGGTGTTCAAGTTGCAATCAGGATGTTAACACAGAATCTTGCCCAACGTGCCAAAACTTAACGACTTCATACAGACCGATTGAACTCTCAATAAAAGAACAACTAAGTCGCGCACGAAAACAATTTGGTGGAAGACTTCCAGAGCGAATAAAAGGCGTAAAGGGGTTAATGAGCAAAAACAAAGTCCCTGAACTTCTTGAAAAAGCAATCCTCCGAGCCCGTTACGATCTCTTCGTCTACAAAGACGGCACAATCCGATTTGATATGACTGATGCCCCCCTCACACACTTCAAACCCTGCGAAATCAGTGTTTCACCCGACATCCTCCAAAAACTCGGATACCACTTCGATCAAAACGGCACCCCTCTCACATCAGAAAACCAAATCCTTGAACTCAAAACCCAAGATATCATCATCACCTTCGACTGCGCCAAATACCTCCACCGCATCTCCCAATTCATCGACGACCTCCTCGTCAACGTCTACAACCTCAAACCCTACTACAACCTCCAATCACCCAACGACCTCGTCGGACACCTCGCCGTCGGACTCGCCCCGCACACATCCGCCGGTATCATCGGACGCATCATCGGATTCACCCCCCTCCGCGTCTGCTACGCCCACCCCTTCTGGCACGCCGCAAAAAGACGCAACTGCCTCCAAGCGGACGAAGAGATTCTTATCTGGGATACTCATGAGGAAAAACTCCTCAAACTCCCCCTTGGTCACATCGTTGAAGAACTCCTTGAAAAGGGAACACCAAACGAGATTGTCGACGACTTCGGTACACTTGCTATCGATAACCCCTACCATCATTGGCGTACAATCAGCTTAGACCCCACAACCCGACAACCCATATATCAACCCATCAAACACTGGATCAAAGGTTCCAGCCACCACTGGCTCAAAGTCACCACCCGCTCCGGACGCACCATCACCATGACCCCCGATCACAATGCTATGGTCTGGAATCCACACACAGAAACCATCGAACGTATCAAAGCCCACCAACTCAACCTCGGTGACCAGATTCCCATCCTATCTTCAATCGCCGTTCCTGAGAAAAATCCACCCAACGCAATCAACGTTCTTCAAGAACTAGCCCAGGGTCTACCAGCCACAGAAAAATTCCAAACCTTCAAACACCAAACTCGACTAAGAAATGCCGATCAATGGATGCGAACTAAACTCCAACGATTTGCCTACTCTAAAACTAACCATCCAAAGCACACACCAAAAGATACACTCGGTCCTCGAAAAATCAACAAAGTGCTCCAAGACTACTTTGCCTCTAAAATCCCCCGCAGACGCCAAACACGTCTTTTTACTCAAGCCTGGTACACCTCCATCCCACTCACCCACCTTGAAATTCTCGAACGCGAAGGCGTCTTCCAATGGCACGAAATACCCCCCACTGCCCGACTCGGCATTGCCCGCGACGAACACACCATCGCCCCCTACATAACCTTCAACTCAAATTTTGTCCGCCTCCTCGGCTACTACATCTCCGAAGGATACATCCGCGAAAAACCCACCTGCTACCAAACCAACTTCAGTCTCCCCCACCCCGCCCTTCGAACACACCTACGACACCTCATCCAAACCGTCCTCGGAACAGATCCCTACTACATCCAAGACAACGACCAACTCATCCACACCGGACGCATCCACGCCTACCTCTTCGCATACGCATGGAAAATGGGGACTAACGCTTATACTAAGAGGCTTCCTGATTTTATTTACTCATTAAATGAGAAGTTAAGGTTAGAGTTCCTATCTGCTTATATTGATGGTGATGGAAGCATACCTGCAACGGATAGCTGTATTTTGTTCTATTCGGTATCGCAAAAATTGCTTGAAGATGTTGGGCTTCTACTTAGCACGTTAGGTGTATTTTATAGATACCGAAAAGATCTACCTCCGGGTCGTTATGGGCCTCGTGTTCTAGCCAGGTATAAGGAGCTAGGTAAAACACCGAAAAAGCAGGTTGTACGCCGAATTTCAGTAAGGGGTCCTGACCTTCTGATTCTTGAAAGATTAACTTTGATGCATCCCTTTAGACAGAAAAATGCTCAAAGAATTTTAGCTAAAGGCGTTCCGGTCGATCGTGTAATAAGAACTTCTGATGGAACGCGGCACACATTAGGAGGAATATCAAAAACTGTATTTGATGTTGTGGGGGAGATTCAGTTACTAAACAAGGAAATGCCCTCTTATTGCTTAAGCGTTACTCCAGAAAATACTAATAATCTTCTTTATAAGAATATACATACGTCTATTTGTATAACTGGGAATTGCGACGGCGATGAAGATAGTGTGTTGCTTGCGTTGGATCCGATGATTAATTTTTCTCGTGAGTATCTTCCGACGACTCGGGGTGGGACGATGGATACGCCGTTAGTGTTGAGTGTGACGATTTCACCGAAGGAAATTGATGATGAGGCGCATAACATTGATGGGAGTGGGATTTATCCGCTGGAATTTTATGAACGAGCGTTGCATTTTGTTGACCCCAAAGATGTTGAGGACATTCTGGATTTGGTAGCCCATCGTGTTGTCGACCACCGGATTGAACCTATCGCCGAATCGTATGGGTTGCATTACTCGCATCCAACCTGTGACGTAAATTATGGACCCCGAGAGACTACCTATTCCAAATTGAATACAATGCAAGAAAAGGTGGAAAGACAGCTAGCACTAGGGCAACGTATTGCTGCGGTTGATGCTCAAGATATGGCTCGGCGGCTTTTGGACTCTCATTTCCTTCCAGATATTTATGGAAACTTGCGAGCTTTCTCGACACAGAAATTAAGATGCACAGGATGTAACGAGAAATATCGCCGTGCACCATTATCCGGTAGCTGTTCAAAATGCGAAGGAAAACTGGTGTTAACAGTTACAAAAGCTGGGATTACCAAATATATTGATTTAGCAACCAAAATTATCAAAGACAATAATTTACCACGTTATTACCAACAGCGAATTGATATCGCAAAAAGAATGATTAACTCACTATTTCCTCCTGATGAAGATATTCACCAAACGACTTTGAAGGGGTTCACCCCTTCAAACCCATAATTTAGATACCTTATTTTTCTGCGAGTAATAGAATGCGCAGAAGGTCTTTATCACGAATCATGCCGCCCAGCTCTCCTTCAGCGCTAGTGATTGGAAGCTGATCAATATCATGACGCCGCATACTTTTGGTGGTTTCACCAATTGTGGAATGTTCGTATGTCGTGATGATTCTCCCAACCATTACATCTGAAACTGGTTTATCTGGAAGCTGTAATTCATTCGTAGTAATGTATAGTACCGTTGTTGCATCCCAAGACCAATCCGTTCCCTCACTAGCCGCAGAAACAGATGTTGACCGACGTTCTTGAACGATTTCACTGAGATTCATTATATCGCTAACTGAAATTATACCGACCAAATCACCTTTTTCCGAAATAACTGGTAGGACATCAGTCGATGCCAATCTCATTATTGTATACGCCGCTTTGAGAGGTGTTTTTTCCCAAATGGCTGTGGTTTTTCGTTCTACGAAGGGAGTGATTAGTTCATCAGCGTATTGCACACTGACAACCTTACGTATTATTTGGTGTACCGTTATCATGCCCTTCAGTCGGCGTTTCGAATCAACTACGGGTAATCGTCGAATTCCTTTTTCAAGAAGAATTCGCACTGCGTCTTCAATTTCGTTACTTTGTGCAATAACAGGGGGATTTCTATCCATTAAAAGTGCTAATTGGCCTTCGTCAGGTTTTCGCATTAAGTCAAGGCGTGATACCATTCCAGCCAATTCTTCGGTATCTTTTTTCACTAAAGGAATGGCGGTTTTTCCATGCTCGGACATGATTTGGAGTACGGTGTCACGGTTGCCGGGAACTGAAGCCCTAGCAAATTCCGTCTTCATTACCTCTTTGACTTTCATAGTAAACGCCTCCCAAGGAGTTACAATCTCAACTGTAAAAAGGGCTTTGAAATCGAAAATCCTGCATTAACTGGGCAAGGACTGTTAAAAAGGGTTGCTCATCAGGTGTTTAACGTAATTTAACGTAATCATAGGCATCGCGTGCTGTGTCAAATGCATAATGAACTTTTTGAAACTTCTTACGAAACTGGGCTACTTCCTTTGCCACTAGTTTTGGTGATTTTTGGTCGAATACAATTTTACGCATGAATTCAGCTATTTGAGACATTTCTTCCTCTTTCATACCGAGCCGTGTAACCTCACTGGTACCCAATCGAATGCCTCCCGGACGAATGTAATCCCGTCCAAAGCGTTTATCCCATGGGAGCAAGTTTCGGTTAATGATAATGTTCGCTTCCTCTAGTTTTTCTTCTACAGCCCTACCATTCTGAAGCGGACTATTTGCCACTTCAATAAGTAATACGTGAGATTTTGTGAATCCTTTATGTTCTGCAAGAACTTTGAAGCCTTCTTCCATTAAGGCTGATCCTAGGGCTTGTGCATTCTTGATGATTTGTTTACTATACTCTTTGCCAAAGGCAATCATTTCTGCCATTGCAACAGCTTTTGCTGCAACATGGTGGAGATGGTGATTGCTATGAAGTGCGGGGAAGACTCCGCGTTTAATTCGGTCGGCAAACTCTTCATGGGCAACAATGCAGCCCCCTTGGGGGCCTGGAAGGGTTTTATGAGTACTGAAAGTGAGACTATTTGCTCCCTCACGAAGTGGATCTTGAAAAATATTGGCTGCTACCAAACCTGCCACATGGGCTGCATCATGATTTACATACGATCCATATCCCTTAGCAACTTCTGCGATCTCAGTTATGGGGTGAGGAAAGGGAAATACTGACGCTCCAAACATGTAAAAGTCAATGTGCTTGCCTTTCTTTTTTAATCGTTCAATTTTCCGAATTGTAGCGTCAACGTCAATATTCAATTCGTATTCGTCATATTTGAAGTATTGAATCTTCAATCCCCTAACTCGACCGGCGGTACCCCATAAGCGATGGCGGGCAGATGAAATGTGACCACCAGTGGGTATTGATAAACACATCATTCGGTCTCCTGGTTCAGTAAACGCGGTAAGAATACTTAGATTCGCTAAAACACCGCTAATTGGTCGCACATCGGCGAAATCAGCGCGGAACAAAGTCTTCGTTAGTTCGTTGCCCAAGATTTCAACTTCATCAATATATTTTGTTCCCGCATAAACCCGTTCACCTGGCCAACCTTCTGCATAGCGGTCACTGAAATCCACCTGCATGGCTTCTCGAACAGCAGGGGAATGTACATTTTCTGATGCGATTAAATTGACAGTGTCTCGCATCCAGGAGTGGTGTTTTTCTAATAGACTAAAAATTTCATTATATGTTGATTGGGCTTCACTAGGTTTCATCTTTTCCAACTCATATTGGGGCTCATTAGGTTTTAGGAGGAAGTGACTGTTATTTCAAGAAACCTTAAAAACGGTTAGGATTTAAGGATTCCATACAAGCTAGAAGGCAGGGATTGTATGCCCAAATCGAAACGAAAACGACAATCAGAGGGTCCAATGCCAGCGGCAGGAGCCGGGTTGATACGCTTCTTTGCTGACTCCAGTGAAGGCATCAAAGTAGGTCCCATTCTTGTTTTAACCATCTCAATATCGCTTATCATCATCATTTTGATGGCGCATTTCGGCATCTTCACGCTACTCGGATTTAGACCTCTATAGTCAAATTACTCCAGCTATCGAGAACTCTAGCAGAGTTAAAATAGAAAATATGCATATTCCTGACGAAGGTAAATTTTACGCCTAATGACTCGTGGGATTTTCGAATGCAGAGACCTCCCTCTGATTTCAAACTCATCAGTTCACGCAATATCCTAATTCGAGCAGGTAAACAACAACTACTTTTTGATCCCACTAAGATACACCGTCATTGGGTATCGCAAAACACAATCGCATGCATTTCTCATGCCCATGCTGATCACATCGCAGGATTTCGAAGTTCCATCCAAAAAATCGTAACTCCGGAAACCCTAGAACTCTACAAAGCTCTTGCAACAACACCACGAAAAGTTCAACCAATCGTACCTGGCCAAAGCCTCCCACTTACGGGAGAGGGGTCAATACAGATTCACCCTGCGGGTCATATGCTTGGTGCAGCACAATTTGTAATAGAAAGAAATGGCGCCCGCCTCGTTTACACTGGGGACTTCAACCTCCGTTCCTCAATGACTGCTAAAGGCGCAAACCCACTCCCCTGCGACGTTCTACTAATGGAAGCAACATATGGACGACCTGATGCAGTGTTTCCTCCACGGGAACAGGTCTATTCGGAAATTGCCGAATGGACGAGTCACGAGTTGAAAG
>JAEOSK010000076.1 GCA_016840405.1 Candidatus Hermodarchaeum yapensis
GTCTTGCTCCGTTTTCAAGGAATGCTCTTATCAGCAATTCTCTTTCGTCACACGAAGGTGCGTTTAATGTAACTGTGTACTTTTTAGGTATTCCTCCACCCAACAACCTGTCGAGGTTCTTATAGCCAGTCGTGATACGACCAGAAGCTGGAATCTCTGGTGCTTCGGACTTTGAGATCAATTCACGTGTATAGACGGTTTTGGAATGAAGAGTGATTCCCCAGCAGCTGAAGGCGTGGAAGTAAGGCTCCTGCATAAGATGAGTGAATGCCAGCTCACCATACGCTAAGAACCCTATTACCTGGGTTGACGAAAGCCCTTCCTTCAATATCTCAGCTTCCGTTCCTGCCCTGCATCCAGCCATAAGCTCAACGATTCTCCTGTTAATACATGAAACGAGGAAAGTGGCATCGTTTCTGCGGAAGCCTTGATCTTCTCTCAGCATATTGTACACACGGTGAGCTCCTTTTCGCACCTTATCATAGTCACCCATCATGATGTAGCCAGGCATCTCGGGAGTATAACTTCTGATCGGAAACATTAGCTCAATATCGTCTTCCAGTACTCGCACACCAGCAACACACGCATAGTTGCCAAAAGGGAATGCAAAAGCGTATCTGGCCACAACCGGGTTGAATATTAGTAACCTTTTCCGTGCTCGAGAAAGTCGCGCTGCTTCCAGAATTGCTTCCTTATTAGGCATAGGAAGCCCTTTTTCTTTCGACAGTTTGGCTTCGTTCTCATAAACTACTTCAGCATACTTAGTGAAGGGATCTTTGTTGCCAATGCGTTTGACGTATTTGTAATGAGGTTCCTTTTCACTGTTGAAATGAAAGGTGTGTTGCCTTCCGATTTTAGTTATAGCATTTACGTCGAGACCGACAGATGTTTCAAGTAAGTTGGGAATCAAGGCACATACGGCTTCTCCATCAAGGATTTTTAACTGTGGATGTTCTTTCAGTCGCCCATAGAATTGACGACAGAGCTTGGCAATTACTCCATCACCGCTGCTTCCGCCTATAACGTTCATTATTCTTGCCTCGCGGGTGCTACCCATGAATTGGGCGATTCCCTCTGCCAGAAAATGCTCGTAGCCTGGAGTATCGACCTTCGACCCCTGAGTCAACACAAGCTGAGTCTTCCTCATGTGAAGATGTTCTTTGCTCGTGGTCTGTTGGTTAAGGTCAACCCATGCGTCACGAGCCATCTCTCTTCCCTGCTCTCGTGCTTCCTCTGCTGTTCGAAGACCCCAAGTTCTGCCCACACCCACCGGCAGATTTGTAACCAAAGCCAAGAGAGACAAACCGTTATAGCCTACTCCAGAAATCTCCTTCAGCACAAGGTCCTCGTTTTCTAACTCCCCAGCAGTTGTGTGCCCAATGAGTCTAAGCTGGGGTGCAACGTGTTTCTTAAACCTGTTCTCTATCGCTCTCAAAATTGACCCACATATTAGTGTGTCCTTCTCAGCGGGGTCTCCTCTATAACTTAGATACAAAATCAACAGTTTTACATCCTCAAGACCGTAGCCACCATCTGTAATGTCGTTTTCAAGTTTGTCAAGGACAATTTCGATTAATTTCTGGGCTTCTTCTGGACTGTTTTTTCTCCTCAGTTCCAACTCCTTTTGTTGGTCGGTTTCCAACTCATTCATCGTGTGGGCATGGGCTGCGAAACCGACGAAGAAACCATCATTCATGATGCATCGAGTTTAGATTGAACACCCAGACCTTTAAAAAGCTACTGCGCGCGCACGGAGCATTCCATCAAATTCATTCAGAGAACAAAGACTTCTTTAAACTTTCTTCGCGACCGGAGATATCAAAGCGGGCGCAGCCTATAAAGATTCACAAATGTGCCAATCTATATAAGTGATGTCGAGAATACTGCGATATTCCTATGGTTTGTGATTTTGAAACATGGTAATTCGCGCGCGCTTAAAATGCAGAGTGGAAATGATTGGATGCTGAAAAAAGTTTGGAGAGGCAGAGGTAGACTTCCTAAAAACATGCATTCGTACAAAGATACAAGGATTCTGGATTACCTTGCCAGAATAGCTATGACGTATAAGGTTGATTCAAGTGGATTTTTTGACTGCATTGTGGAAGCTTGGAATCATAAAGAATCAGAATGCAAACAGTTGATGATAAGGTGTCGCAAGAAGACGAAGGATTCAGCGATTTTTCTCTTCACCAATCTTCAAAAGGTCGTAGCTCAATTTTCGATACCGACTACAATCCTATTAGGAAGTAATCAACTTGAAAGCTATATGAGAACAATGCAGCCCAGAAGAGTTTCTTCAGTTAAAAGCCATGAGGATGCAAACCCTAGGATCAACAACTTGAAAGCTGGAATGAAACGGATCAATGTGAAGGCGAGAGTGCTTGAGATCCCAAAATCGAAAATGGTGTACACTAGATTTGGCACGATGGCTTATGTATCGAATGCACTTGTCGCCGACGAAACTGGTTCAATTAGAATTGGTTTATGGAACCAGCAGATCAACATTATTTAAGGGTGATTTAATTAACATTAAAAATGGCAAAGTAGCTAGTTTTAAGGGTGAACGCCAGTTAAGAATAGGGAGGCACGGAAGCTTAAGCGTCATCGAATGAACTGTCTATCACCTTTTTCTTGGTCTATTGATTTATTTAGGAACTGAAAAAGAGAGAGTTGCGGGAGACATCTCCACTTGGTATTGGGTTCAAATCCCCGCGATCCCACCATTAGAACTCAAAAGAAGACTCGTCATATTTTATATACTTTCCAAAGGTAACTACAGTTTTGAGGAATCGGTATGGGTGAAACGATCGAAAGGGGACTCAAGAAATTCGGTGTCACTGTATCAAAGCCTGTGCTCGCTTTAATTGCCATAATCTTCGGAATACTTGTGATAGCCTTTAAAGACTTGTTGCAATGGATTGTCGGATTATACTTCATAATACAAGGTTTGCTATTCTTCGCTGACTACTTAGAG
>JAEOSK010000025.1 GCA_016840405.1 Candidatus Hermodarchaeum yapensis
GAGGTTGGTCTTGAGCCTTATCACGCTGAACGGTTTCCTCATCAATTTAGTGGGGGACAACGCCAGCGTATCGTGATCGCCCGAGCGTTATCAGTTGACCCCGAATTTATTTTCGCAGATGAACCTGTAGCTTCATTAGACGTTTCTATTCGTGCTCAGATATTAAATCTGATGGTAGATCTACAGAAAAAGAAGAACTTGACTTATGTGTATATCTCACACGATCTTGCTTCAGTTCGCCAGATTTGTGCGCGAGTTGTCGTCATGTATCTCGGTGAAGTTGTTGAAATTGGCCCAGTGAAAACCATTTTTGAAGAATTCCAACACCATTATACTGAAGCCCTCATGAAAGCTATCCCCGTGCCAGATCCTGACCGAAAACGAGAACGTATCGTTCTGTGGGGTGAAGTTCCCAGTCCAATAAATCCTCCATCGGGTTGCCGATTCCACACCCGATGCCCAGCAGTACAAGATAAATGTGCTCAAGAGAAACCTGAGTTTACTAAAGGAAAGAAAGGGCACTACTACGCCTGTTGGTTTCCGGTATCCTGACATTAATATCCTACTAGTTTGCTTTTTTTCTATGAGGCGCTTAGCACCTCAAGGGTCTATTATGAACGCAACTAAACAAGTAAACGAAGAACCAACAACAAGGAGTTGGATATCAACGTTCATAGTTTGGCTAAAAAGGGTTCCAATTACGTTCTGGATTTTTTTTCTGAATCTTTTGATGTATTGTTATACAGCAATCCTGAGCCAGAATTTTTATATCATTGATATTGGGGTACAAGAATTTTTCGGGGTTTCCGGAGAGAGTTTTAATGCAGGGAGGTTTTTTGTTTTTATCACTGCGATGTTCGTTCATCAAGATCTCCTCCATTTAGGACTAAACCTTTTCTCGTTGGCGGTGATTGGTTTCGTTTTTGAGACAAGAGGAGGGCGAACAAATTTCTTGATAATCTATTTTCTGGCAGGACTGACGACTAATGCTCTATCACTCATTCTCTTTCCTCAATGGACCTTTGTTGGATCTTCTGCCGCGATTTTTGGTATTGCCGGAGCTACCATTATGCGTTTGCTACAGTCAGTCATTTTTGGTGCTCTCTTCATCTTGGCATTATTTGCCATGGCTCCACCAATGAGCTTTCTTTCACATGGTATAGGTGCAATTGTGGGAGTAGTAACAGACTATTTTCTCAGGAAGAGAACCGATAAGAATAATCAAAAAACCAGAAATCGCTGAGCCTAACATTCTCTTTCTAGTAGTGACGTAATTTTGTTCGAAGTTGCGTTGTTAAATGGAAGTAACTTGTCACATCTTAGATAAACACGACAGCTAAAGCCGTGAGGATTATCCCAACAAAGCAGGCAATAATTCCGATAACCGTCTTGATGTCCAGTTGTTCCTGGAGACTCCGCCATCCAATGAGAGCAGCAAACAGGGGTGTTAGGGAAGAGAGGAGGGCTGCTGATGTGGTATCCAAGAGTTGTAGAGAAAGGGCAAACCCGAGATACCCAAAGCAAAGGGCAAACAATCCCCCGATACTTAAGAATAGAATCTTTCGTTGACTTAGGGGAGCTTGTTCCTGGATTATTCGTTGTCCCACCATTAAAGGAAGGAGGATTATGAATGCAATGACTAACCGGATTACTGCAACTAAAACCAGATTTGTAGTTTGCAAGACTTCTGAAAGAAGCAGGATACTGACACTCCAACAAAGGGCCGTACCAATTGCAGCTCCGACGCCAATCCACATAGTTCGTCGGGTTCGAGTTTGATCAGTATCGGAGGAGGTTTCAAGTTGATGGCTCAGTATTGCTACACCCGCAACAGTGACAAGAGCAGCGGGAAACATCAGAAGGCTAATCGGTTGAGCAAAGAAGACTACTTGAAATACTAAGACGAAGAGAGGATAAATCGCGGTTAGAGGCACTCCTCGACTCACTCCGATATTCTGAATAGTAACAAAGTAAAGAGCATCTCCTACCACGAAGGCAAAAAGACTACTACCAAAAATTAACCAAAGCTGCCGAGAATCCAAGAATGGAATGATGTCATAAAGGTTCAAGAATAGGGCTCCGATGGCAAGAACGAAGAGTGGAGGAATAACACGGATGAGATTCGCTGTGATAGGTGATACATTTTGAGCCCCACTTTTGTAGAAGACAGCGCTAATAGCCCACGATAATGCTGCGGTCAACGCTGCGAGGATTCCAATAATCAGCATTAGGAGTCGCCTTTCCTCCACCCTTCCTCCCTTTTACCTTTATCATCGCACGCACAGACCTTTTATCCTTGAGAGACACCAGTGCGAATGGTGTTGACAAAATGGTGACATACACAGCCGATATACAGGTTGAAACTCAAGGTGAACCCGACATCATCGACATCACAAAAAAAGTCGAAGAACAAGTAAAAAAGAGCGGAGTTCAGTCAGGGATTATTACGGTATTTTGTACTGGTTCAACAGGTGCGATAACCACCATTGAATACGAACCCGGATTACTCAAAGACCTTCCAGAAGCCTTTGAAAGATTTGCACCACGCGATGCTGTTTACGAACATCATCTTCGATGGCAGGACGGGAATGGACACAGCCACGTACGAGCAAGCATCATCGGACCCAGCCTCACAATTCCGATAATTGAGGGTCGGATGCCATTAGGAACCTGGCAACAAATAGTCTTCCTGGAACTAGATGTGCGATCACGAACTAGGCGGATAGTAATTCAAGCCCTCGGAGAATAATTCCCTCCGAACTATTTCTGTCCTTTAGCCAGGTAGATGCCCTGAGGATCCAACCCACGTAATTTTTCAAGTTCATGTTTTGTTGGTTCAGCCGTTATGGGTACATCTTTTCCAATACTGAGATCGAACATGACGTTTTCCTTTACCCAGTCCACTGTTACTCCTGGATGTACCGATTTCAGGCGAATCCGCTTTGAATCTGGATCGAAATCCATTTGACATTTATCTGTCACAACTAATGAAGGCCCGCCCCCAATCAACCCAAGTTTTTCTCGACTTCCTGGTCCAGATAGATGCCCTGGGCTTGTCAGGTAATCTAATTTTTTCACAAATTTTCGGGCATCATGGGTAAACATGAGGATGATTCGTCCTGCTGAGCTCGCAATATCATTCCCTCCACCACTCCCTGGAAGGCGAACCTTAGGGGCGTCAAAGTCACCGATATATGATGTGTTGATGTTCCCAAATTCATCGATCTGTGCCGCACCGAGAAACCCCACATCGACTTTTCCTCCCATCATCAAGAATCCCAATGTCTCAATAAGTCCGATTGAAGCAGCCGCACGATAACCAAGGCGGGAATCCGCGACTGATAGTGCAAGGTCCTTATTCTGGGTATCAACATTTCCTCCCTCATAGATGATAATTGCATTGGGAGCATGGGTGACTTTGGCAAGCATAGCACCCAAGACAGGAAGCCCGGTTCCAGCGAACACACGTTCGCCATCCTTCACCGCATGAGCTCCACAAACAGCCATCATTTCTGTTGAAGTATACTCTACCATCTTCTTCACCTCAATATCCAAACTCTGGATCTGCACGTAGCTCCTTCAACCGTTTAGCTCCAATTTTCTTCAGTAACCCCTTGTGATTGCCAACATCGAGAATCCATTCGTTCATGTATTCTTGCCACCCTTCCTCAGTCTTACACATCTGCATATACATCTGAAGATGCGGCAGGTCATAGTCATAGAGCCCATATACTTGCATTGGCCAACTTCCAAAGGGCACTTCCACGACATAATCAACATAAAGCCCGGGAATGGCCGTTAGGTCAGGAGCCCGACGAATTTCTTCATTTGAAATGATTTCTTCAGCACAGACAATCGTAGTTTTAGACCCTCGGACGATTTCGTTATCTTCCCCTTTGATTCCATAAAGCTGTACATTCCCTTGCATATCCGCTTTCTGGGCACAAATCACACCGAAATCCGCTTGAACAGAGGGTAGTAACACAACGGGATTTCCAGTGAAAGGACAATCGATGACCTTGGCTTTGTCCTTGCGAAGTTGTGTTTTTTCTAGCATGTCTGATCCAATCATATGGCGAATTGGCATAAAGGGGACATTCAGTGCCCCACCTAGAAATCGTAATGCCATTGCCAAATTGGAATAGTCCTCAAATTTGACCTTCCCCTCTTTGATTCGACGACGCAAGTTAGGGGCAAGTCCTAAAGCTTCAATGGCGAAAAATGCCACTTCGTATTCCAGACACACTTCCGCTCCAGTTAGAATATCTAAATCATGTTCACTGCCACATGTGTAAATTCTCAAGTTTCGTTTCTTTTGGCGGATGAGTTCCATTGCAAAAGCTTCAGGCGGGCGTTGATAACCAAATCCGCCCCAGGCTATGTGTGCACCATCATGGACCTTCTTCACTGCTTCTTCCAAGGTAATCCGCTTGTCTTCTACTGTTGGTTCTATCATGTTGCAACCACCAGGGGAAAATTGACTTGCACTATTGGCGGTGAATGGTGGTAAAAAGGCTTGCTTCGTTGAAAGTCTAGTATTCAATGACTATTTGTTAAATGGCACTAACTTATCAATTTAAAAACCAGATAATCCTATTAGTGTCTCAGTAGGCTTTGGAGATACGAGGTTGGGCCAACGTAAGCGGGAAAATGACATCCTCAAAAAGAGGGATACCACTACTCCGCCCCCTAAAAGCAATAGAGTTGATCGGCACCTCCGAGCCTTACACTACAAAGCTGCCGGGAAACGTCGTCAAGCGGCCACCACCTTGGGGAAGTTGGGAGACCCACGCGCTGTCGAACCACTCATTAATGCCCTTCAAGATTCAGCCTTTGGTGTTCGACGGTGTGCAGCCCTGTCCTTAGGATTACTTGGAGATCGTCGAGCAGTTGATCCTCTTATCAAAGCTCTCAGGGACCGGAATAAGACCGTACGAGAAGAAGCCGCGTTAGCCCTTGGACTTCTTGGTGATCCACGAGCGATAACTCCTCTTAATCAGACTTTACGAGATACAGATGAAACGGTTAGAAAACGAGCCGTGTTAGCCTTGTTATTACTTGGTGAAAAACAAGAAGAAGCACTATCATAAACTTATACCCAGAGCATTTCATTACATGTATAGGGTTTTAGCGTTTGAGTTTAGCTTGAAGGACATCTTCGACTGTGAAGACTTCGATGATATTGGTTTTTCCTGGGACTAATGGGGAGGCGCGGACTACGATAAGGCGTTCTTTTGAAGAGATGACTTGATCTTTGTGTAGTTGTTTGAGGATTGTTAAGAGAAGCTCATCTAAGTTTTCGTGATGTTTGACGAGAATGCTTTCAGTTCCCCAAAGTAATTTCATTTGTCGGTGAACCCGGGGATGCGGAGTACTGGCAATTATGCGCACTGGAGGTCGATACTTGGAAACCATACGCGCTGAATATCCAGCCATAGTAAAGACGAGAACGGTTCGAACCTCCAAGTTTTTAGCAATGGTCACCAATGCCCGACCCAATTCCTCAGCAACCAAATATTTCCCCGAGTCATAATAGGACAAATCACGTTGAGGGAAAGAGGGAATGACAGAGCACCCAATAGTTTCCATCACTCGAACGGCTGCCACGGGATGCTTTCCTACTGCGGTTTCTGCGGAGAGCATCACCGCATCCGCTCCATCGAGAATCGCATTGGCCACATCACTTGTTTCAGCTCGTGTTGGACGTGAATTTCGAACCATGGATTCGAGCATCTGAGTTGCAACAATAACTGGTTTACCAGCTTGGTTACACTTCCGGACAATCTCCTTTTGCAGGAGGGGAACTTGCTCAGGAGGAATTTCCACTCCTAAATCTCCACGAGCCACCATAACACCGTGGCTTACATCAAGGATAGCATCAAAGTTATTGATGCCCATTTTGTGTTCAATTTTTGAAATCATGGGCATATCGATGCCTTCATTCCGAAGGAAATTACTCACCTTTTCTACTTCGCTAGCCCGTTTCACTGCAGATACAGCCACAAAATCAGGTTGAAGGTCAGCGATAACCTTCAGGTGTTCCATATCTTGGATAGTTGGGACTTCTATTCCCAAATCAACCCCCGGAACATTCACTCCTTTGTTACTGCTAATTTCACCGCCAGTTACAATCGTGCAGAAAATCTCGTTACCTTTGATCTTATCGACGTGAAGTTCAATGATTCCGTCATTTACGAAGATGCTCTGGCCTGCATCAATTGCCTTAGGTAACGTCTTCCACGAAACAGACACGCGAGTGGCATCACCTTCAATTTCCTTTGTGGTCAATGTGATGTGATCACCATCATTTAACATGACGACCTGCGCCATTTCACCGATCCGAACACGGGGACCCTCTAAATCCATGATAATTGGTCTATTTGGTAGATGTTTTCGAATACGTTGGAATCGGTCACGATGCTCATCGAGTGTCCCGTGGGAGAGATTCAACCGTAAAACGTCCATTCCCGCCTGCGCCATCTGAAGGAGTGTCTCACTACTTTCACAGGCAGGTCCAATCGTGCAGACGATTTTTGAACGAGTAGGAATCATGTATTAGTCACCTGTTCTCCAAACCTCATCATTGTTGAATCCCTCGCAGAGGTGCTATTTAGTCTTGCCCTTCAAAATTGAAGGAAATAAGATGCAAGAAAGCCCTTATCTTTTTGATAATAGAACCTTCGTGACGTTTATAACGGAAGGACCTGCAGAGGAACAGCTGAGCCACCATGTTTGTCACGGTTCGATACCTCAGCGTCATTCGGGAGATTACGGGAACCCGAGAAGAGGTCATCGAAATCAGTGATGGAGGAACCGTGGATGATATTCTCCAAACCCTCTCCCGGAAATATGGGAAAGCGTTTCAGCGGATGATACGTTCTGGACGAGATCTCCGTGGATTGAAAATCATCTATTTTATTGATGGCAAAAACATTGAGAACCTGGATGGCTTTAAAACTCCGGTTCATAATGAGAGTGAATTGGTGCTCATTCCCCCGGTTGCCGGTGGATAAAATCTTTACATTAAACTAGCTGGGCTATCATAATGATGAGCCTCAGTGTGCACTCTTTCAATAAGGCTCGTTTCGAAAACTTCGGATTCAGTTAGACTTCGTTTGATGTAACCCATCTCTTGGAGAACAGGAATAAAATCTAATGTGGATTTGATATACTCAGGTGGCAAGCTAGCACAATATTTTGGAGAGACTTTGAACACCTGTTGTAAGAATTCTCGTTTAACGATAGCGATTTCCTTCACAGCAAGTTCAGCTGCTTTAGAGGGTTTTTCACGGATTAGGTTGCAGGCATCTTCGTGTATTCTAAGAAAGCCTTCGATGAGTTCTGGTTTTTCACTAATCATTGTTTGTGTGGCTATAATTCCGTAACTGGGATTATAAGGCCAAATGGAACTCGGGGGCAAAACAAGAGGAGCATTGAGATACCGATTAGCGAGAACCGCTAGGGGCGGAGTTCCACAGCCTCCAGCAACTTTCTTGTCTTCCATAGCTTCTAAAATAAAGTCAGCCCAGGTGAAATTTTCTATTATAACAGAATCTCCTAATCCTGTATCTGCAACCAGTTTTCGGATGATGACATCATGAATCGAACCGCGTGTGGGTGTCCCTATCTTCCTACCGATAAATTGCTCTAAGGTCTCCTTAACGGATCCCAAAACCGTGATGGGCTGAAATTCGGGAAGCGCGGTTACAACTGTCCCTTCGACATGACCTCCTCCCACACATTTGATGTCTAAACCTTGTTCCATTCCAATCATTGCTGGTGGAAGACCGATATAACCGATATCCAATTCACCCTTCTGAAACGCTTGCACCATGGCAGGTCCAGTGGGAAAAAGGCTCCAGTCGGCCTTGACCTTCATTTTCTCCTGAACCCAGCGACCACCCATTAAGATAAAGGCTGTATGGTAGGCCGTAGAAAGGTGGCCAATGCGAAGTTCTTTCATGACAACAGGTCTTCTCTTCTTTACGCCACTTAATTGCTCCTATTGCTAGAATGTCCAGAATCCAAGAACTGCTAAAATCCAGCGTCCGAAAAGCGCTAGAAAGAGAATGAGATAGGTGACCGTAATGTCCCAGTACGCAGAACGGCCTTTTCGAAATGGTAGCCAAAAGTAGGCGAACACCAGAACAAGGACAAAGTAGCTGATTATGATTAAGGTGAGTCCAATGACCTCTAGGGCGCGATAGAAACCTAAAATCACCCCGATTAGTGTGATCCCATAGAAATGATGAGCAATATACGAAATTAAAGCAATCTGCCCATTCACTTCTATGAACCGACTCGCTAGATTCCACCAGCCCCACAAGTCTACTGTGGTTACGACACTCGCAACTGCAAATAATGCCATTCCAGTTGACAGAAATAGGAAGCCACTTGTTAGGGGGTATTGAGTAACCGGGTCACTAAACAGAACTAGTAAGGGAAGAACCAACAGGCACATGCTCCCTCCAACAATCAGTGAGCTATAGACAAGGCGTTGAGGATTAGAGGGACGTTCAATAAAGAATTCTCCAAGAATCGTTCCAATAATTGGACAGGCTAGCCAAGGAAAAATTGGTGCTTTACCTGTAGCAATGATTGCTGACAAATGATCAAACAACGTAGATGGTGGTGCATACTGAATGTTTCCAACAGTTCCAACCACCACATCATAATTCAGCCAATCTTGAACAATAGGCATCAACGCAATGAAGATGATAGGAAGGATGAGTCGATACCGCCAAGGAATAAACAAGACTATTTGGCAAATGATGAGAGAGAAACCGATAAGCTGGAGAATACTCCAATCAAGCCACCAAACAGGACCAAAGAATGTTATCGCAAAGAGGTAGCCTGAACCCATAATAAGCACGCCCCGAATAAACACCCACTGCCAGATAGTTTTCTTAGATGCACCCTTCTTCTGCATTTGGTGATTGGTCAACACAACTCCAATTCCAGCAACAATATAGAAGAGCGGAGCAGGAATTATTCCGAAGAAGAGAATAGCCGCAGCAACCGGAGAATGATAACCACCACCCACAAAAGTTTGACCAAAATGATTGATTACCATAAAGACAAGCGCCACACCACGAAGAACGTCAACTGACCGGATCCGGCTATTCTGTTCAGCAAATGATGCAGCTTCGACCATTATGATGTCACCATTTCAAGGAGATACGAAGAGTGTTTCGAGATGCTACCGGATACGCTCAAATATAAAAAGCATGCAAGAAATTCTCAATAAACCGCGAATTTGTATATTTGAAGCTCTCATCTCCCAAAGGCTAATAATACCTCAAAATGAGAGGAGAAGGTAACTGGGGAAGCACCCATTTCGGAGAGACACACCTAACCTCATAACAGAGGGGGTAAATACATAGTGTCCGGACAGGTCCCACCAGCGGTCTGCACCTACATCTATCGTCACGAACGCCCCTGTCATAAACGGGGTGAACGTTGTTCGCACCCTACAGTTCCGGGTAGCCCGTATTGCCGGTGGCACCAAGTTCTTCCGGATAAAGATCTCCGAGGTATCGATTTTAGTCAAAGCGAGGAAGAACAGAAACACCTCTGTGAAGCATATCTGGTGGACGGTAGACTTGATGATGCTATCATGTTGGAAGTCCTATTGCATGATGCGAACCTCCATGGGGCTTCGCTTACCAATGCCAACCTTCAAGGTGCAAATCTAAGTCAAGCCAACCTTCACGAAGCAGACCTATGGGGAGCAAACTTGAAGGGAGCCATTCTGTGGGGAGCAAACCTGCGAAGAGCTCAACTGATTCTTACGCAACTTCAATATGCGGATTTTGTTCGGGCAGATTTACAGGGAGCCATGTTTGACAGTGCAAAATTGGAATACACGGATTTGCGAGGAGCCAACCTCGTTTCAGCACACTTTGATAGCACCCATATTGATAACGTGTATTTTGCTGGAAAATTTGGATCAGCACAATTAATGCTTTGTACGTTGAAAAACGCGGCTTCACTCGACAATCTCGTTGCCCACAAAGAACGACTTGGGCTTCGATCTGACGCGGGAACAGGAAATCATCTCCGGACATATACACTTGAGGACTACAACATTGAGCCACGAGATGTAGAGGATATCGTCCGTGATCACCGAGTCCTAAAAATCTACTTCAAACAAGAAGGCCGATTAGACCTGAGCAGTAAACATTACCTGAAAGAAATGCGATCCACCCGTCAATCCTCTTGGAACAAAGCATCCAACAAGGAAACCGAAAAAGGCGTCGAACCGCTTTCATTTGGACAACGTATTCGTTGGGGTCTTCGTGGAGTAAACAATAAATTATTAGACACTCTGTTTGGCTATGGCGATGAGCCCTCGAAACTATTAGGATGGACATTTCTCACCGTTTTTCTCACGGCTCTAGCTTTGTATATGATTACCATGCAACAGAGTGTAATTCCCCTGGATCCCCTCATCACATTCACGTCAAGCCTCGCAATAGCGTTAGTATCCTTCGCCGTTGCCCCACCAATACCCTTCGATGCGATACCCGCATTTTGGCTCGCCAGTGTTACCGCCTTTGTTGGAAAATTCTTCCTTGCCTTGTTCGTTTTCATTCTTGCCCGCAAGGTTGAACGCTAGCCAGATAATGTCGGATAAATTTCCTCAGCGAGTATCCGTGAAACATCAAAATAAGTAAACGGCGCATGGCGTTTACTCGCTCCATTAATGATTTCAAAACAGAAATGATCAACTCCTGCATCGATGAAAGCCTTGATTTTCTTTGCAAGCTCATCAGGATTACCTGCCAACATAACTTTCTTCAACTCCGATTCCGGAATATCTGAAACCAATGGAAGGAGTTTACTGATATAGAGCTTAGCGATGTCATCTGCATCATATGTTAGAAGACTGAGGCGGTTTGGATCTAGATCCATATCGCGAAAAATTTGGTCAAATCCATCCTTCCAATACCCAATTTCACGAATTACCCAAGGATTCAGAGCCAGTTCACCACGGAATCGGTTCACATATTGATCAATGTTGTCTGGGTCATCATGCATATACACTCGTCCCCAAAACCCACATGCTAACTCAGCGGGATCCCGACCAAAGCGTTTCATGTTTTGATGAATATCTTCGAGACCTTCTTTGTAAAACCGGGGTAATCCAGGAAAGGGAAACCACCCATCCCCATGTTTAGCTGTAACACGACGTGTAACAGGACCATTTCCTGCAACCCAAACAGGTACTGATGGTTGTTGCACTGGTTTAGGAAGCAGAACAGCTCTTCGCAAGGAAAAGAAGTCTCCTGAAAAATCAACAGGACCTTGTGCTGTCCAGAGAAGTTTCATCACTTCAATAGATTCGCGCATTCGGCTTACAGCTCGCTTTGTTGTGAAGCCATATGCAGTGAGATTCATCTTCTCCCCTGCTCCTATTCCCAGAATAAACTTGCCATTTGATTGATGATCAAGAGATGCGGCATTTTGTGCAACGATGGCTGGATGGAGTCGAATTCCATCAGTGACTGCAACGCCAAGAGTCAAATCTGGTGCTAATTCGGCAAAAGCACCAAGCATTGTCCAAGGTGATAAAAAATCATCAATCACGAATGGAGGTAACCCGCGAAGATGATCAGGCACCCAGCATGAGCTCCAATTCTGTTGCTTAATCATCATTGCGACTTTCTTTTTCACTAAATCCCAGGATCGAGAAAAGAAGAGCTGTTGTCCAAATTGAACCATAAAATTCACCTTCAGCGAAGCGACGATGAAAAAAGGTATGGGGCTCAAACTTCTTAAGTGTAAATGGGAGAGGTACTTATTAGAGAACTGCAATTCATCCATTTTTGGAGCTTGCGAAAAATGAAGCGGAAACCTCTAGTTGCGTTTCTTCTGATCTTTCTATTCCTGATGATGACACCCAGCATTGCCAGCGCTCAGACACCACCATTTCCACAAATTGGTCAAAATTGGACTTATGCTATAACCGGTGAAGCCGATTGGGACGATCCTATCGATGGCACAATTCAATATTCGGCAAATGCAAAATACACCGTGCTTGACGCTCAGCCTGACGATTTCCTTGTTCAACAAGAAGTTTCAGGAACAGTTACCTGGCCAGTCTTAGCCGGTGAAGGTGACATTGTGCTAGTAGACCTTGGGGGAGGATTATCTTATGATGAAACCATCAACCCCTCCAATTCCAGTTTCAGTTTTTCCACGACAGGGCTAATACACTTCAATGACTCACTGACAACCGGATTAGGTCTCGACGAATATTCAGCAGTGTTCTTAAATTACACAATAGGCTCGGATACTATCCTCGCCTATATCGGCTACACGTGGGGTCTGTGGATCTTCATCTTCATGCCATTGCCCTTTCCACCGTTCTTCTTAACAGAAAACCTCCACACGATGGTCTACTGGAACACTTCTTGGGCCCCCTATGGTGATATCGTAACCGGAGCGCCTTTGGAAGTGAATGCTGCAGCTTGGACCGAAGAGAGCCTCAACACGGCTGCAGGTCCTCGGATTGCAATGAAGAACGAAACACACACGCTAATTGAGTTTTTGCCAGATTACGCTGAAACTAACATCACTACTTGGATAGACAAGGATACAGGAATACTCCTGAAAATCACTGATGAAGTGGATATTCTGTCAACCGGTTCGTTAGATGTGACTTCAACAACTACCATTGAACTCATCAGCGCTGACTTCTTCGGCATCATGGGCTTTTTGATGTACTATAAACTATTTGGTATATCCTTGCTCTACATCCTGATAGGTGTGGTAGTACTGATAATTATCATCTTAATTGTGGTCATCCTAATTCGAAGACGAAGATAGAATACCAACGGACTCAAAAAGGGCGTTAAACGCCCTTTCCTCCCTTTTCTCAACCTGCCCGATTTATTCGCCATCTCGAAATGATTATGAAAATTACAAAAAACACAACCACCAACCCAATGACAAGCCACATGTATACCCATCCATGATACAACGCCAGATACCCACTAGCTAAGAGAATCACCACGACCATTAACCCAACACATATCCAGTCTACTTTACCCAATTGCGCCATTCAAATACCCACTCAAGTTTTTCTAATTCTATTATTGAAAGTCAAAACTCAATATTGGACCGACCAGACTGGTCTAGTGAACACACAAACAACGAGACTATAAGCTTGACGATTTACAACGAATCCGCAACAAGCCGCACACTTAAATCACTCCTCCCGCCAATGAAAAGTCAACTTTCCTAAACCAAACTATTCCTCCTTGAATGGTGAATTTCATGATTAAGACTAAACTCACAGAAATGCTCGGCTGCAAACACCCCATTATCCAAGCTGCAATGGGACCCTTTTACACCACCAAACTCTGTGCAGCTGTTAGCAACGCCGGTGCCTTCGGCGTCGTCTCTCACACTAACCTCCGAAACATGGACCCTATCAAAGAAATGGAGAAGAACATCCTTGACGTCGTTGAAAACACTGATGGACCCTTTGGTGTCAACATCCGAACCGCACGACTTCAAATCGATTACCCAGAACTCATCAAGCTCATCCCCCGGATTCGCAAAGAAAATAAAAAAGTGCGGGAACAACTCCGACTTGTCATCACTTCCGCAGGCGACCCACGCCCTGGCGCCCATCATTTCAAAGACGTCGATCCAGATATCCTCGTTTTCCACGTAATTCCCGCCAAATGGCTTGCTGAAAAAGCTCTCAACCCCGCTTGGTTCCAGAAGAAATTCCCCGGCACCAAAGGAGTTCTTGATGGCATCATCGCAACAGGTTATGAAGGCGGCGGTCACAACAGCTATGAAAAAGTCGCTACCACCGTACTTACCGCTGAAATGGTTGAATTTGCTGGAGACACTCCCGTTGTATCCTGCGGAGGCTGGTATGACGGCAAGGGTCTTGCCGGTGCCCTCGCTATGGGTGCCGTTGGCATTCAAATGGGAACACGCTTCATCGCAACCAAAGAATGCGAATTCCACGACGATTACAAAGCCCTCATCCTCCCAGCAACCGACGAAGACACCGTTATGACGACTGGTGCATTTGGTCCGATTCGGTTGTTAAAGAACGAGTACTCGAAAGAACATGGTGTAGCTGTTCCAGATCGTGAAGCACGGATGGCAGAAGAAGCATCGATGACAGCTGATGACTTACTTGATGAAATGGAACGCTATGAGCTAGTTTACAAGGGCGATGTTCAAAAAGGTCCTATCCTAGTTGGACAGACCATTGGTGGCATCAGTACTATTCCAACAGTGAAAGAGGTTGTTGACAGCATCGTCAAAGAAGCAGAAATGCGTTTGAAAGCCGTAAGTAAACTACTGAGCTAGAGCGAAAATTATTATGAACATAATTGGGGCTGGTCTTTATCCAGTCCCTTATTCGTTTTTTCTTCCTTAGCTAGATAATGCTAGTCAGAGTATTGCCATTTAGTTTAGATTTTTATGCTATGGCATTGAGGAGGTTTCATGTCTGACCCAGA
The DNA here is from genome assembly GCA_016840405.1 of Candidatus Hermodarchaeum yapensis. Classification (GTDB taxonomy): domain Archaea; phylum Asgardarchaeota; class Hermodarchaeia; order Hermodarchaeales; family Hermodarchaeaceae; genus Hermodarchaeum; species Hermodarchaeum yapensis. The sequence continues at coordinate 14,493 of JAEOSK010000025.1, forward strand.
GTACAAGAATATTCACCAGAGTATTGCCACCTTTGTTGAAGGGTTACGAACATTGGATTATTCAAAAATTTCACAAATTTTCTATCAGGATGGATTGTCAGTTGGAGTACGGAATGGGCAAATCTCTTTCGTACGCCGAGAGCATTGGAAAGAAATGCGAGACAGGGAATTGGCAGAAGGGATCGACAATACCGACAATGTGGCCTGGTTTGAAATTAAATCGTTTGAACGATTTGGTAATGCAGCGTCGGTAGTCATCGAGTTGAGCTTTACAAGTGATCCTGTTGATTACATTGACTTGTACCATATGCTAAAGACCGATGATGGCTGGAAAATTGTCAATAAAATATACCATCATATAGAGAAGAAAAAAAGATAACTGCTGAACAGAATCATTGGTAGATACCTTTGATTCTGGATAAGGAGAGAACAGAAGGATTAAGAGGGTTCGAGTAAAGAAAGGCAGTGGTAGATGTCAATGGCGTCTGAGATTGCCCAAGATATTGAAGCAATCAGTGAAGAAGTACTAAGCGTCATTGTAACCACTTTAGTAGATAACCAGACTACTCAACCTGACCTTCATAGCGTTCATGGACTTTCCCTATACATTGAAGTTCAGTTTCCTGGACGAAGTGACGCAGTACTCTTTGACATTAGTGGTAGCGCCCAAGTTTTCCGCCATAATGCACAGGCCTTGAATTTGGACTTTTCAAATCTTCGAGCGTTGGTTATCAGCCATTTTCATCATGATCATTTTGGTGCCCTTGCACCAGCCTTGGAACTGATCCGACATAGTGACCTTGTTGCGTTCTTACCTGCCCATCATGATGCGATTGAACAGACACTTAGTGAGGCAAATGTCCGACGACAGATAGCTGAAGAGAGCAGGTTGATTCGGTCTGGAGTAGCCACAACTGGAGCCTTGGGACCAAAAAGGCTCAAAGAGCAGGGTATAGTCGTTAATGTGGAATCGAATGGGTTATTACTCTTGACGGGGTGTTCGCATCCCAAAGTGAGTCAGATGATTAAGGCTGCAAAGAAAGTGTTTCCGGGACGTCCCCTACAAGCGGTAATTGGTGGTTTCCACATAAAAACCGAAGAAGAAGGGCGAGCAGCAGGCGAACTCTTTGTAAAGGAGGGCATCAGGTTAGTATCTCCCTGCCATTGTACAAGCAAGGAAGCAAAAGCAGGGATTCGCAGTGTTGTAGGTGAAGCCGTATACCGAGAAAACGGATCAGGAACAACCTTTGAACTTCGATAATCAACCTCAACACAGTTAGAGTTTCTAACATTTTTCCACCCAAAACAGTGTAAGATCTGTAATTTAATCAATAATCTCAGGTGTGTCATTAAATTAATGAAGATGAGGAGACGAATCTGTTGGGGTTTTCAATGAAGCCACAACAACTTATCTTCACAACAGTCATATTCCCCCGAAAAAGTTCAGAAACCAATACACTTCTTCTCGTTGAAAGCATCCGATCCTTTGCCGGAACATTATCCGAAAACCCCATTTGGATTTTCACACCAGACTCACCCCAGCAATTATCCACTGCGACAAAAAACCGATTACAGGCTCTCGATACCAAATTAATTTCCTTCGCACTCGATGAATCCAAACTACCATTCTTTTTTGCTAGCGAACTTCAAGCAATTGGCTTTGCCGAATCAATGGCAAAAACCGACACAGAGTTACTTGCTTGGCTGGATTCTAACACACTAATCCTAAAAGAACCCAAAGAATTCCTGATCTCAGATGAGAAGAGTCTAGGATTTCGGCCAGTACACCACACATTAGTAGGATCACGTTTTAATGAACCACTCGACCCATTCTGGACACAAATTTATCGTTCCTGCCAAGTTCCTGAGGATCGAGTTTTTCCCATGGAAACACATGTCGACAATACTATAATCCGTCCCTACTTCAATGCGGGCCTACTCATCACACGCCCCACGAATCATCTATTCCGAACATGGCACGACACATTTTTCGGAATTTACCATAAGGCAGAGTACAAAGAATTCTATCAACAAGACGAACGATACCACATCTTTGCCCACCAAGCAGTACTTTCTGGTGTAATTCTCTCTCTGTTTCCAAAAGCAGAGCTCCAAGAACTTCCTCCCACTTACAATTATCCACTCCATCTCTTTTCAGAAGATGTTTCTAAAACTCGCCCAGCCACTTTAGAAGAACTCGTCACTATTCGCCATGAAGGCTTCTACGAAGACCCTGAATGGCTTAAACAAATCCCTGCGAAGAAAGCTTTGAAGAAATGGATTTCTGAACGAGTGACACTCTAAAAAAAGCGCTGATAACTCGAATATTGCCAGCATTCATTCAGTGAGAGATGGAAAAAATGAGTCTGTGAACTTATTATTCAACATCTAGCCTCATTTTAGGACCTGTAGAATAAGGTTCACATCATCCACAAGCTCAGGTGGCTCATTAATTACCTGCAGAGAAGAGAGGAGTGTGGCAAGAGCTTTGACTTGGGGCCCAGATAAGCCTGAAGCCTTTTGATCCCTTGCTCGTTGCACCAGGGAATGAATTGCCGGATAAATCTGAGTAGTCAAATAATCGAAAATTACTTCACGTTTATTGATGTCAACATAATGCAATTCCACTCCATATTTGTAGCATGCACCAAGGATACGTTCACGGATTTCCTCGGTGGCCACACCAGTAGGAATGATAACGACGGGAGTACCCTCAGGCATCGCGACTTTATTTTGTACACAACGACCCACAGCCTCGTATACATCGCCAGGGCTACGAATCCATTTTGCTTCCGCAAGGAGCGTTCGATCTCCAGATTTCGCCAAGATGTCGACAATACCACCGGGTATTATCGCCTTTTGTTCCACATCATATCCATTGGCTTCAAGATAACGTCGATAAACACTCAAGAGGAGATATTCCGACATCGCTGACACACCACAAGTTAACTGCTACGAATATCCTTTTTGAGACTGTCGGAAAAATCTGAAACACTCAATTAATTAGATAATTTCTCTCAGATACGAATGGAGATTTACCTTTTAGCTCGCTGACGGGCTTGTTCACGTTCTCGTTTGATTTCGGCTTTAGTCAATTATGGATTGTGTATGTTTCATTAATCTACGTTTACGCAGATACCAACCAACATACACTGTTACACAAATGACTGTAGGAACCAATACAATAGAACTTAACCATGGAAACATATCGTGAAAATCAAATGGCGGAAGCAATCCCACATTTATCATAACTAAATTCCGAACCTCAGCTCGAAATCGCGAAAGGTCCTGCCATTCCTCTGATCCCCCAAGTAAGATGCTATTCACATTTATGAGCATGATATATCCGAGTTTCGTTGTTGGATTGAAATAGAGAAGCCCAGTAAATCCTATGGTGGAGCCTCCATGACCAAAAATTCCGTGGGAGAAAATTTCTAAGCCTAATCCATAGCCTTCAGAGCGCAATTCTTTTTCAAGATAAATATCGCTAAATTGACTATGTGTCCTTTCTCGCATCATAACTATAGTGTCTTGCTGGAGCAGTTGAAAACCATCAAACTGTCCTTCATTCATTAACGTAATTATCAGATGTCCAAGGTCACTCACTGTACTTCGCATCATATACTGTCCATTCCAGACAGGTAACGCGATATTGGAATCAGCAACACGTGTGTGGGGAATGGCATGATGCCCTGTATAATCTGAGGCATTGAATCCAGTATTCTGCATCCGAAGTGGCTCAAAGATGTATTGTTTCATGTATTCGGAGATAGTCTGGTTAGATATAGTTTCTAACAGAAACATTAGAAGTTTATAACCCGAATTAGAATAACTCCAATCTGTTCCCGGTTCGAATATCCAATTTCTTGAGGAACAATATGAACCACCAGGAGCTAGGCGTTCAGTCAAAAACTCACCTAGCGTGATTCCAATTGCTTGAGGATAGTATGTTCCGTCGAAATCAGGATAATATAGCCCTTCCCAGTCATAGCAGAATTCGTGAGGAAGCATTTGAGCAAGCCCTGAACGATGGGCGAGTAGCATGAATATTGTCACGGAAACGTTAGGAAAATTAGGGTTCCTTACCGTGAAGGGAAGATAGTCACTCACATCATCATTCAGATCTATCTCACCTTTCTCGTAGAGTTGGAGTATTGAAATGGCCACCAGCACTTTTTGTATAGAGCCAATTAAGAAAACAGTATCATTACTTATCTGTTCGCCAAATCCCCTAACCCAGACGAGTTCATTACTCGAAACAACACCTAGATATAGGGAAGGGATCTTCTCGTCAATGACCAGCCTTTGAATCTCTTCATCAATAGAAGACGAAACAATTTCTGTGTCAATCGCTCTTGGTTGTGGAAGCGCCAGACAAACCTCGATGAGTAAACCACTGGATACCGGAAGAGACATTGCAGTGATAGAAAAGAGGACTAACAATGCAATTCCGACGAACGTTGATTTCACATTAATCGCCATAATGTTTACCAGATTATGGTAATCTTAAACCGACACATAAATAAAAACTAATGGGAACCAAATGGTTCGATTTCTAACTTTCTTTGAAGAAAGAACCTTGAACCGCGATTCTTCCCCAATGCAAAAGTATATAAATGTTTACTAATAATTGGTAAACATGTGAGATGAAGTATCTACAAACAAAGATACACACTCACAAACACAAAACACGAGGAATATCACGTTGGGCACCCTATCCCCAGACGAAGAAACAGTTTGGCGGCTATTCAATCACGGCCAATCCACCAGCGCAATTTCCAAGGCTGATGGAAAACGTCGTTGGTCAGTAGCATACGTCTCGCGCGTCTTAAATCGTGCCCGGGGAAAGATTGCCAAAGCCCTCCAAACACAGGCGAAAAGCCATCGTCTCGATGTGGAAAGCCTACTGCCTTATCATGGCCTCTTAATCGGATTCGATTACCAGGCCAACACTGTAGTATACATCGTCTTCACAGTGAAACTTGGAATCGTGGTGTGGTACAAACATGCCTCCTATGCGGGGATGTTATGTCATAACTGTCCAAAAATAAGCGAGTGTCGCGAAACCTTAGATACGATTATTGAAGAGTACGATATCAAGTTGCGGCCTGATGAAGAAGTTCTACCGATGACGCAGCAATCTTCCATCATTTTCAACAAGTTGGCGGCAAAAGAGATTCCTCGATATCAACGGAGTTAATTAAATTGGATACAGAAAGAGAAGAGAGACGGATCATCCGACCGCCAGGAGAGCGCATCACCCATGGACGAGTTTTCAAACCAGCCCCAGCTTATTTCCGCAAGCGCGTCGCCGACTTAGGACTTCTAGCAGTATTTATCTACGTACTTGTCATCGGATCCTGGTATTTAATCTCCCTCATTGGTTTTTTTGACCCTGATTTGCTGTGGATGAACATTAACGTTTGGTGGCTCCCAATCACCATTGGAATATGGGTGTTTAATATCATCTGGTTCTTTCCCTCATTAATTGCAGTCCACAAGTATGCAGGAAGTATGGAATACTCAGTCATCTCAGAATCAGGAGAAAGCATGCCTGAAGTGTATGTTCAAAAAGGCCTCTTCAACGTAACAAAGAAACACGTCCCCTTCCGAACCATCACGAATATCAGTACCAAGGCAGGCCCGTTAGATCGGCTCTTCGGAATCGGAAGCGTGAATATCGAAACCGCGGGCTTCTCAGGTCAGAAGAAGGAACCGGAAGAAAAACTCGAAGGCATCGAATTCTATGAAGAGGTCCGAGATTTCATCCTCCAAGAATTACGGAGGTTCCGGACACCATACACTACTGGCACTGAAGCTGGCGCCGTTTGGGACGAAGACATTCCGAAGTTACCGGATTCCTTGGATGATGAAATTCTCATGACGTTACGCGATATGAAAGTCATCCTTGAAGACATCTCGAAAAAGCTGGAAAAATGAACAGGCGATGCGTAACCGAAATGTTAGGAAGAGGTCTCCTCTTCCTTTTTTTCTTTTTTACTATTTTCTTTTAAACCAGTAGGTTCATCGTAAACTATAAACTAAGGTTATTTTTTGTAGACTGATACGAGAACAAGAGTCACTCATTTCAGATTCGCGTTCAATAAATGATTCTTTGGTGCGACGAATGGCAGACGTTGAAGAACGATGGGCAACCGCTTCATTTGAAGAAAAATACAAAGCAATGATGGCAAGCATGACTGAGGCAGATCAAAAGAGAAGCACTGAGCAAGTAACCTATATGTGTAAATGTAGAACATGCCCAACCTACACAGAGAGTGGAGATACAAATCTTGCCTTCTGCAATCAAGGAAAAAGTGCAGCAACCCAGGAGCAAAAGGGCTGCCTATGTTCAACATGCCCAATGACTAAAACAATGAGCCTCCGTTGGGATTACTATTGTACTCAAGGTTCAGCTTTAGAACTTTCAGATTTGTAACAGGTAAAAAGAGAGTCAATAGTAAATGAGGGAGCATAAAAAACCCCTTCCTCGTTTTTTAGACAGGGAGATTTGAACTATTGTCAAGTAAATCAAAGAAGCCCACGAAGAACCGGTTAGCTAAAGAAAAAAGCCCGTACTTACTTCAACATGCCCATAATCCTGTTAACTGGTATCCATGGGGGAAAGAAGCATTTAGTAAAGCGAAGAAGGAAGACAAACCCATCTTTCTATCCATTGGCTACAGCACCTGCCACTGGTGCCATGTGATGGCACATGAATCATTTGAGAATGAGCGAATTGCCAAACTCATGAATGATGCGTTTGTAAATATTAAGGTGGACCGAGAAGAACGTCCGGACATCGATTCGTTGTACATGACGGTGACCCAGATGCTGACAGGAAGCGGGGGGTGGCCATTGACAATTATCATGGCGCCAGATAAGCAGCCGTTTTTTGCAGCAACGTATATTCCAGCCGAAACCCGGTTTGGTCGGATGGGTATGGATGAACTGATTCCCGAAATTCAACATTTATGGAAGGAGGATAGGAACCGCCTTAACACGATCACTAAGAATATTTGGACCAACCTTGAATCATCTTCCCAAGGCTCGAAGGGGGCTGAACTCGGGGAAGGCGTCTTGGAAATGGCGTTTGACTCACTAAAACAGCGGTTTGACGAAGAATACGGTGGTTTTGGTTTTCGTCCGAAATTCCCGTCTCCCCACAATCTGATGTTTTTACTTCGATACTGGAAGCGCACGAAGAACAAAGAATCTCTTCGGATGGTGGAGTCGACGTTGCAGGCGATGCGGATGGGAGGGATTTTCGATCAGGTGGGGTTAGGATTTCATCGGTATTCCACGGATCCAAAGTGGTTGCTTCCACATTTTGAGAAGATGCTTTATGATCAGGCTATGCTGATCATGGCATATGCTGAAGCATACCAGGCGACCAAGAAGGACGAGTATGCTCAAACAGTGCGAGAAATCATCACTTATGTATTAAGGGATATGACGAGTCCTGAGGGGGGTTTCTATTCAGCGGAAGATGCGGATAGTGAAGGTGAAGAAGGGAAGTTCTATGTTTGGACTGAGGAGGAAATCCAGAAGATTTTGTCAAAGAAGGAAGCGGAGGTGTTTCTGAAGGTCTATAATTTTGAACCCGATGGGAATTTCCTAGAGGAAGCTACTGGGAAACGGATGGGTACAAACATACCCCATCTTAAGAAGACTCTAGCGACTGAGGCAAAGGCTCGAAAGACAACTGAGAAAGTCTTATTGAAATTGCTGGAGGGAGCTCGGGAGAAGCTATTTGATGTTCGAAGACAGCGTATTCATCCCCATAAGGACGATAAGATTCTTGCTGACTGGAATGGTCTGATGATTGCAGCTCTCGCCAAAGCCGCACGAGCACTTAATCAACCGTCTTACACAGATGCAGCGAAACGGGCTGCAACCTTTGTGCTGACCCAAATGCAAGATGGAAAAGGCCGGTTACTCCACCGCTATCGAGATGGAGAAGCAGGCATTCTTGCCTTCTTAGACGATTACGCCTTCCTGATCTGGGGATTACTAGAACTCTACGAAACTACACTAGAACCTGAGCACTTGCAGAAGACCGTTGAGTTGAACGCGGAGCTTTTAACTCATTTCTGGGATGAAGCGGGTGGCGGATTCTTCTTCACAGCAGATGATGCCGAAGACCTATTGGTTCGCAAAAAAGACGCCTATGATGGAGCGATTCCATCAGGAAACTCAGTTGCCATGCTCAATCTCCTCCGATTAGCCCGCATCACCGCCGAATCAGATCTTGAATCAAAGGCAGCACAAATCGGACAAGCCTTCTCAGGTGATGTGCTCAGTGCTCCACCTGGATTTACCCTGATGATTAGTAGCGTAGATTTCGCAGTGGGACCTAGCTTTGAAATTGTGATTGTTGGTGATTCGGCAGCCCCAGATACACAGAATATGATAAGAACTATCAACGATCAGTTCATTCCCAACAAGGTTACGCTCCTCATTCCAACTGATAAAAAAGCCGAGACAGTAATTCAACTGGCACCCTTTACAAAAGATTACAAAACCTTTGACGGGAAGGCAACAGTATTTGTCTGTGCAAATCATGTGTGTCAAAGCCCCACCACAGACGTGAAAACAATGCTCAAACACTTGGACTCATAGCGATTTCCGGGCACGAATACAGATAAATGAGGGCCTTCGACGGACCTTATCCCAATCCTCCGGGTTCGCGCGTTTGAAGTCTTCCGTGGGTTGGGCTTCAATGAGTTTGTCTAAGTGAAATCCAGCTGAATGTAAGCATTCGAAAAAGGTGCTTAATGGTCGACGATAGGATGTGACTCTGACAGGTTTTCCAAATCCCCTCCATAAGAAGTCGACAATTTCAAGATTGAAGTAGTTTTCTGGGCGCCTTTTTTGCCTAGGATCGTCTCTAACTTCCCATTTGGTAGATGGATGTTCGTTTGAGAAGATGAAGTATCCATCATCCCGTAGTATACGGGAGAATTCTGAGAAAAGGGAATTCCAATTTTTGATGTAATCCAAGACTAGCGAGGACAACACAATATCTACTGAATTATCAGCCATGAAATCCAACGGTTCTTCAAGATTTGCACGCCGTATAGTGGCTCGATCTCCTAGACGCTGTTTGGCAAAGTGAATCATTTTGGGGCTGATGTCGATTGCGGTGACTGTTGCCCCTCGGTCGAGAAGGATTTCGGCATAAAGGCCCGGTCCGCAGCCGGCATCGAGCACATGTTTGCCTTTAACATCTGGTAGAAGCGATAGTGTGGCTGGTCGTTCAAGATAAGCATTATAACTCTTGGTTTCGATCCGAGCATCAAATTCTTCAGCCATAGCCTCATAAGCCTCTAAGGCAATTGGTTTTTCTTTCTCTCGCTCACTCAACGGAAGCACCCCTGGCGTCAGGAAAGCTAGGAAACTCAAGAACATTTCGGTGACAAAGATTGCATGGAGAAATACAAACTGTAGGTAAATCCAATTTCTTATAATCAGCGAGAACCCGATAATATCATTCAATTTGATGTTGATGATAGCAATGGATGATGATATGAACGAATATTTCAAGACTGCAGGTGAGACCCTCCGAGCCTTGGGACAATTCAATTCAAAATCCATGAAAAGATTAAGAATTCATGCAAGCCGTTAAGGCGGATGGTGCGTTATCGAAGAAAATCAAGGAAATAATTGGTATAGGCATCTCAGTCTATATTCAATGCCAATTTTGCACTGCATGGCATGTGAAACGTGCTATGGAAGCGGGTGCAACCCGTGAAGAAATACTAGAGGCATGTCAGGTTGCCGCAATGGTTGGTGGCGGACACTCGCTGATGTCTACCCACTATGCATTCAAAGCCATTGACGATTTCAAAAAAATAGAATGAATGGTGAACAGTAATGGTTGAAATCTTGAAGAAAAAGCTCAACATGAGTTTTGATGAAGCCGTACAACACGTGGAACAGATTGTTCAGGAGGAAGGATTCACCGTCCTATTAACCAAATCCATTGACGAGATTTTCGCGAAGAAATTAGGGATTACTGATTACCCCATGTATACCATGGTTCTGGGATGCGGACCTAAATTTGCTAAAGCGGCACTTGATGTTTCATTTGATGTAGGTCTTCTCTTTCCATGTAGTTTTGTTATCTATGAAGAGGCTGATGAAGTCTTTGTGTCTCATAGTTCGATTATGAAAATGGCAGCAGAACTTGGATTTGCATCCATAGAAGAGATGCAACCAGTTATCGAGATGACTGGGGAAGCGGTGCATCGAGCGTGGTCAAGATTTTAATTCGCCTAAGTTGCTGATGGGTGAGCGCTGACATGTTCACGGAATGAAGATAAGCTATACTATGACAACTCATTCAACCATTAGACTCGTTATTTTGAGTTGATGAATACCCCTCAAACTCTGAAGCTTGGAAGCTAAAACCTTGATCTCTTTAGCAGGTCCATTCACTACCACAACAAGGAGACAATGGTGGTCAAGGTGAATATGAGTCGTCGATGAGATGGTTTTAGGAAACTGATGTTGAATAGCCGTTAGCTCAGTCTCAAGACCCGGAACTTCATGGGAATAAATGAACGTAATTGTCCCCGCTAAGCGGGTTAATGGATCATATTCCCATTGGTATTCTGTAATGAAATCCCGCATAGCCTGTTGAATCGCCTTTGACCGATCATATCCAATATTTGAAGTGACCTGATCGAAGTTCTCTAAAAGAGTGGGGGGGAGGGAGATGCTGATGCGAGCTACACCGGGTTTCACCATGAATCATCACACCCATTCAAAAGTCTCTCATATAGTGTAAAAGTTTTTATCCTATTAGTATTACTTTTTTGTTAGAGAGTAATACTATGTTGAATCGGATTGCTAATGATCGACTTGCGAAGAGCTTTGCCAAAATTAAATTCAAATACCAGACAGTGGACTGGGACGCGATTCCAACAAAGCATATTGGGATCTACATTCACGTTCCCTTCTGTGAGCAGTTATGTGCTTTCTGTCCTTTTCATAAAGTAGTGTATAAAGAAGAATTGAAGCGACTCTACCTAAAAGCCATTGAAAAGGAAATTAAAGAGCGAACAATGGAAGGAAAGGTCGAATGGGTGTATATTGGCGGTGGGACACCAAATCTCCTTACACCTTCTGAGATTGGACGAATACTTGAAGCTCTTCGAGAATACGTAGATTTAACAAATATAGGGATGGAAGGGAACCCCTTACAATTTACTCCAGAGTATCTCCATCAGATTCGAGAACTGGGAGTTGAGAAACTTAGTACTGGAGTGGAATCCCTCAAGCCAGATACATTATCCCATGTGAATCGGGCTAAGGCAGATGAAGCACAAATTACATCTATCGTCGAACTTGCTCGAAAGCTTGGATTCTCAGTGAATGTTGATTTAATGGTCGGGTTACCAAAGCAGGCGCCTGAGGATTTTTTGTATGATGTGGATAGGGTCGGCGATATCAACCCTCAACAAATTACAACATATCCGTTTATGGATATCCCAGGCGTTCAGGTCGCTCCAGAAATGAATTCAAAAGAAATGTTTCACCTAATTGAGCAAGCCCATGACACGCTCGGAGACCACGGATATAACCGAGAGAGCATCTGGGTATTTTCCAAAACAAAAAAGATTTACGATTCAGCTCGTGATGAACTGGTGATTGACTATTTGGGGTTTGGTGCTGCAGCTTTTAGCAAAGTAGCAGGACAACAGATTGTGAATCCCCCGCTCCCATTATATTTAGACATGCTTCAAAATGGAAGAACAAGGGCTTTTCAAACTACCGTTGATGAAAAATCTGAAAATTGGCGGAAGTTTGGTCACGAACTTTATAATCTGTGTTTGGATCCTAAGGTCATTCAGGATATGCCACGTAGTATCAAATTTATTTTGTCTTTATTGAAGCTGACTGGAAATGTGAAAGGGGATCAGGTGACACAGAAAGGGCGATTTTTCGTGCATGATTTGACAAAAACCATTGTGGAAAGTCTTCCCTTTCCTGTGAGTAATCCGGCTGCTATCATCAACTTCGAAGAGTATCAGAAGGAACTTCAGGCAGCACAGGAATTATTACGAATCAGAGAAAAAACAGAACAACCTATTGGTGAGCCGCCGGTAAAGCCAATCAAACATTAGACAACTTAGATAAAATGGAGTATTATCGCCAAATCCACATAGAGCTACCCAATTGAGGCATTTGAACCAGTTTTTTCAACAATCATTAGGGATTTCAATGGGATTCACTATAATGTAGAAGAATCCATGTCCTTCAAGTTCTTTGAAAAACTGACCAATTGAAGCGCCACAAGATACACACTCTAGAGAATCACCGGAAATCCATTCTTCACATTCTGGGCAACGAATCATGTCTGACACCCATACTAGGGGCAGTAAGTTCACACCTAAAAATTTCAGTACACCGATGAGGATCGAAAAACGCCTATCACTTTGTAAAACCGACATGAAAGAGAATAGCAGGAATCATTATGTTGGTTTATTAATCGAAAGAATCAGATTCCACAATACATTCTACATAGATTGCAGAATGATTTGTCGTTGAAACCAGGCTATTACAGCATTAACTGTCTCCTCGTATGCCACTGGACTTGATAAATTGTGATCTGCTCCTTTGACAACGACCATCTCTTTCGGACCCTTTGCTGCATCGAAGAGCCGTTTTACACCAGATAAATCGATGCCAAGATCCGCATCTCCAGTGATGATGAATAGGGGACGTGGAGCAACTTTGTCAATTTCGTTCAGGGGATTCAATCGTTTAGCATCTTCAACCATCCAGTGAAGAACGTCCTTACGAATTTGCGGATCGGTGAGCCCGTGCATTTGATCAGGAGCATTTTGAATCAGTTCTTCGACAGCCATAGGAATCATTGGTGAACGAGCAAACCACAAGGTATCGTATACAGGAGCTCGTAGACTAACAACACTAATTCGCGAATCCCGGGCTGCAGCGAGCACCGCCACCGCTGCTCCAAAACTAGGTCCATGGACTCCAACCCAGTCTCCTTTGGTGTGATGAGATTCAAGTAAATGAGTGATAGCAGGTTTAGCGTCTTTCACTTGGTTAGCCAGACGAAACAACCCATCACTGCTGCGAAACCCCCGAAAATCAAATGTCAACACGGCAAATCCCGCTTCAGCTAATCGTGTTGCTATCCCACCAATTTGGTCAGATGATCCGGGAAGACCATGGAATTTACAGATACCTGGAAATGGTCCAGTTCCGTGGGGAAGCACAAAATGGCCCCGGAGCGTCTCTCCTTCGGAAGTGAAAGAGGTTGGTTGAACTTCGATTTTCATTGGCACACCCTCTGTTTTATGAGAAAAGTGGATTTCTATTCTGATGAGGTCCTTTAATTTCTGCTGTATTGAGTTTAGCTATACATTGACTTAAAGAATTCTAGCGCCTGTTGTTGTGTTGGGTAGCTAAGAAGTTACAAAGAGTTTTTGGGAACCATAATCTACTGTAAAAAAAGGAACGGTGACAAGCAGTGCAACAAGATGAGATATCTCTGTTAGTTGGTGGTGAAGCCGGTCAAGGTATCAATGCCGCTGGTTTCCTGTTAGCCAAATCCTTCTTTCGGGGAGGTTTACACGTATTTGGTTCCATTGATTATCCTTCCCTAATTCGAGGGGGACATAATTTCTACACCCTACGAGCAGCAGGCTATCCGGTATACAGTCACTGGGATACCATCAATCTCGTCATTGCTTTAGATGCATTGACGATGAAACGCCACCACAAACACGTTTCCAAGGATGGCGGTTACATCTATGATAGTGATCGCATTCCCGCGGACCACCATGACATCCCCACTGATAAGAAATTCCTATGTCCCATCCCATTGAAAACTCTACAGAAGGAAATTGGAGGTACTCCTGTCATTCGGAACGTGATTGCTCTGGGTGCCACCTTAGCTGTTCTGGACTATGATGTCACAATCCTTGAGGTGATACTTCGGGAGAACTTCCAACGCAAGGGCGATAAAGTCGTCGAGATGAATCATCGGGCAGTTCGTGCTGGATATGATTATGCAAAGAAGAACTTCTCGAACGAGTTCACATATCAGATCAAAGCCATCTCCAAGACGAAGCAGAACCGGATACTAATCCCTGGGAGTGAAGCGATAGCAGTGGGAGCAATGGCGGCAGGGTGTAAATTCTATTCAGCCTACCCCATGACTCCCTCCTCTGGTGTCCTCCATTTCTTTTTCGCCCAAGGCGAACAGTTTGGCATAGTGACGCACCAGCCCGAAAGTGAAATCGCGGCCATTAATATGGTCATTGGAGCTGCCCATGCAGGGACAAGGGCAATGACGGGAACTTCGGGTGGAGGTTTCTGCTTGATGACGGAAGCCTTCAGCATGGCGGGCATGACGGAAACCCCGCTGGTAGTGATGCTTGGTCAACGAACAGGACCTAGTACTGGGTTACCGACTTACACTGGACAAAGCGATTTGCTCTTCGCAATCCATGCTTCGCACGGTGAGTTTCCACGAATCTTGCTGGCCCCTGGTGACGTTCAGGAGTCCTTTGATCTCACTATTGATGCTTTCAACCTGGCTGAGCAATTCCAACTCCCTGTAATCATACTCACTGACAAACACCTACTCGAAAGCCACTATACCAATGACACTTTCAAACTCGATAACGTACCAATTGACCGGGGCAAACTACTCCCCATGACACCCTATAAGGGTGAGAAACCATATCTTCGTCATCGTTACACCGATGATGGTATCTCCCCCCGGTTAATCCCAGGAACCCCCAATGCATTAGTCCATACAGATTCGGCGGTCCACAAAGAAAGTGGGTTTCAAGGAGACCACTGCGAAATCGCTGAAAGGCAAGCGAATAAACGCTATCAGAAAATGCCTACATTAATGAAAACCCTCTCAAAACGCGATACCGTGAAGATACATGGACCACATGACGCGAAAACGAGCATTGTTAGTTGGGGGTCACCTAAAGGGGCAATTCTTGAAGCCTTGAGAATTTTGCATAAAGAACACCAGAGCATTAACTTTACACAAATTCTCTATATTGAACCATTTCCGGTTAGTGAAGTTGAAAAGGCGTTCCAAGGCAAGCGCCTAATTCTTGTGGAAAATAACCAGACAGGTCAACTCGGGAGCCTCATTCAGCAATACACGGATTACAAAATCAATTACCGCATCCTCCGATATGATGGACGACCCTTTGATCCTGGTGACCTGACAGACCGTATTCGGGAGGCCCTTAAATAAGGAGTGAAGGAAATGCAAAAACCAACAGTTGAAAATTTGGATACCCTTGAACCAAATACCTGGTGTAAAGGCTGTGGAAATTTTGGGTTGTTACGTGCATTAAAGGCAACCCTCGCTGAGTTGGAAGTTCCTAAGGAACAATACTTCCTTGTGACAGGAATCGGTTGTCATGGCAAACTCTACAACTATGTTGACGTGAATGGATTCCACGGCATCCATGGACGTACACTTCCCTTGGCAACTGGTGTAAAACTCACAAACCATGAACTGACAGTAATCTGCGCCGCCGGTGACGGCGACCAATACGATGAAGGACTCGGGCATTTACCCCATGCGGCAAGGCGTAATATTGACATCAAACTCTTCACTCATGACAACAAAGTGTATGGTCTAACGACTGGACAGACAGCACCAACCGCCATCCAAGGATACCGAAGCAAAACAACACTGCATGGAGCCCCCTCACCTCGCCTAGAACCCCTCAAAATCGCTTTAGCAAGTAATGCCAGTTTTGTCGCCCGTGGATGGGTTGGTGACCTTGAACATTTGAAAGGACTCATGAAAGCCGCCATTCAACATCGGGGCTTCGCATTGCTAGATATTTTTCAAGTTTGTTTTACCTTCAACCGAGAACAAACCTTCCAATTTTACCGTGACCGTGTATACAAACTCGAAGACGAAGGTCACGATTCCTCAGATCTCCATCAAGCATGGACTCGTGCCCAAGAATGGGGAGACCGAATACCCATTGGACTCTTCTACCAAGAAAACCGCCCAATTTACCGCGACTCTCTGCCCCAACTCAAGAAAGAAGCACTCATCAAGCAACCACTTGCTCCCAAGGGTCTTGAAAAACTCTTGAAGGAATTCATGTAGCTTCTATCCACGATCAAAGATCTCGTCATATCATATTCGATATTGCTGAAATCACAAATCCCGAGTATTATAAGTAACAGGACTTCCCTTGGAGTAACGGCGAGTCGCGTGGATCTGCAGCTTTGTCAACGTCTTATCAAAACCTGTTGTCCCCAACTTCACATCGAGGATATTATTCCGAATACTGAGGGATTGGTGTATTTCATAGCCGAAGTCAACGGCGAATACATTTTTCGGTTCCCTCGATTCCCGGAATCCAATAAATACCTTAACATAGAAGCTGCCATCCTCCCAAAATTAGGGTCCTGGATTGAATTATCCATTCCAAAGTTTGAATTCATTTGTAAGAAGAATCCCGATTATCCATGGATGTTCGTAGGTTACCCAAAGATTCCCGGGATTCCCCTAACGAAAACGCAGCTGAATACCACTGATCCCTATCAATCTGCCAAGGACCTAGGATTGTTTTTGACGCAACTCCATAGCTTTCCAGTGGAACAGGCCAGACAGGCAAAGGTCCCGTTCTTGGATTCTGCCCAATGGCGTACCATCTACGAGAAGTTCTATCAACAAATCAAAACAGAAATCTTTCCTCTTCTGGACTCCCCCCTGCAAACGCACCTTACTAGCCTATTCCAAAAGTTTCTGGAGAATGACCAGAATTTCCATTTCCAACCCACTCTCATCCACCGGGACTTAGGAGAAGAGCACATCCTCTGGGATCCAAGCGCGAAGCGAATCACCGGTATCATCGACTGGAACGATGTCAGCATCGGCGACCCTTTCTTCGATTTCACAGGCATCTTTGGATCATATGGTGAAAAGTTTACGATACAGGTCGCAGAGCACTACCCGCGGCTACCTGACGACACCATCTTTGATCGTATACGGTTCTATTCGAAAATCGGTTGGTGCCACTTTATCCTCTACGCTGAGATGATAAGAGATCAGAAACTACGTGAAGAATCAATACAGCAGCTACAAAGCGCAGTGATTGAAAAAGAGAGAAAGGGAGCCTGCTAGCATAGGCTAGGCAGGCTTGATGAAGTAGGCGAGGTCGCCGCTATCGAGTTCTTGTGGTTCAATTTTAACCTTCATGCCAACCTTAGGTTTACTGGTTAATCCTTTCAAGTGACCTGTGAGGAGAAGGTTGTCTTCAAACTCAATGACACCAACCGCATAGGGAACATTGGTTTTCTTGGCTATGCCTTCAGGGGCAAAGTGTACGATGGACCAGGTATAGAGTGTTCCTTCAGGATTCACTTCAAACCACTTCAAGTCCTTACCACCGCAAGGACAGGTAAATCGGGGTGGCATGAATTTCTTCCCACATGACTTACACTCAGTGGCAAGGAATTTACCTTCCTTGAGTCCGTTAATAAATTTGCGAAATTCAGCGGTCATTCGTTGTCGATGCTTGACATCCGTTGATAATTCTTGTACTAAGCCTAATTGGGGTTCACTCATTGCATCTCACCTCAGGGCTCCAAAATGAAGACATTCACAAATTGACCATGCTGGCCAACATTGTGACATAATGCAACTTCGGCATCTGGAACTTGCCGTTGCTTTTCGGCAGTCCCAAAGACTTGTTTGTATGCGTCAACGACTTGCCCGATACCTGTAGCACCTAATGGGTGACCCTTGGATTTGAGTCCACCATCGACATTCACCGGAACTCCAGGTCCGTCAATATAGGGTCCACGTTCTTCAGTCCATTTACCTCCTTGACCTCGTTCACAAAAACCAAGATCTTCATAGGCCATGATCTCTGCAATGCTAAAGCAGTCGTGAACATATGCCACATTAATATCCTTTGCAGAGCGACCTGATGATTTATAAGCCATCTCTGCAGCCCTAACCGAACCACCCAGATTAGTTAGATTGGGACGATCCGTAACACGCATCGTATCCGAAGAACAGCCAAGACCAGTAATCCAGAGTGGATCACTTGACATCTTTTTGGCTTTTTCTTCGTTCGCGAGAATGACGGTCGCTGCTCCATCGCTAATTAAGCAACAGTCATAGAGTCGAAGGGGTAGAGCAATTGGGACCGCTCCATTAGCATCTTCAATTGATACTTTTCGACGCAGATGTGCTAGCTTGTTATAGTAACCATAGTAATGGCTTTTAACGGAAACAGCTGAAAGCTGGTCACGTGTTAGCCCATCAACAGCCATCTTTCGTGCAGCATAAAGAGAGTAGAAGGTTGGAAAACTAATTCCATACGGATACTCCCACCTGTGGTCTCCAGCTACTGACATCAGTTCAGTTGCATAAGCAGTAGACACCCAGGTCATGGTTTCAACGCCAATGGCAGCCATAACATCGAATTGCCCGGAAGCAATTTGTGCCCAGGCTGTTCTGATGGCTGTGGAGCCAGTAGCGCATGCGGTTTCAACTCGCATTGTGGGTTTGCCTATAATGCCGACTTCATCGGCGATAAGTGCTGCAGCAGCACCTTGACCTGCAAAGGCTTCTGCGGCAATGCCGATGACGCTGGCCTCGACGTCATCATTTGTAATTCCTGCGTGTTCGATTGCAGGGAAGTAAGATTCGTGGGCGAGTTCCCGGATTGTAACGGCGGGGTAGGCCGCTTTCTCACCTTCGATGTCTTCTTCGATGATTTTACCGCGTTTACCGTATTTGCTGTGGCCGATACCCACAATTGCGACTTTTGGAATTGCCACTTATTTTTCACCTACTTTTTAGTTCTTATTTTGATGCTTCTATCGCGATTTTCACTAATAGAATCTTTTGTTGTCTTAGTTTTGCTGTGTCTATTTACCCTTAAATTTAGGCTTGGATTTGGAGAATACAGCAGCAATACCGGTTGCTAGGTCTTCGGTGTCAAAGGTAGCGAGCATGCCATCAAGTTCTGTTTTGTTGCCTTTTTCAACTGGAACATCGAAGGAATGGTTCAATGCTTCCTTGGCAAGTTTGAGTGCGATCGGTGCATTGTCAGCTAGTGATTGGGCCATGAAGAGGGCTTCACCATGAAGTTCGTCACTTGGTGCAACCTTGTTTACAAGACCCATTTCAAACGCCTCATCAGCCAGAACGTCTCTGCCAGTGAGGACAATCTCTTTTGCTCTGCCCAT
>JAEOSK010000056.1 GCA_016840405.1 Candidatus Hermodarchaeum yapensis
GTTTGCGCCTCGTCAATTCTTATCACGCTCTTACCCACTTTCTTGGCTTTGTAGGTCAAGAATTGGACGAACCGCCCCAAGAAGCCCGTGTTCTGAAGCGAATGATACAACGTTCGAGCCGCTGCATCCTGCTGCCGACGCCCCGACGCCCGTTGTTTTCGCGCCATGACCTTCACCGCAAGATCACCAACAATGAACGTGTTAGCCCGGGTATTTGTCACCACGACCTTGGACATCTTGTGCTGGAAATCGCGTAGTTGGTTGGTCAGCTTGCGGCGCATCTTCAGCCACTTCTGCTGATAGAAGTACCACTTTTTACTGTGCTTCCGACAATGATCACGTCGGGATTGCACCTCCCGCAGTTTGTTCTTCCAATACAGGTCCGCCCGACGATTGCGAATTTGAACAAATTTCCCTTGCTGGTTAACCGCCGTGGCCAAATTAATCACTCCCACGTCAATGGCCTGATACCGGCTATTGTCCACATACGGGGGAACCGCCACCTCACAGGTGATGGCGACGAACCATCGATGTCGGCGATCTTGAAAGAGTTCCACCTGCTTGACCCTACCCTTCAGAGGTGGTAACCACGGTAACGCAAACTCCAACTCAACACCCGAGGGATGACGGTGGGCGAAGCGAATCCGCTGGTGGTTAATGTCTAGGAAGAATCCGGATTGATTATAGCACAGGGTGGTAAAATAGTGCTTGCCCTTGAAGCGGGGAGGTCGGGCCTGGAGGTCGCCGCGGCGCCAGAGGGCGTAGAAAGACTTGTAATCAGCATCGAGGCGTCGCAACACCATTTGCAGGACCTTCGAATAGACCCAGGCATACTCAGGATGCTGGGTCTTGAGGGCGGGGAGGGTGTTTTGTTGTTGGATGTAGGTAATGTAGGAGTGCTCTGTCTTCGGTTTCGTGCGATTGGTTGTCCACTGGTGGCGGCGTTCAGCGAGGGCGAAGTTGTAGAGAAGGCGACATTTTTCGGAGAGGGTCCACAGGACTTGGGCTTGAATCGCTGTGGGGCTTATGCGGATTTTGTGTGTCAGCAGCATCTGGGTCATGCTATAGCTAGAAAAGTCATCGGTGTTTTTCAGTCTGGGGGAGGGGTGCGGATAAGTATCTGGACGATTCATCCCCGCCTTGAAAGACGGGGGCTTATCGACAAATAAGTTAAGTGGAGGCCTTGGACAGTAATCTGCAGAGTTGAATTTCATTGGGTAAAAATCGGCGTGGCAGGAAAAAATCAGAAAAACCTCGTGACCAGGAAGCTAATATGCTGGATCCAAACATGGAGAAAACCCCAGAACGCGCTGAGAAGTTCATTACCACCTCCAGTGAACCCGTTGAGCGACTATACACGCCAGAAAAGCTTCAGGATATTGAGTATGACCGCGACCTTGGATTTCCCGGGCAACCACCCTATACACGTGGAGTGTATCCAACGATGTACCGGAGTCGCCTCTGGACCATGCGAATGTATTCTGGATTCGGAACTGCTGAACAAACGAATGAACGGTATCAATATCTCCTGAAACAGGGACAAACCGGTCTGAGCGTTGCTTTTGATTTACCGACCCAGATTGGGTACGATTCGGATCATCCGATGGCAGTCGGTGAAGTGGGCAAATGTGGTGTTGCCATTCCCTCTGTAGAAGACATGGCTACACTCTTTCAAGGTATTCCATTAGACAAAGTGAGCACCAGCATGACGATTAACGCCCCTGCTGCTGTTCTGCTTGCGATGTACATTACTATTGCAAAACGCCAAGGTGTAGAACCTAAAGTGCTTCGCGGAACCATCCAAAACGACATTCTCAAAGAGTATGTGGCTAGGGGAACCTACATCTATCCCCCAGCACCATCCATGCGCCTTATTACCGATACTATCGCCTATTGCCGAAATGAGTTACCCCGCTGGAATACTATTAGCATCAGCGGCTATCATATACGCGAAGCTGGAAGCACCGCCATCCAAGAGGTAGCATTCACGTTTGCCAATGGCATCGCTTACGTCCAAGCAGCAATAGATGCAGGATTACACGTAGATGAATTTGCACCCCGCCTCTCATTTTTCTTCGGAGCCCATAATGATTTGTTCGAAGAAGTTGCAAAATTCCGAGCAGCCCGGCGATTATGGTATCGAATTATGCGGGACCGGTTCAATGCCGAGGCCCCCCGATCCTGGTTATTACGATTTCACACCCAAACAGCAGGCTGTAGCTTGACCGCTCAGCAACCCGCAAATAATATTGTACGCGTTACTATGCAAGCCTTAGCCGCCGTCTTGGGTGGCACCCAATCACTCCACACCAATTCCATGGACGAAGCCCTTGCCTTACCCACTGAAAAAGCCGCCACTATTGCATTACGCACTCAACAAATCCTTGCTCATGAAAGTGGGGTAGCAAACACTATCGATCCCTTCGGGGGGTCTTACTTCCTGGAGAATCTTACAAATGACATCGAAGAAGGGGTCGTAAAATATCTTGATCAAATTGATAAGATGGGTGGCGTACTGCGAGCGATTGAAACGGGTTTCATTCAACGCGAAATCCATGATAGCGCATATCGGTACCAACGAGAAATTGAAACCGATGATAGAGTAGTCGTCGGCGTTAACAGGTTCAGCATTCCTGAAGAAGATCAGACCATCGAATACCTTCGCGTTGACCCAGCAGTGGAGAAAGCCCAATATAAGAAACTAGTAAGCTTCCGAAAAAATCGAAATGTCCAGGCTGTCGAAAGAGCCCTTTCCCAATTAAAACAGGTTGCAGAAGGAAATACCAATCTCTTTCCCAGCATTCTTGAAGCTGTTGAAGTCCATGCCACACTTGGTGAGATATCTGATGCCCTGCGTTCTGTGTTTGGTGAACACAAACCTGCACAAATTTTCTAATGCACCTTAACTAGTTCTGAACCGGAGGGTATGGTCACGAATATAATTGGAATCAGAACGAGGGCTACTAAGGCAGCAACCCAATAAACTCCAGGTAAAGCCCAGATCCCGAGCACCACTGCCATTATCAAGGGACCCAGCGTCTGCCCTAATCGTAAGACCAACCCATTCAAAGACATCAATGCGGCACGGTACTCTGTCGGGGCGAGACGCACGAGTAGGGTCCAAGTTGTGGGCATCGCAAACCCCATTCCAATTCCAAAAAATGCCACAGGGATCAGGAGAAGCAAGAGAGTTGGGGCGAAAGGAACCAAAAAGAGTCCCAATGCCATAAAGGGGAAAGCAGAAAGTAGGACCGTTTTCATCGAAAACCTTTGGGCTAATTTATTCATAAAAGGAGAAACAATAGCTGCTGCTAGAGAAATCAAAGAGATAACAAGACCTGCAATGAATGAGTTGACAAAAAAGAATGTGATAATGAGAAACGGAAGATAGGTGATAATTGCACCATAAAGCATGATGAAAACTGAGGTGCTGACTAAGAATAGTCCGGCTACTTGTCTATTTCTGAGAACTATACCAACTTGGGTGAAGTATTGTCGTATTGAGAGCGTATCTTCTGGTTTTGGAACCTCCAGTTTAAAGAGTGCAGCTAAACCAATAGGTATTGCAAGGAGGGGGAGATAGAATGGGAAAAACCATCCAAAAAGCGTAAGAAATCCTCCCAGAGTAGGATAGATGGCAGTACCAGTACTTTGCATACTGACATTGTAACCCATCACTTGTGCGCGTTGTTGCCGTCTATACAAGTCTCCAATGATAGTGATATTGAGGGATCCTAATGCAGCGGCACCAACTCCTTGAACAAACCGAATGCAAAGTAATATGAGAAAAGGAGAGATTCCCAACGCCAAGCCGATCGGTTCAGAGAACATACAAGAAAATCCAGCAACGCCAAACAGCAACAAAGAGGGGACTAATACTGGTCTTCGTCCAAATCTGTCCGCAGCGATACCCAAGAAGGGGGTCAGAATTATTCCTGGGATAGTGAAGATGATTACAACGAGACTGATCATTCCAGGCGGGATACCCAGTTCAAGACTCATCCTGGGAAATGCTGGAGTAATGCTAGCTACACCCATAACCGCAATGAGAGTGGTGCCAAAAATAATTAGCAAATTGGCAGAAATTGGAAGGCGCTCCTCGTTTTTGCCTTCAGAGGACATCTCGTTTGGTTTCATCTTAGCCGCTCCAACACCTAACCCTGAATAAAAACGTTTGTGGATTACAAGGTTAAAGAAACAGAAGTCTTTTCTAACCTAGATGAAATTGACCCCATGGAGTTGTTTGAATTTGCGGATTGCACACATTGGTATTGCGGTCAAAAATGCAGAGGCGGCTCTCAAGTTATATCGCGAAGTCCTTGGACTTGACTCTACCCATACTGAAATTGTGGAAAGCCAGAAAGTTAAAACCGTCCAGATTCCCATCGGCGATTCCAGCATTGAACTCCTGGAACCAACGAGTCCTGATGGCGTCGTAGCCCAGTTTATCGAAAAACGTGGGGAGGGGATTCATCATATTGCCATCGAAGTACAGGACATCACTGCTGCATTGAACAAAATGAAAGCGGCGGGATATCGACTTATTGATGAGACACCGCGATTGGGAGCAGATAATATGCTTATCGCCTTTGTTCATCCACGTAGCACAAATGGTGTCCTTCTCGAATTATGCCAACCCTCCAAGGATTAACACACCGAAGTGCAGGGCATGACAAAACCACCAATCCCCTTTGAGCCCAGAAACGATCCCTTTCAGCATGCCCTAGCAAATACTTCAAAACTCGTGGCCAAGCGTTTACTGCATTTTCCTGAACTGCCATCCACCAATACATACCTTAAGGAGAAAGGTACTGTTGGTGAACGCGAAGGATTAGTAGTCCTAGCAGATACACAAATAGCTGGGAAAGGGCGTTTCGAAAGATCCTGGCATTCACCACCAGGAGGTCTCTACTTCTCAATCTTGCTTCGTCCAATGACCATTTCTGCCGCGGAAGCGCCACTCATCACCCTAACGGCAGGTGTGGCTGTAGCCAAAGTTCTACAAACCGCCCTTGGAGTTCAAGCCAAGTTGAAATGGCCCAATGACGTACTCATTGAAAACCGTAAAGTGTGTGGCATTTTGGCTGAATCCACTCTGATAGGTGCAGACATCGAATACGTCGTGTTAGGAATAGGTGTCAATGCAAATACACCGCTCAATGAAATGCCTTCCGACCTACAAACTTCAGCAACAACTCTCCAACACATTTTGAATCGTCCCGTTGATTTACCTCGATTGTTTGGATATCTCCTAGGTCAACTTGAGTTCTGGTATATTCGACTGCGTGATCAGGGTTTCGCCTCGATTAACCGAGAGTACCGACGGCTCTGTACACAACTTGGAAAGTCGGTGACAGTTACCATTGGGAAAGAAAAGCTCACTGGTGTCGCAAAGGATATTGGAGCTGATGGAAGCCTAGTTCTCCACACCGATTCGGGACGAAAACACATCCGAAGCGCTGACATTCTTTCTTCAATGTAGGAAGCAAGTTTGAATGACGTTCACAATTCTTTTAGGAGTGAAATTCTCAGTGAACGAGGAGAACCATTATGATACCAACAGCATTCCATCTATTTTCTGTGATATTGGCTCTTCAATTTGATCCATTCTTTGACTGGATCTTTGGATTTCTTGGAATCTTTTGGATAATCTTCATTGTTTTCTTTGCGTTTTTCTTCATAATGATAATTGTAGTAGGCTATAGGGCGTGTAAAGCATCACAAACCACTCGGAGAATGTTTGATGCCTCAAAAGTACCGGTAGCGCGAACAACCACTCGACACCTTATGCGAGAAACCTTGCCCACTGAATGCCCTGAATGCGATGCACCCTTGAAATACAATGAGGTCAAGTGGGTGGGACCTCGACGAGCCGAATGTCCATACTGTGGAAATGTGGTTGAACTGCAAGAGGAAGATGTCTTCGAAAATTGCTAAAAAAGAGAGAAATCTGGTGACTAGCGAAAACTAACCAGTCACCGAGATCACCTGGAATGTTCCCAGCTTCAACAGTTTAGCTAGTCTTCCAGAGTAAGTGAATGTTGCAGTATTCACGGGCCAAGTCGGGTTTCCCTTTCATAGGAAAGTCCGCCTCAGGTTTCATGCCAGGTTCAAGGAATTTACGCATAACCCAGCCATCTTTGATTACTTGAATCCATTCTATCCAATGTTCATCGACCATTGGATGAGGAGTCGAACCAACAACAGTGTGGATTCCCTCCTTGGTTTCTTCAACGACAGGCACATGTTTTTCGGTCGTGAAATCAGCGGTTTGTTCTTCCATGAGTTTCATGGCTTGACCGCAGCAGACTAGCGTTCCTGCGCCAGTATGAACTACTTCCACGATGTTTCCGCAAACCTCGCATTTATAGATTTGGAGAAGTTCAGTCATTTTATAATCACCAATATCATTCTAACCTGAAAGTATAAGGAGGTCTACCCTGGCTTTTCCTTCGCCTCTTGTTCTTTTTTCTTTTTAACCATCTCTTGAACGTCGTTATAGATCTCTTCGCCCACGCATTCTTTGGCGTACTCACAATACTCTACGCAGGACATCGTATCGTTATAGACTGTAAAGCCGCACTTGTCACAATCCATCTTCACGTCACTGGTGAACATTTCAATTTCTTCAGAACACCGCGGACAGGTCTTGAAGATGATGCTAGGTCGTTTTAGAGGCACAGCTCCAGGGCAGTCATCGATAATCTTCATGGCTATCAGCCATGAGTTAACAATGTTGAGCTTAAAATCAGTTCGGTTTTCCGAATCTTATGAGATATCATTAGTTCTCTGTTCGGTTCCTGCATCATCGACGGGCACTGCCCTAGAGGGCTGTCACCTCCCGCCTCATAACAAGCGTTTTGAGTCTCCGTGAAACCCACGGCGACAAATAGCAAATTAATACTAGCGTTTAAATCTCGATCTATCCTCAGGCCACACACTTTACAATGATAGTTATGTTTAGCTGATAGTTCCGTCTTAATGAACCCACATTGGGAACAGCGTCTTGAGGACGGAAAAAACTGAGGAGCCACAACCAATCTCGATCCATACCACTGAGTCTTGTATTCAAGTTGACGACGAAATTCAGCGAAACTTACATCAGATACTGCTTTAGCTAGTGAGTGATTTTTTCGCATTCCATTTACATGAAGTGATTCGATTACAATAACTGACTTGGTTTTCGCCAGTTTTGATGTCACCCTATGAAGAGCGTTCTTACGAATATTTGCAATTCGAGCATGAAGTCTTTGAAACCTAAGCCTTGCTTTTGCCCGATTTTGGCTGTTTTTACATTTTCGAGGTAGAGTTCGTTGAATACGTCTCAACTTCCGTTCATAGCGAGCCAATGCACGAGGATTATCGTATGTAGTGCCGTTAGACAATGTCGCTAACCATTTAATCCCCACATCCACGCCAACCATAGGACCTGTGTTTTTGATTGGATTGATTTCCTCTTGCACCTGAAGCGATACGAACCACCGACCCGCCTTCTCTGAAATAGTCACAGAGAGAATATGAACATGATCAGATTCGGGAGGTAAGTAATTGCGTTCTTTTAGTCGCAAACGACCCAACCTTGGTAACTGTATGGAATCTTCGAAAACTCTAATCACTCCAGTTAATCTGAAAGATCCAATTCCCTTTTTCCGTGACTTTAAACACGGAAACCCTGGTGATTCTCCATTTTTTACTCGTCGAAAGAAATTTTTAAAGGCAATATCAAGATTGCGTAGAGCCTCTTGAGGGGCACATTTGGATACACTATACATCCATTGGAACTCGTTTTGTTTTAACTTTACAAGTTCCCGATGTAAATCAATTGCACTTGGCGACTTGCCTGTTTTAGAATATTCTTCGATTTTTCGCTTAAGTCCCCAGTTAAAAGCAAAACGGGAACAGCCTGCATATTTGTAACAGAGTGAACGTTGTTGGTTATTCAGTTTCAACTCTGTTTTATAGCCACGGTGGACTATAACCATAAATGAACTTTATAATTGGCGTCATATAAGCAGAACCCACACCTCATGCAAAGTGAACCAGCTCTCTTTTCTTAATCTGAAGATTTTTCCTCTTGCTTAGTTTCAGGTTTTGCTTCTTCCTCGCCAGGAATCGGTTGCGACGTCACTTTTTCAATGGCTGCAATCAATTCATCTTTTAACTCTAAGGAGATGCGGACACCTTTTTTCGTGGGGCGCCAATCCGCTTCACCTGCCTGATAGTAGATACGGATGTCAATTCCATAGAAGCCCCGAAACTCGGATAGCGACACCCAGATTTTCTCTGTTTCACTCCGAGGCAATGCAATTGGTTCACCAATAATCGTCATGATAGAATCACCTGTACCTTAATGACAAAATGCACTCTAAAAAGAATTGCTTTCCAGAAAAAAACAAGAAAAAGGCGGATTCGGCACTTCTTGGTGAACCGCCTACCCCGCCAAGTTTATTCGACAGTCTAATCAGCGGGTTCAAACATATCCTTGCCAACACCGCAAACGGGACAAACCCAGTCTTCTGGGATGTCCTCGAAAGCCGTGCCAGGGGCAATGCCTCCATCGGGATCACCGACGGCAGGATCGTAGATGTAACCGCATGCTGTACAAACGTACTTCTGTGCCATGGTAGGTCACCTATTTTTCTGTGGTTTCTTTGGTGGTTATTATTCTTTGGGTGTTATGATTCGGTCGTTTTGCTAGTAGGTTTCACATAAGACTTCAAAGTATGATGTGGAATGGAAGCAGGAGGGGCACTCATCTGGGGGTTCTTCACCTTCATGGACATAACCACATTCCCGGCAGACCCAGCTGGTAGGTTTGGATTTCTTGAAGACTGTTTTGGCTTCGACTTCTTTGAGTAGAGCCGTGTATCGTTTGGCATGGTGATCTTCTGCTTTGGCGATGGCACGGACTTGTTCAGCAATGGCTTTGAATCCCTCTTTTTCAGCCGTATCAGCAATGTCAGGATACATTTTGGTGTGTTCGTATGTTTCCCCTTCAATGGCTGCTTTGAGATTGTCTATGGTTTTACCAACTTTCAAGGGAGCCACTGCGTCGACGCCGATTTCAGGCATGGATTTACCAGTTTGCTCCATGACGGCATGAGCGGCGCGCCAGAAGTTTTTCGCGTGGACACGTTCGTTATCGGCGGTTACATTGAAGATTTCGGCGATTTGTTCGAATCCCTCTTTTTTAGCGATTTTTGCATAGATGTTGTAGCGGTTGCGTGCTTGGCTTTCACCGATGAAAGCTTGCACGAGTCCGATTAGGGTTTTGGACATTGTAATCTAACCTCGGTCGGTGTATCACTTGGGTTCTGGATAAGAATCTTTGCGATTTCTAGCCAAAGCTGTCTTTTGAAGCTAGGAGTTGGGTTTAAGAGGAGAAACTGCCAGAAGGGGCAACAGCTTTGTAGAATTCAATGCAAAGAATTGGCTGGAGTGTAACTCGGATGCCTTCAGAAGTTATGAATAAGAAGCTCAAGGAACTCCGAAAACGCCTAGAGAAGGCGAAATTGGGTGGCGGAAAAGAGCGGATTGACCGGCAACATAAAGCTGGTAAGATGACGGCTCGAGAACGGATTGAAAAGTTGTTGGACCCGGGGAGTTTCATGGAGTTTGATGCCTTAGTGGAGCACCGTGTCACCGAGTTTAAGATGGATAAGCAGAAAATCCCTGGAGATGGGGTTGTCACCGGCTACGGCACAATTGATGGACGTCTAGTCTTTGTGTTCAGTCAGGACTTCACCGTGTTTGGAGGCGCCTTAGGTGAAATGTTCGGAGAAAAGGTCACAAAAATTATGGATCTAGCCTTAGAAGCTGGAGCCCCTGTGATTGGACTGAATGATTCCGGTGGAGCACGTATCCAAGAGGGAGTGGCGAGTCTTGGAGCCTATGGTGAAATCTTCTATCGCAATGTCATCGCTTCCGGTGTGATTCCACAAATTAGTGCAATTATGGGTCCGTGTGCGGGTGGAGCCGTCTATAGCCCTGCTGTAACTGATTTTACGTTAATGGTGAAAAATACCAGCCGCATGTTCATTACCGGACCTAATGTCATCAAAGCTGTAACGGGCGAAGTCATTAGTTTTGAAGAATTAGGTGGGGCGATGACACATAACATCAAAAGTGGTGTAGCCCAATTCGCCGCTGAAAATGAAGAGCATTGTTTACAGCTTATTCGTGAGCTGTTATCGTATATTCCATCCAACAACATGGAGAATCCGCCAATTGTTGAGCCCATGGATGACCCGATGAGATCAGACCCCGGATTAAATGAGCTCCTACCTGATGATCCGACAACACCGTATGATATGAAACATGCGATTCTGAGTGTCGCAGATAATAATCGTTTCTTGGAGGTGCATGAACATTTTGCACAAAACATGGTTGTAGGGTTCATCCGGTTAAATGGTCACCCCGTAGGTGTAGTTGCGAATCAGCCCAACTATCTAGCTGGCACTTTGGATATCGACGCCTCTGACAAGTGTGCCCGGTTTGTTCGCTTTTGTGATGCATTCAACATTCCTATCCTAACCTTCATGGATGTGCCAGGATTTCTCCCTGGTGTCGAACAAGAGCACCGCGGAATTATTCGTCATGGTGCAAAGATACTTTTTGCATATGCTGAGGCGACTGCGCCAAAAGTAACGGTCATCACACGTAAGGCTATTGGTGGAGCGTATGTGGTGTTAGGTTCCAAACATCTTCGGGCGGATGTCGTCTACGCTTGGCCCAGCACGGAAATGGCTGTGATGGGTCCAGAGGGCGCTGCTAACATTATTTTCCGTCGAGAAATTGAGAAAGCCAAGGACCCTGAAGCAGCCAGAGCGAAGCGCATCGCTGAGTACCGA
>JAEOSK010000077.1 GCA_016840405.1 Candidatus Hermodarchaeum yapensis
TCTACTTCGCGTGCCAGTCCTTCAGCTTCATCGTGTCGTCCTTCCCGACGGAGGTGGTCGATCTTCTCCTTCAAATGGCCAATACGTTGGTGCATTTCTTCGATGGGTTGCGGATCATGACGGGGTTGTTCCTGGCCGTGTCCATGCTCCATTTCCTCGATTTTTCGCCGAATCTCTTCTACTTCGCGTTCCAGTCCTTCAGCTTCATCATGTCGTCCTTCCCGGCGTAGCTGATCAATCTTCTCCTTCAAATGACCAATACGCCGGTGCATTTCTTCAACTGGTTCAGGCATATGATGGGATGGTTCATGGTCGTGCCTACGCTCCTTCTCTTTGATCTTAATTAAGAACATCTGGCGAATCATTCCCAATACTTCTTTACCGTGCACTTCAACAAATTGATTTCCGATAAACGAACCTAGGAAGAAGATGCCTTGAGGTAAGCGAAGGCTGACTTCAGGTTCATGCTTACCGGGAGCGATATCCACGAAGACAAAATTGGCTCGCATCGGTTCATCCCTGTTAGTTTCCTCCACCCAAACATGAGCTTCCACTCTATTTTTCGCTTTGATAATCAGTAAGTGATTATCTTTCGAGGATTCGAGTTCGCCCATGAGTGAATCAATTAGACGGCAGAGTTCCTCTTTGTTTTCCACCATGGCACTAATTCCAGACGTTTTCAAAGCTTGCAACAGGCCAACAGGAACACTGAAGGAAATCTTAGGGCCATCGTCAATGTTAATGTCCCCACGAACCATCGTTGCGTCCGCAAAAGCGCCACCGATGAAAACGCTGAATATAAGTGTTGCTACTGCTAACCAACTTGCTTTCATTGTTTTTCGTTTCATTTCTTTACTCTCCTTTTCTGTAGATTTGAACCTACCCACTTAAATGAGCATTTCTGTAACTGTTTTGGCCACACGTCAAAACATGCATTGTTTTCAACAACTATTTTAAATCCCTGTCTGCACAAATTTAAATGTTTTATTATTTGACATTACCTCCTTCCTTCGAAAACCCAATATGAACTGCTAATTGAAATGCAGAAATCTTCACTCTGCGGCACGAAGTTCCTGTACAACTCTGCTGCTCGCATAATAATTCCTCTTCTATCTAAGAATTAAAAGAATTGCACCCGCAGGTTGACCTCAAAGACACAGATGCCCGACTGCGTAGGCACAGGCTTCACCAATATTATCTATACCAAATTATCTACTTTTCCGTCAAGGAAAATCCCACAATTAAGAACATGATGTACCTGACTGATTTCACATTCATCATTCGGCTCTGTTGATTACGAAAGCTACAGGCTGCGTTAAACTTTTGGACCAGTCCCACCAGCCAACCAGAGCGCACCGAGCCGTGCATTGATGCCCCAAAAATACCCCCATTTTCTTGAGCTGTAAAATGCCAGTATTCTTCGAAAAGCCACCTCTTTCAGAAGCTGGAAAACACCCTGATTTTCAAGTGACATCATGTCTCCCATGATTACGTAGTGCAATAGTTTTTTAACATTTTTGTTTCCGAAGGTCCCTTCATAAGAATCTGAGGGACTGAGGAAGCAAAAATGCTTCTACACTCTATAGAATTTTATCGATCAGTCTCCCATCCGGCGCAGTTAAACTTCGCCATTATAGTATTGATCGTCGGCGACCTATTCTCCAAATAGAGCTCGGCCTTTAAAGAAAAGTCAGCTAGACAGAATGTGAGGTCCGCCGAAATTGGATCCGATTTTAAGCCATATATCTGTATTCACGTTTTTCTTTCAGAACTTTGTAGACAATAGTTAACAATCTCCGGGCAGTACACACTTTAGCCTGGTTCACTCCTTTTCGATAAGAAAGCCGCTGGAAATAATTGTTTAGGCCTGTATCACATCGAATAGCTGGGCAAACAGCCTCAATCATAGCCCAGCGGATGTATTTGTTACCCGTTTTGATTATTCGACCGTGGAAGGTTCGACCGGCACTGCTGTGAGTGCTGGGGACCAAGCCAGCATAAGCATGTAGTTTTCTATCAGAGTGGAACCTCTCTATATCGTCAATCTCACTGACCAAAAGCAAAGCAATCGTCCGACCAATTCCAGGAATAGTCAATAGCCGCTTGACCCTTTTATCTTTTTCGCCGACCCCGATTAGCCATCGATTGGCCTGTTTAATCTGAGCTTGAAGATGTTCCAGGAGTGAAATCTCACTGTATAAGATGCAACGGTCGTGTTTGGGCAGACGAATTTTCTTAAGCTCAGCAATGCCAATCTGTGAGAAAAACCTGTTAGCAGATTTCTGTGGACGAAGACGAGGGTGTCTGTCCAATAACACATGTATACGGTTTTTGACCATAGTCTGAAGCCTAACGAGAAACATCCGATGACGGAGTAGGTTTTTAGTAATCCTTGCTTTTGGTGAACTAACATGGGCAGAAGGAACTAGGTCACACCGCAGCAAATGAGCCAGGATAGTCGAATCTATCTTGTCAGTTTTGATCTTAGCTTCAGCAATAGCTCTGACTTTTAATGGATGTGCCAATGTTACATCTTCTGTCAATTCTTCCAGGATGTCGTGTACAACCGTCCAGTTACGGGTGGCCTCCAGCACTGAACAACAGCCATTGCCCATGAAATCGCCAAGGAATTTTTCGATACATTGCTTGTTATTGCTAAACTTTCCCTGCTTGAGTATGATGCCCTTTTCATTCATAATAGTTCCGTGACTGTACTTCTTGTGATAATCTACACCGAAATAAGTTTTCATAATAGTACACCTCCAGTTCAAAATTTTCCGTTTACCAGGTAATGATTATAAGCATCACCGTGGAGGTGCACTACGTATTCATACTAACTCCAAAATG
>JAEOSK010000057.1 GCA_016840405.1 Candidatus Hermodarchaeum yapensis
ATGCGAACTTCGAGTTCGCGAAGGAGAAGCCGATAGCATCGTCCCAGTTCCTTTCGGCTGATGCGGCTGTGGTGGGCGATTTCATCGAGGGTTCGGGGGACTTGCCGTAGGCGACACGCGGCGTATACGCAGGAGGCAATCATGGCTTCAATACTACGACCACGGATGAGGTGGTGTTCAATAGCCCGACGATAAAGGATAGCTGCTGCTTCTTTAACTGGACGTGGAACACCAAGTTGGCTGGTCAATCGATCAAGTTCACTCATTGCATACGCTAAGTTGCGGTCAATACTAGAATGAACTCGAGTTCGAATCTGCCATTTTCGAAGCCGGTAGATTTGAGCCCGCCGGCTAGGAGCCAATTTTTTGCCATAGGCATCACGATTGCGCCAGTCAATCATAGTGCTAAGGCCTTTGTCGTGGACGGTATAGGTCATGGGGCTGCCAACGCGGCTGCGTTTGTCGCGTTCTTCTGAGGTGAATGCCCGCCATTCGGGTCCCTGATCAACCATATGGGCATCGATTACGAGCCCGCAATTTCGGCAGATGATTTCTCCGCGAGTTGTGTCGCGGATGACTTCTTGTCCGCTGCAATCAGGGCAACGGGTTGCTTGGTGAGCTGCCTCAGGCGGTGCGACTCGTAATTTGTCTTCCACAAAAGGTGTTTCTTCAACCATTACTCTTTCGACCTTCTTTCTCCGATGAAGAGGGGACGGGGGCGGTTAGAGAGTCTGCTCTCTGTTAGAGCGTCGTCCCAGTCCAATGTTGAATGTTAGTTTTTCCATCGCCCGCTGGTTGCGATGAAAAGTTGTGCTAACTTTGTCTGTGTTTGTGGTATTTTTCCCCGCTTGGAATGGCGAAACCTTTATAAGGTTCGCCTTTAGAAAACCGCGTCCCAGCCTTTTAAAGCTTTCTTCAATCATATGTGTAACTATACCAATGTTGATGTTATCTTTACACATATTCTTGTAGTACCCGACTAAAATCTGTTTTTTGAACTGGTTTTCACGAAAGGGCGAAAATGTTTACAAAATCGTGAAATTTTGAGAGCTATTTGGTGGTAATTTCTATGCCGTCTTTGGTTACGAGAAAGGTGTGTTCGGCTTGTGAAACATAGCTACCTTTGATGTCGGCAAGAACACTGTATTGTCGAACTGCTTTTTTGGTAGTGAGTTCTCGCATCCCGAGGGCTAGGCTGAGTTTGGGTATGTGTTTTGCGACGTAGCGACGACTAAAGGGAAGGGTTTTGAATTCTCGGGCAACGAGTCGGACGATATCGCGGGCCCCTTGGTTGCGGAGAGGGATTCGAGCGGGATTGAGGCTGAAGATGTAGTATTGGCCTGTTTCGTGAGCACTCCCGGTGCCGGTGGTGGCGAAAGTTTCGAGGGCGTAGGCTTCGCCTTCTTCTAGAATGGATCCGTGAGGGACGGCGATATTTGGTAGGTTTTTGGAACCGTGGAGGAGGTATTCGTCCAGCTGGTGTCCGCTGAGGTCGCGGATAGGGCGGTATCCGAAGCCTTTAATGGTGTCTTCGATGATTTTTCCGAGATCTTTACTGTTGGTTTTGGGTCGAATGAGAAGGAGGGCTTTATCTAACGCTTCGCGGCTAGCCTCGACCAATTTTTCGAGTTCGGGGTTAAAACTGACAGTTGAAGCGGTGTCTGCGATATAACCATCGATGTGAACACCCATATCCAGTTTGACGATATCACCTTCTTGGATGAGGGTATCGTCCTCTTCAGGGCTAGTGTAGTGGGCAGCAACCTCGTTTATTGAGATGTTGGTGGGGAACCCAATACCTCCGCCTAATTCGATAATCCGTGATTCAGCAGCCTCACACAGATCGAAGACTCGGGCACCAACTTTAATTTGGGGGAGGATTTCTTCCCGAACTTGGCTGGCAATCTTGCCGGCTTTGCGGTATTTTTCCTCAGGTGCTTCTTCTTCCTCTGTTTCTTCTCCTGATTTCGGGGTTTCTTTAGGTTCTTCTTTTTCCTTCTGCTCCGGTTCAGGTTGTTCTTTTGGTTCATCACGTTTTGCCATGGTTATCGCAGCCCTGTTGATTAGGTCAGCCAGTTAAAAAGGGGTTCTTTAAGGTTTACGTTAACCAATAGCGTGAAACTAAAATTGCTTTAGGTAATTTGCGCAAACACCAGAACAATTTTAGCTTTTCCTCGGCATGTAGCGAACTGAGGTTAATAGAGTGTCAACCATTGCAAAGAATTTGCAGGAGCTCCTTCGTCAGATGGAGAGTACAACACCTGGGATTGAAGCCAGTGCTGTTGTTACTGCGCAGGGTTTGCCAATTGTTGCAGCGATGCCACAGACCATTAATGAGGCAATTGTTGCAGCCATGACTGCAGCCCTCTTGGGTGTAGCTGAGCGGGCGTTAACTGAGATCCCCCGCGGGAAGCTTATGCAAATTACAGTTGAAGCAGAAAATGGTTATATCATTCTGAAGGGTGCAGGCGAAAATGCAATTCTCACTTCTCTGGTGAAGAAGAGTGCGAATCTCGGAATGGTCTTCTTGGTAATGAAGCGTTACAGCAGTCAAATTGAGTCGATTCTACAATCATAACTCGACTCAGAGATTCTAACATATCTACATTTTGTATGTTGTTCCACGTAGTACCGTCTAATAGGGCAGAAGAGGTGATAGAATTGTGGCGGCTCTGGTCCGCCCGTCGGGTCCATCATCTGGTATCAGGTCCCAATTGCTTTCCTCATTGCCGCCGTGATAAAATGGAGTCACAGCTTACTTAAGATTTCCGAGAAGGGGTTGTACATACTTTCGTATCTTGCTTTGCACTTCTTTGATTGAATGCTCAGCATTCACTACCCTAAACCCCGCTTCTTCTGCGCGAGACAAAAAGATTTGACGGACTTTTTCCAGAAAGGCAGTTCGCTCAAACTTCTCTTTCTCCTTTGATTTTCTTTTTCGACCGAGAGCAACTTGAGGAGAGATATCAAGCAAGATTGTGATATTGGGTGTGAGAGCAAGTTTGTTTAATTCTCGAACCCATTCCATGTCAAGACCAGATGAAGTTTGATACGCGATGGAAGATTCAACGTAACGATCAGTAATGACGATTTTGCCTTGATCGAGAGCGGGTTGAATGCAATTAATTGTATTATCTACGCGATCTGCAGCAAAAAGGAGGGCATCAATTGCTGATGGCACCGAGGAGTCACGTAATACTTCTCGAATTACCCGTCCAATTCGACCATTAGTGGGTTCATGGGTCTTTACAACTTCGTAACCTTTCGCTGTCAGCCAACTACTGAGAAGTTTTAAGTGAGTCGTCGTCCCGCTGCCATCAATTCCTTCAAGCGCAATGAATAACCCGTGCCACATATCAATCACATCTGATGCTGATCGTATAATTTAATGTCTCAATGGAGGGTAAGTCATCAAATAAAAAGGGAATGCTGATGAATGCTTATACTATGAATGTCCAACCATTGTTCGCCTCTTCAGTCTTTTCCATTTTACCTAATTGTGAAGTATATCAGGTTCTTAATTATGACTATCATGATCCGGAGGGCATTTACAAAGGACTCCTGGAGGATGAGAAGGAGTTTCAACACGAAGTGAAAAAGATTCGCTTGAATATGTCTGAATTTCTTGCAGCCGAGAAAGTGTACATCAATGATTATCGTGTTGAACAGAAAATCCTTCATGTGGATATTGGGTTACGAGGAAGTGCACATGTTCCTTATTTCCAATGGGTAATTCATTTTCAGGGCCCTTTACGCGCCGATGAAAATTCACTGAAAAGCGATGTTGAGGAAGAAATCGCAGAATATGATATTGAAGTACTATACCTTTTCCCAGCAGGAACCAAAATCAAAGGGGTTCAAACACCGATGGAATATGAAATCCGTGATTTCTTGCTTTTAGTATGGGCTCGCAAGGGAGATAGAGTGGGTGGACACGAAGAGGTTCTATTTCAGTTTCCGTCAACTTTGGATTAACCTACCGCAGGTGTAACAATATTTTGTCCCAGTCGTGATTTTTGCCTGGCAGTAAGGACATTTATCAAGAGCAGCCTTTGCCTCTTTTTTAACACCCGTTTTGGGTTTCTTAGCGGAAATTGTAGGAGGTGGAGCAGCACTCCCAAGAAGTGATCTTAACCCCGAAATTATGCTCGTTAATTTGTTGATTTCTTCATCAATGGCTTTGAGCTGTTTGTTTACATCCCGTTTTGATATCTCGTCGATTCGGGCACGAATTTGCAAAGTTTCCCTATCAAATTCAAGTTGTTGTTTCCGTTCCTCAAGTTGAACTAGCCAATGATTAGCAGTTTTAATTTTGGTATCAAGTTGCTGGTTGATGTCAGCTAGTTTGCCGTTATATTCAGTTGAGAGCCGTTGGTGAACTATTTCATCAACTTCTCCTGATTTTAGAAGCGCTTCTAGTCGTTGAATGCGACCTTCCTGAATCGTCTTTTCTTGTTGAAGCTGTTCAAGGGGAGTTAGGGCTTTGCTTTCTAGTTCTTCAATTTCCTTTTGAATAGGGTCCAATCTGTTTTTCAACTTGTTGAGTTGGTCTTGTGTTTCTTGGTCAGAGAGTTCACCGACTAGTTGTTTGACCTTCACTGTTTCTTGCTCTTCATCCAATGCAACCTTCTGTGTTCGGAGGGTTTCTAGTTTTCCTCTCATAATTAGAGCAGCTTCAACTTGTGGAGGGATTGACTCAACTTCTCGTGCAGGTTCAGCACTGGGCGATACGGCTACGCTGGGCCGATTTACTTCAGCGGGGGTCACAGCTGCATGACGTTCTTTCAAAAAAACACCACAATACGAACAGAATTTGGCATTGGGTTTCAGTTGCCGACCACATTCAGAGCATTGCGGGCTTGACATTATTCTCAATCCTGTTAGCTATTGTGAAAGAGCAGTAACGGACTTATAAAGTCGGGCTTTAGGACGGTTATTCAATTAAATGAATAAATAGATTCCAAGAACGTGTAAGAGAGTCAGGGTTGTTGCAGTAATCAAAGGTACTGCAAGATTATCATCTAACTGGAGAGGTAGCATTTCTATAATGGCGGCGACGATAGCACAGATTATCGCTGATAAAGGTGAGACAGTTAGGAGCAGAACACAGAAGGCTAGACTAAATCCGATAAGTGAACCTTCAACGGTTTTTTTGGGATTGTAGGGATAATGATGTCGTCCTAAGTATATTCCGCCTATTGTTGAGAACGCATCACCAATGAGAAAAGCGATAATGCTGGCTGCTGCGATGAGGGGGAGTTGGAATAGTGTGCCAAATATTAGTAGTGGCAGGGCGACGCCAACAGCGAAGTACAGTGGAGAAAGAACATAACTATTGATTTCGTCTTCTCTTCCTGCCGCTAATACCATTTTTGAAATGATGGGAATTTGAACACCAAAACTTCGTAGGATTTCAGAAAATACGAAGAGGAGTGATAGCCCTCCGATGATGAGATAGATTGTCAAGTGCCAAGAAGGATCCCAGAGCCAAAGAAGAACGAGGAATACTGCACTGGCGTGGAGTAATTGACGGATAAGTTCTTGACTTAATCGCCGAGGAACGTGGACACGAACGGTGGGAGAAGAAATTGCAGGAAGCAATGCTCGCAAATCAGGATTAGTAACCACCACTCGGACATAGCGCCGGACGACTTGATCAGGGCGGAAGCCTACTGCAAGCTGTGCAAATTTGAAGAGGGGAACGTTATTTCGGTCATTGGCAACGGCGACGAGTTGGTACTTTTTGAGGTTGTGAATTTCAATTAAATCTTCTAACGTTTCGACTTTGGTTTGTCCTCGGCAATCTAATGCAGCGATGTGTCCAGTAAGTATGTTATTTTCAACCTCAACTCGTATACCACTACCAAAATGGGCACCTAGATTTTTGGCTAGGCGAGCTACAGCGAAGTCAGGAATACCTGAGCTAATTAGGACTATGATATGACCTTGATTTCGGAGAATGTCGAAAGTTTCAATGACTCCACGAAGAAGGCGGACTTGATCGGTCATCCTAAGAAGCCAGTCTTTAGAAGCGCCTCGGAGTAATCTATAGGCAAATCGCATGAATGAGGCTATCTCCATCATCCGTGCCTCATAGAGTATTCCCAACACGCCAAATACGAAGGCTTTGAATAGACTTTGTCTAGCGATTATCTGCGAAAACCAAGATCCGCGAATTAGGACGCCGTCGACATCAAAGGCAATAAGTCGCCGTTGGGTTGCCTGTGCCATAATACCTTCTACAATGTGTCTGTCCTTTTATCAGTAGCTCAGAATTGTCTCAAAAACCAAGCCCTTCTAGAAGGACAACAAAGTTTTACGGTGTCAAAGAGTAATTGAAGACCCAGTCTGAGAAGAGGTGCAAGTAAATGCGACGTTTCTTGTATGCTGATCCAACCGTTTGCGTAGGCTGTCGTATCTGTGAAGCGGTTTGTAGTTTCCATTGGGAAAAAACCCTTAACCCGAAAAAAGCTCGAATTCGCGTTCGTCGAGTAGATCCAGGATTAGATGTCGTGGTTGCTTGTCGTAATTGTGAACACCCATGGTGTGTGGAAGCATGTCCTGAAGAAGCCCTTCAGAAGAATAAGCAAGGAATTGTTGTCGTAAAATCGAAGAAATGTAGAGGATGTGGGGCGTGTGTGGAAGCGTGCCCCTTTGGAGCAATTTTCTTACATCCTGAGACCCAAAAATCCATCAAGTGTGTTGCATGCGGTTTTTGCACGACGTATTGTCCCGTGAATACTTTACGGATTACCACCGAAGAAGAATTGGCAGCATTAAAACAACAGAAGGTTATCCAGCACGAGTGTGGAAATCTACTCGAAGAGCTTCGAGTAGAACGAGAGGAAAAGGGAGGCGAGGAATAATGGCACGTAAACGGAAATTAGGCGGGTATGCAGGCCAACATCTGCATGTAGATATGACGAAGGGACTGTGTAAACCGGTTCCACTAGAGAAGGAATTTGCTGTCAAATACATTGGAGGACAGGGATTTGCTTCTCGCATATTATATGACCAGGTTGGTCCTCAAACAAATCCCTTGAGTCCAGACAATATCCTCATTTGGGCGACCGGCCCATTCACCGGCACTCTTTGGCCCCAAGCATCACGATATGTTGTTGGTGCCAAATCGCCTCTAACAGGAATTTTTGGAGAAGCCCATTCAGCTGGCCATTGGGGTCCAGAATTGAAGTTTGGTGGGTTCGATACAATTATTGTCACAGGACGGGCAAAAAACCCTGCGTATCTTTTAATTGATAATGGGAAAGCAAAATTAATCGATGCTAAGGATTTGTGGGGACGGAACACAAACGAGACTGAAGAGATTATCAAAGAAACGCACCGAGATCCCAACCTCCGAGTCTCATGTATTGGCCAAGCGGGCGAAAATCTGGTTCGATTCGCGGCAATTATTAACGACTATGATCGCGCCGCCGCACGTTCTGGCATAGGTGCAGTAGCGGGAAGTAAACGCCTCAAGGCAGTAGCGGTTCGTGGAAGCCAAGATATTCCGGTGGCTAAACCAGACAAGTATCTTAAAGTCATTGAAAAATTACATCAAAAGATGCTTGACAGTCCCTTCACAGCCAGCCGGGCGAAATATGGGACCACTAATCTTGTTGAATTAATGCAAGAAATCGGTCGTCTTCCCAGCTATAACATGCGATCAGGTGTTTTTGCTGAATATCAGAAAATTAGTGGTGAAGCTATCAGAGAACACTATCTGGTGAAACCCCGTGCAGATTACGCTTGTTTACAGCGATGTGGACGATATACTCTAGTCAAGGCTGGTCCATACGCGTATTGTGGAGGAAGTCCTGAATATGAATCTCAGTCGGCATTAGGAAGTCGATGTGGTAACGAAAACCTCGAATCCATCCTGTATGGGCACCATTTGAGCAACTTGTATGGAATGGATACTATTTCAACGGGGGCAACGATTAGTTGGGCTATGGAGGCGTGGGATGAAGGACTAATTACTGCAGAAGATACTGGTGGTCTCGATTTGAGTTGGGGCAATCATGAAACGATAGTCAAGCTAATTCATATGATTGCCCATCGGGAGGGTTTCGGGGACATTCTCGCAGAAGGAAGTTTCAGAGCAGCACAAAAGATAGGGAGAGGAACCGAGAAGTTTGTAATGCATAGTAAAAAACAGGAGATAGCTGGACAGGAACCTCGAGCCCAGAAATCTATGGGATTAGCTTCAGCCACGGCGGCACGGGGAGCCGACCACTTGTACGCGTTTCCAGTGCTAGATGAAATTGGGTTTGATGAAGAGATTGGAATTCGATACGGCGAGAAATACCTGCCAGAAATTGGAGACCGTTTGGATCCGAAATACAAGGGAATTATGGTGAAAGAAAACGAGGATTTCTGTGCGGTAGTGGAATCCCTTGGAGTTTGTAAGTATGGTACAGTGATACCCCCTGTTCTCTTTTACGAAGATATTGTCACGACCTACGAAGTCACAGTCGGAATATCATTAACAGAAGCAGAATTCCGGCTGGCGGGTGAACGCATAGTGAACCTGAATCGCGCATTCAACATTCGTGAAGGTATTCGTCGAAAAGATGATTCACTACCACGTCGTCTAACCCATACACCAGCCCCAGAAGGGCCTTCAAAAGGTCAAGTTGTGGAACTAGATCAAATGCTCGATGAATACTATGAACAGCGAGGCTGGAATGTAAAGGATGGATTACCTACCAACCACACAATGCGTAGAGTAAAACTCGAAGATGTTGTCGAAGATTTAGCCAAACATGGTATAGTTTTACCTAATTGAAATGATTCTGAATCATCTGAGAAGCAAGGTGTGACATCCTCCCCTTCTTTGAGGAAAGGGCTTTGGACTGTTCCTTCGGGTTACCCTCGTCGCCGAGGCGCGTTTGGCCCGTAACTTGCCAGGTTCTGACGTTGTTCCGCCCCACACCGGCCCCTTAGGCAGGGGAATTTCTTGCACATGCCGGAGGGGGCTTCATGTGCGTAGATGCCGCCCTGCCACGTAATGCCTGGTGTACAGTGCTCCAGTCAGGCATACTTTGAGCTATGACAAAAGAGTCTATATACCCCGCGATTTTTCCTCATCTGCAGGAAGGGGACTTTTCGCCAACAAGGTTAAATCTATGGTATGAAGGTAGCGATGAGGTATGGCGCTGGCAATCGGGAAGAATCGAAGTCGTATGGTGGCGTATCTAGCGATTTTTATTGCCCTCGTAGCTGTTTTTGATGCGATTCCTATTATCCCAGGATTGTACAGTGGGATTTGGGACTCGTGGATATTTCTCCTCAGTCCCATTATTGGTGTCTTATTAGGTCCTTTTCTGGGGTTCATTGCAGTTGGACTAGGAAGTTCACTGGGGCATTTTATCTATTATCGAGATCCATTTGAATTCGTTTTCATGCTAGGTGCCGCTTTTGGAGCTGCCTGTGCTGTACTAATTTACCACCGGCGTTGGAAACCCGTCCTCATTATCTATTCGGGATTACTACTTGGATATTTCCTAACCCCAATAACTTGGTCTCTCCCGTTGATTGGAATTTGGGACATTCTTCTTGGATATGGAATCTTGCTCCTCTTCATTCTCCTTATTAGCATCCAAATATGGCCCACTCACCACACGCAAGATCAATGGCTGCGACTGCTCTTCTGTGCCATTATAGGGCTAGAAGCCGATATTCTTCTGCGTGTTTTCATTCTCATTCCTCTTGGGACCTACTGGTTCTTCTATGGGATGACACCAGGATTCTTGTACTGGCTCTGGTTAACGGCGGGAATAATCACTCCGTTAAAAGTCGCAATAAGTGGGGTGTTTACTGTCACTATTGGGTTTAGTCTCCTTCAAATTCTTCCCAGGGTAGGAGTTCCGTTAACTGAAGAAGTCGCCGACATAAAACCTGAACAGCCTCCTCCGAATCTGGTGATGGATTGAAGAAAGGTGGAAAGGAGGAGAATTCCGTCTTTTTTTCATACTGAGCTCCAGAAGGTTTTTACCTGCAAATTCCTAGCCAACAGCTAGATATTTTTCTTCGATATCGAGGTAGAAGGAAATGGCAAAACTACCCCAATTAGATACAAAAATCACCGCCGTCACTATCTATCGTGACGGAGCAAAAATTGAACGCACAGGATCCATCGAATTAAAACCTGGTACTCATAAAATCGAAATCGCAAATTTGACACGATACTTAGATCAAGAAAGTGTCCGTGTGTCAGGGCGGGGGCATGCTTCGATTACTAGTTTTGATACGGTTGATAAAACCACAGAAGTGAGCGGCTACGACAAACTCGATACGCTCATCAAGAAAAAAGAAAATCTGGAAAAACAACAACGCCAAATTCAAGGCG
This sequence comes from Candidatus Hermodarchaeum yapensis, assembly GCA_016840405.1. Lineage (GTDB taxonomy): Archaea > Asgardarchaeota > Hermodarchaeia > Hermodarchaeales > Hermodarchaeaceae > Hermodarchaeum > Hermodarchaeum yapensis. Next base: position 10,352 of record JAEOSK010000057.1, read on the forward strand.
AATTGCAACGGATAACTCAACGAATGGTTTTCTATTCACAAATCTTAGAAAATTCAGCCGGTGAATTCTCACGCTGGATTCCTGCAGGTGAAAGTGACGTTGACAGGGTCAGCACCTTGGAAACCCTTGTTACCACCCAGCTGGATAAACTGCACACATCCCAATTCAAACTCAATGAAGATCTCGAAAAAATCCAAAAAGATATCGCGATAGTCCAACGAGAAATCGATAAATTCCGAAGTGAATTCAACCAATACGAGATTACACACAGCGTGTTGGTCAACGTTGAAGCTTCCAAACTCGGTAAATGTGAATTCAATCTTTCCTATTTTGTTCACAATGCAAGCTGGGCACCCACCTAC
>JAEOSK010000026.1 GCA_016840405.1 Candidatus Hermodarchaeum yapensis
CATGACCTCGAAGGCCACGAGCATGCCCGCGATACCTGATTTCATATCACAGGCGCCTCGGCCATACAGTTTGCCATTTTCGACAATACCGGCGAAGGGATCCTTTGTCCACGGCTCTTCAATGGGTACGACATCCATGTGCGCATAGATGGTAACCGCTTCTTTTTTGCCATGTTCGCGAGTGGCGACAAGATTGATACGAGGACCTTCAAGAGGGTAGGGGATGGCTTTGATATGTTCATCCGGAACAATTACTCGTTCATTGGTAAAGCCAAGGTTCTTGAATAGTGGCTCCACGAAATCGACCAAGTCTGCATAGTTGTTACCTGGGGGGACAACCGTGGGAATCTTAATTAAATCTCGTAAGAGGGTGATGATCCGGTCACGTTTTTGTTCAACCGCCTTAAACACGTCTTCCACAGAGGGTTGTTTAGCACTCATGGTAACAATCACTTCAGACTGAAAGAAGGTTCACCCAGTCTTATATTTATCCGCGAGAAGACCCCACCCTTTGAGGACGGGGATGACTCGAGGGGCTTAAATACATTTTTGCCCATCCCCTAGCTGAGGTCCCCGTCCCCCCACCGAGAACCAAGGCGTCGGACTGACTGGGCAACATCGCCGGAACGGCGAGCAGAGCCTGTGGACCAGTCGACCCGATTCGATGGGATGAAGCAGGAAGCCCCACTCTTCAGGGTGGGGTAGTTCACAAGCTGACCTCATCAAGGACGAATAGAACATTCCTCCTCTGACCCCCACCAAACTGTTCGGGGGCTTCTTGAGGCTTTAGATATATATAGAGCATCGAATCATAGCTGCTATGAATCTGGTTCGATGGGCTGTGGTCTGTCTTTGTTAAGATTCACAACTCGTCATACCAGTTTGTGGAGCGTGTTCTGATGGGTGAATATAGTGATGAATCGTGGCGTAATTTGTGGTTAGCGCCTTTTGGGGTATTTTACTTTGGACAGGGATATGCCCTGTCAGCCCTGGGCCTGTTTATGCCCATATACTTGGTTACGGTATTAGGCGTTCCCTTTGCGATTACTGGCTTAGCCTTAGCTGTGATTGGTATTCCATGGATGCTTAAAATCATCTTTGGTGCCATCAGCGATTCGCTAGCGTGGGGTCGGTTTGGCCGTCGACGTCCCTATATCATTCTAATGGCGTTGCTGGCGGCAATCGGATGGGCACTAATCCCCTTCTTTCCAGAATTTAACGTTGTATTTGTCGCTACACTTTTCATAGTTGCCTTAGCAACAGCGTTTGCTGATACCACGATTGATGGATTTGCGGTGGATATTACACCTTCTGATCGACGGGGAACCTTACAGGGTATGATGTGGGGGGGAAGAGCCGCTGGATCCATTTTAGGTGCCCTAGTAACCGGCATTATCGCTCAAGCCATTGGATGGCCTATTGTCTTCTATCTTGGAGCTATAATTCTATTAGTGATGACAGGAATTTGTGCTCTTCTTAAAGAACCTGCAAAACCATCAGGGCGTATGATGTGGAGTGCGCTCAAGACCGGTTTCTCGTCAAAAGGTGTTTGGCTCTCCTTATTGTTTACACCGATTTTAACCATGAGCTTCGTATTTTATTTCCAATGGGGAGGGTTATTCATCGAAGAAACTGTGGCTTTAAGCTTAACAGAGATTGGTCTGGTCCTCGCCCTCATGAACACAGGAGCCGCCATCACCGGATTCCTTGGAGGACCCCTTGCAGACAAAATTGGACTCCGACGCGCCGTGGCTGGACTGGTGCTGGTTCAAATAATTGGGTTAGCCGCATTACTGTTTGTTCAACCTGGGAACCTCTATCTTGCTCTTGTGATTATGTTCGTTCATGGTCTATGTTGGGGTCTAGCTAATATTGCTTGGCTTTCCCTTGCCATGGCTTCATGCCCCCGAGAAGTGGGGGGCACGTTCTTCTCGATTTTTGCCATGATCTTTAATATCGGAACTATGCTTGCAGTGATTCTTAGCATTTTCATTAAACCAGCCTTTGGATGGCCCGGTCTCATCTTTACCCTCATTGCCCTCTGTTTAATTAGCGAATTTATCGGAATTTTGGCCGCTTCAAAAGTCAAACAAGCGACCACCATGAAAACTCCGCCTCTGGAAACGACCTAGATACACACAATCATCATCTCACCTGTCGAAGTTACGAAATTCATCTAGAGATAAAGCAGAAGCTAAAACAGCATAGAACGTAGAGAATTTTTAGAGCCAGGTGACTCACAATATAAAGCCATTATCGAAAAGATAGCCTAACCCCCTCATTTTTCCTTTCACAATTCCCTTTTTTTGGGCTGCAAGCCTTTTTTCCTGTCGTTATTTGCTTCTCGGTTGAGGTTCGAAGACATATGTGCAATTCATCGTAAATGATGTGAAAGATGATTTGTTTAACGTCATGGAATTGAATTATACATTATTCATTTGAGTTTTCCAGAAAAGGTTTATACCAATTGGCTTGTCGACCAATAGTCATACGGAATTGGGGAGGCAAGCACGCAACACAAATATCATCTTTATTCAGGAGCGGAAACCCGCATTGACAATGTTGTTCAGTTTCTAATTCTTTAAGCAATTTTGTGCACTAACTTTTCATGTTCTTTTTCTCGTTCCTCTAAGGCTGCTAGTTTTTTGGGAACAAGTACCTCAAGGCGATCGGACTCGGAGAGAACTTCACCATTTTCATCAACAGCATAGCAGGCTCCCTCAATCATCAGAGTTTGCAGTCGTCCACGAGCAATGGGGTTACCTTTCAAACCCGGGGCATCTAGAATTCCTTGTTTTATGGCTAGTTCGTAGGTTGTGGGGTTCAACAGTGGATGAGGCGTTTTATCTTCAGGAAGTTCAGCTAAAACCCTTAGAAGAAGACTCGCTTCGCTGACGAGTTGTTCTTTTCGTGCAATTATCTGTGGATCCAGCCAGGGATTAGGAGTGCCGCTTCTACATTCTTTGATCACTTGCCGGACAATTTTACAGCTCTTAATCACGTCATCAGCGGTTGCCGCATGATCAGCTTCGCTGAACCCTACAACATGAACGATGGCCGGTTCTAACATCATCGAAGTATATGCCGAGGCTGCTAATTGGCCCTTGGCTGCATCGAGGTCCACAGGAAAGCTGAAAAGTCCAGCCCGCACTTGCCGAATAACTTGGAAGAAATTATCCTGTAATGACTCGACTAAGGCGAGTTTAGCCCACATCTTCGCCAGATCCATAGCAGGCGATGTGCCGAGTGGAGTGTTCATCATTAATTGGGCAATGTAATGCTGTACGCCCATGGATTTAGTAATAAACGCTGACCAGAATGCAGATGCCACGGCGATGGTATCATGCGCTTGTCGAAGGCTCCAATGGTGCGGTTCATTGACTTCAACAGGGATGCCCTGCTTGCCATGCCAGGCAATGTTGTTCATATTTTCTTGGATAGCTTCTGTTAAGGAGCGTGTGCTCCGTCCATCGAGAACACTATACCAGTTAATGGGTGTCGCAGTCCACGCGTTATGGATGGTTTTGTGGAGAAGCTTGGCCCATTTCAGGAGATCTTGAGTGCCACTATAGCAGCGGAGAAGCGGATAGTTACCCCGCTGTGAGGCAGTATACATAGCTCGAAGGTCCTTTTCTGTGCGAATTGGAACACCACCTGCCCCTTCAACTGTATCTTTCATTTCGTTCGGGCGGAAGAAGAACTGTTGAGCATTTTGATCGGGACCAATAGAGAGAATATCTAAGCATTTGGTATCAGCAATCTTTACAATTCCTTGAATCGTCTCTTCCAGACTTGGTAGACCAAAATGGTGCCGGATCACCGGCCAAGGTTTTCGTTCTGCCATCCGTGCCAATAACGTTGTGGCATAGGTTACAGGACCCATGCGATGAGCCTTTTCCGCTAATTGTTGTGGGTCACAGTCAGCAGCTAAAAACATGAGCACATCTTCATCGGTTGAATTTCCATCAAAATAATAGTCGAAGAACCCCACTTTGCGTACTTTCTCTGTAACAGGGGTTGTTCCTCCAAAGAGCCAGGTTCGCTTGGTAAGATTACGTTTGTGTACTTCTTTTTTGAGCTTCTGTGTCAGCCCATATGCCGCGGCGGGTGTAAGTCGGTAGCTTAACCCGATAATTGGAGCATCAGTTTGCTCTACTTCATCGAGAATCGTAGAGATAGGAGTTGCTGGTCCTAGAAACTTCGTTTGGTAGCCTTTGGCTTTTGCCAGTTGCAAGAAATTTAACGTCCCGGCAACGTGGACGCAATTTCCTAAACACGCACCCAGAATGAGTTTGTTTGCTTTTGTGGATTTACGCAATTTGGTCATTCTGAATCAACCCCCTCCCATTCTTCTTGGACTACTGCCATTTCCTCGGCAACTTCCAAAGCTACAAGAGATCCGTCCCACACATACATCAGTAATTCAGCTGGAGAAAGATCGGCAATTCCAAGATTCTCGGTATTACGTCCTTCTCGCCAGAAATCACGACCACATAGCTGTGAAGCCATCGCGATTGTTGCTCGAATAGTAGGAGTCGGTACGCCCGCTAGTTCACCCAATGCCGCAATAGGCACCAATCCGGTAGGCACATCTTCAAAGAGATACCGATGGTCCAACGAACTCGGGGCTCCCAAACCTTGGTAGCAAGAAGTCGTGTGCAAGCATTCATACAAGGTGGTCCCTTCTGAGTCGTAGACTGTCCGTAACCATTTAGCAGCTGACAGGATATTTTTCCCAAAGGCGTTTCCCACCGCAACTCTTTCGGCGTCAATACGTTCGAGGAAACGGGCAACCGAAGGCGAGACTCCTTCAAGATAGTGATTATATTGACCATTGGTGGTTTCAGCCCGACCAATATTTAGAATCAAAGGCGCCGGATGAAAAACCGACCCAATATTGGCAAGACCTGTTTCGAGTACATCTTCGGCATTTCGGACATTTGGGAGAACGGACGAAATCAGATCGCAGACCATTTCGGAGTGTTTTGCAGGAAACGCAGCTACGGGTAGTTCTGATTTAATTGCTGAGACGTGGGCTCTTCCTGACTTGATTACGCGACTTACAAGGGGAAATGTTTGTGCCTCTGCAATGATTGGTCGCCAACCCGTGAGTCCTTCCACAATGATAGAGAACTCTAATGCGCCACCCGTTCGTCCTGGAATAAGGACAACCAATTGTTCGGGTGTCAGATAGGGAGCACATTTACGAGCTAAATCGCGATGCGCGGATGCAGGAACCACGAGAAAAACAAAATCTACATCGGAAAGCGCGTGTTGAATGCTAGAAGTACAACGGGTTAACTGGGCAAACCCATTAACTTCTCCTTCAACGTGAATACCATTTTGTTTTTGTATAAGACGCAGTCGGGATTTTGATCGATTGTAAAGACTTACGTCATGACCGTTAAGGACAAGATAGGCGGCTAGCCCTTGCCCTCCGTGTCCCGCGCCTAAGATTGCCAGTTTAGCCGACATTGCATTCATCTCCTGGAGGGGAATTCACAGATGGTTTGGTGGGGCTGTATTTCGTGTGGAGGAAAAATCTAGCCCCGAACTCAAACTAGCCTCTGTGGTAAACTTGGGAAGATTTGACTGTCAAATTTATGACCGTCAAATTTTTAACCGTCAAAAGTTTTACAGTATTAGATATAAGTGTTTTTCAGTCTTTTATAAGTTTTATAAACTCAGAACAAAAATACGGAAGTGAAGATTCTGGGAGATACTCCTCGAACACAATCTCGGTCTATCAAACAGCCCAAATCAGCATCCATGCTCGTTCGCCCTATTACCGCTAGTATATTACGACGCTTAACGGAAGAAGAACACTCTCTCGGTGAATTAGCAAAGATGTTAGGGCTGAGCAAAAGCCGAATCAGCTATCACTTAAAACGTCTTGAGGAAAAAAACCTGATTACAAAAACTCGAGAAGAATATTACCGAGGGGGAATTCGGAAATTCTATCGTGCCGTGTTTCCGTTACAAGTACCCAAACTTCGGTCTCTCTCACCAGCCGAACAGGAAGCCCAGTTACTCCCCATTAAGACCTTTCTTTGGGGATACCTTTTAGGAAAAATCGGAAGCCAAAAACTTGATCTCCACGAGGTCGCAAGTCCGTTAATCGATCAGTATGTCCAAGAAATCGCAGAAGCCATTGAGGAACGTGTCGATGAAGCCGAAGACAGTAGTGAAACAAAGGCTGAGCTTCTTTATCTTTCGCTCCTACATAAGTATACAAAAATGCACTTAGAAGAAGAAAAGATCAGTATTGAAAAACTAAGAAAGAAACCACCAAAATCCAGCTTAACCTCTTAAACCAACCCAAACCTCTCTCAAAAAGTTTAGCGGTGAATTTTGCCCTAGCCTGCTTTTCTTTATGTTATTAGACAGTTTACAAGATGTCGAAGACGTAGATGCTGTTTCTTACTAATGATATGAAAGATGATTTGTTTCATATCATGCGAATGATGCATTCTCGGGTTCCTTTTTGCTAGTGTGTTGTGTCCCCAAATAAGAAAAGGGGGTAGGAGAAATTGTGTACGGAATTCAAATAAGGAGACCTTGATTGCGTGGAAGATATTATCCTTAAGTATACGACAGTTGATGGCGAAAAGGTGCAAGTTCAAATTCCTCCGGAGAAAACTGATATAGCATTGTATGGGCGCGAAATCGTTGAGTTGGACCTCTCACCTATCGATCGACGGACCGAAATTGAAGAGCTAGATTTGCGAAGAAACCAGTTGACCAAAATTGATCTTGGACCGCTGCAACACTGTCCGAATTTGAAGAATCTGCGGTTAAGTGGAAATCAATTAATCCAACTCGATCTGGGTTCGCTTGAGCATTGTAATCGATTACGTAAGCTGGAACTAAGTAATAACCAGCTAGCAGAAATCGATTTGACGGCGCTTCAAACCTGTACGAAGCTTCGAGAACTTCATCTCACAGCTAATCGATTTCAGAAAATTGATCTTGCTCCCCTTCACCAGTGCACGGATTTTCAAGAAATTCGGCTTAATTGGAACGCGCTTGTAGAAATTGATTTGACACCAGTAGGTTATTGGGGTCAGCTTGAAGATCTGATTTTGGACCGAAACCAGTTACGGGAAATTGATTTGACACCAATAAGACAGTGTACAGATCTTCGAACTCTCAAATTGGGTGAGAATCAATTGACCTCCATTGATTTGGAGCCGCTTCGAAATTGTCTAAAGCTAGAAATCTTGTATTTATCTGCTAACCCTTTTGAGCAGATTGATTTGTCACCACTCTTTTCGTGTCCGGTTTTAGAGTTGTTTTCCCTGCATCCAAGTATTGAGCTGGTTGCGGACGCTTCGCTCAAAGATACTAAACCCATTCCACGGGCAATTCAAGAGTTAATAGACAAGATCACCTGGCACGAAAAGGAATCTGCTCCAGGGAATAATCTGTGACTTCGTGGACTTCAAAGAAGCTAATGAGACGTCGATTCTTCTTGCTCGTCTTTGGACGCTTCAGTCCACCCGATGTCGGTCCGTTTGACGCGTTCACCTGAGATTAACACGTATTCACAGTTTTTACGAGATCGTGGTCGACGATGTAAATCTCGCACCACGCGGCCTTCGGTGTTTTCAGTATTTTGTTCTTCGCTCATATTCTATCATCTCCTTTATGGTATTGCGGGTCAAAATCAAACCCCGTGTCCTTTTTCGACTCTCTTTGGGAATAGTCCTTGTGAAGTTCGAGCACGGAGGTTGATTGGTTAGTTGGTTGAATGGGTGGTTTAATCGATCGTGACGTTGGTGGCTTTGAGTCCGCGGTCGCCGTCTTCGACTTTAAAGCTGACACAATCTCCTTCTTTAGGGAGTTGTGCTCCTTCAACTTCACTGCCGTGTACAAAAACGTCGGTACCGATTTCGCGTTCGATGAACCCGTAGTTGCGGTCGGGATTAAACCATTTGATAGTGCCTTTTTCCATAGTGTTCACCTCGATTCATTTGCATTGAGATGGGGTTATCTCTCAGGGATAGGTGGCTGTGTCACGCAACCGTGCTGTTCCGTAGAATGTAATTCAGGGGAATAGCTGCCTAGCACGATAAGCTAAAGCTCTTCAAAAAGCGAAACTAAATCCTATTTGCTAACAAAAAGAGTGAAGCCCACGAGTGTTTATAGGTATTGCCCTTCCGCACCTACGACAATTATTTTGCCCACATTTAAGTAATGCAAGGGATTTTTTCGCAATATTTAAATTGACTCCGTTATCACTATGGTCGATGACGCAATCTCCAAACATTGAGAAAAAACAAAATTTACTGAGGAATACCTCCTTTTTAGTAGAAACAATCTATATCATCACTATCATCATCATTACCATATTAATTATACTTGATTTTGTTGATACAGGATTTTTCCTCGGCCCATATCGCTTCTCTCACTGGATGGGGATAATAGGGTCTTCTATTATCATACTTTTCGCACCATTATATTATATACTGAAACGTCGATTCCCCCATCGATATAAAATTCTACTAAACCTCCACATATTCGGTTTTACTACCTCTTTCTTATTAGTGTCCATCCATTTAGCTGGACAACTTAGTCGCCCACTACAATTTTATCCTGATCTCGGTGGTGGAGTAGCGCTCTATATTATCGTAGCTATCCTCGTTGCCACTGGATATTTGTATAGATATAATCCCATTAAATTGAAAAGTGGAAAAAAGCTTCAACCTCATACTAACAGGAGGCTCCACGTGAGTCTCATAGGTGGATTATACATCGTATTGATTGTGCACATCGTACTAAACTTTTTACTTGTGTAAAAGATTGCCTTTTTTTATATAACGTTAGAACCCAATCTACTGACTAAAAAACGAGTAATACTTTATCAAATCTATCCAAGAAGAACACCGACTTCAATCGATGGAAGTTGATTTCACGCGCGTTTTGATGAGGAGATAGCGGGGTACTCTTTTCATGTAAGTGCGATAGGATTCTCCATATCGTTCAAGACAATCTTGTTCTTCTCCCATGATTTTATATCGTCCAAAGAAGATTGCGGGGATTCCGAGGAGAATGACTAGCCAAGAGCCGATGGCAAACCCCATACCGATGCCTGCAATAAATCCCATGAGAACTTGTGGATTTCGTGATATATGGTAAAGCCCGTGGGTAACGGGTTGATCTTGTGGTGTGTTTTTAAAATTAATTAGCGCAACAATGAATCCAGTTAAACCGATGGTGTACAGAAACATTCCAAGGATGAAAGCGATGGATCCGATTTTTAATGGAGTAAAGATCAGCAAAACAAAAACCACAATCACAATTACTTTTCCGATGATGTTAGACGCCTTCTGTTTTTTACTCCAGTTAGACCGATCAAACACATACAGCCGAAATCTTACGTTTTTGGGAAAACTAAGGAATAGAACACAATAGGCTACGTAATAAAAAACAATGAGGAGCCACCCGTTCAACCACCCAATTGCTAATTGGGGGATAAGTTCCATACCTGGAATGAGGAGCATCGCTTGCACACCATTTTTTTAGGCGTGCCTAATATAACCCGCCTAATTAATAAGTTCTATGATACCCATCCATTTCTTCAAAACCCCTTATCCCATAGAAATTGACTGTTGGTAGTAACTTCTCGCCATAGTCTTGTAAAGACTATTGCAGCAAGGTGTTTTTCGATGTGTTATCCGCCAGTGATGACCAGTGTCGAAGACGTATGTGCAATTCTTGGTAGATTACGTGAAAGATGATTTGTTTCAAGTCATATGCTAACAGTATTTATTTTATCAACCACGGATTGCAAAGGATTTTCTGTGGACAAACTCATCTATAGTATTATCTTCTTCCATGTAAGTTGAGGTGTAAGATGTGCAGGATGTTGTATCAACGGTTTCGGTGATTATTGCGTCGGTCAGTGTGACACTAGGTGTGGTTTACTATTTGCTAAATTCACGCAGGGCGCGGAAACGCGAAAAGATTGATAAGAAGATTCTATAAAATAATTATACTATATAATATATAGAGTATTGAGTAATTTGACTCATACCTATTAACGCTATCACGAAATCGGAGATCAGAGCCCCTTGTCATTGGTTACGCTACTCATTCCCATCGTTGTATTACTCATTTTAGCGAGTATTGTAGCCTTTGCTATTGGGTCTAACGATAGCACAATGGCCAGCGTCGTTGGGGCTAAAGTACTTTCATTGAGGAGTGCCGTCATTGTAGGAGGCATTCTATTAATCATTGGAGCCGTGGTGTTAGGTCAAGGCGTTAGCACGACTATTGGTTCAGATATGATCATCCAACCCCTTCCAGCTAATCTTGTGTTAGTGATTTCGTTAGCAATGATTGTGTGGATGCTGTTGAGCGCCTATCTTGGCAACCCGATTTCAGCCACTCACTCAATTATTGGAAGCATCATAGGTATTGGGTTGCTAGGGGAGCTCGTTTGGGGCACACCCCTGGTTCGGTGGAACACTATCTCCATTATTATTATTGGCTGGCTTCTGAGCCCAATTCTGAGTCTAGCAATTGCTTTTTTCCTCCAACGGTACGTCCGGAGAACATTTCTTTCCAAGACCAGAGGATTGGATGAGATCCAACAAAGAGAACAAATTTTTGGTTTGCTATTATTGGTGATGGTCATTGTTATCTGTTTAAGTCGTGGAGGGAATGATGTTGCTAAGGCGGTCGGTCTGTTGACAATGTTTTTTGTCGGACCGATCGAATTTACAATGTTGTTGTTACTTGGTGGAGTGGGCATGGGAATAGGATTATTAGTTTTGGGACGCCGTGTGGTTCAAACGGTGGGAATGGAGTTGACGGTGTTACGTCCCAGTGCAAGCTTTTCTTCCGCAACAGCAGGGGCCATTGTTTTGCTTGTGGGTACGATACTGGGGATTCCTCTCGCGGCGACGCATATTCTTATAACATCTATAATTGGAGCGGGGATGGCAAATCGGGTATCCACGAATAAAACCGTTTTACGGAAACTAATCTTAAGCTCACTTCTAACCGTTCCTGTTTCGGCCATACTCGCAATTTGTATTTGGGGAATTTATCAGCTGACAATTTCTGTTGTGTTCTTATTTCCTCTTTGATTTACTATTCTGTCTTATCCACTAATTCAGCAAAGAAATCCAATGCAAATGCTGTGAGAAATAGCCTAACTAACAAGTGGGTCAAACATGTTTCTGATTCCAATTGGCTATGGGCTTATCTGTCTTCGTTCCCACTATTTTGCTCATCACCTGCATGTTCAGAAATAAACCACCCCCCACGAACATCATGCAACCGGGGGTGAAAATGAAAGCATTAATTATTTGCCGAAACAACCTCAAAAAGAGGGATATATGACTTTGCGAAAAGCAATCTGGATTAGGCTAGTCCTAATCGGAATACTTCTTCTCCAAATCCCCATATTACAAATACCTCTCGCTAGAACCTCCTTTCACGGGAAGGAAATTCCCGTACAAGCACTCCCGACACCCGATGTCCCCCTTGACACGCAAGTCACTGTGATTCTGAACAACACGCATGATACTCTCTTATTCAATGTGCCAATTTCTGATCCAGGGCTCTACAATTACACAATGGTCATGCTTGTTGATAATGCGGATCCCATGATGGGGGTGGATCTCTATCTTCGGTTGTATGAGAGCGTGAATGAGTACGTGCCCCAATTAGATGCATATCTTCCGAAGGATCGCGAATTTGATTCCGGTCAATGGTGGTCGTTCCTACCAGGCTGGTCAAGTCTGTACTGGACCGAATTCATGGTGGTCCAACCCGGTTCCGCCGTTATCGAATTTGACCTCACCTGGTATACCCCTTGGGATCAAGTATCAGTGAATTTCACCGTCAGCCAACAATACTCCTTCGCCGATGCGCCATCCGCTCCCCTAGGACAGGATACTACTATCCGCTGGACGGAGGAGGATGCATGGAACGTAACGACATTCACGGCCCCCTCGAATGCCCTGTACAACATCTCCTTGTCTGGCAACGTGCCCTACAGTACTACCGCGGGCTGGCCTGGCAACCCCATTTTCTTAATGTTTGACGTCTTGGCGTTATTTGATCTCATCTATGGTTCACGCATGAGCTATTCGGAATGGATGCCCACCTGTAATATTCCTGCAGGACCAGCGGCCGGTGTTGCCACGTGGACTGCAATGCAAACGATTCCCCTGCCTGCAGGTGATTACTACTTAGTGGCTAGAAGCTTACCATTCTTGTTCCTCAATGGCACCTACATTGACCTAACCCTCTACGTGGAACCAGTCTCCACACTTGCGTTGGGTGCGGATGAATCACTCCCGTTATACTTTGACGCCGCCGCACCTGTAAATGAAGCCTATGTGGCGGTCACCGTACCAAGTAACTATATGGTCGATTTTTACCTGAGTAATCCTGAAGGTGGGAATTGGACCGTTGCCACCTATGATGCTTGGCATGGAATGCCCGTTCCCCCAAGCTACGATTACTATGAGGACCCCACAACCAACATTACCATTGAAACTCGGTATAACTACGGAGTCGCTTTGTATCAGCCGGTGATGATGGTCAATCCCGGTTCAGGCCTCTTAGGCGAACAATACTTCGAACCATTCGTGTTCCTAGGAACCGAGATTGCCTACTTGGATGATGTTCCACAGCTAGCTAACTTTCCGGCCTTTGGTGGTCCCATATGTTTTTGGAACACGTTCTATCTCTATTTGGAAGCCACACCAGGATTTATTGGACCTCCCAGCACGACCTTCAATATTAGCTTGAATCTGGATACAACCCCCATTCCCCAACTCACAACCACCAGTATGATCCTGCCAATTAATCAGACCATCGCACCCTTTTACCACGGATTCTTGTTGCCTGTTGAAAGCGGTGTGACCTATGAAATCAGTGCCACACCAACCTATACCTCAAACGGCGTGGTCATGTTACAAGGGATGTCTGCCCAAGGTGAATTCTACAAAGACTGGGGCTTAGGTGAGTATTGGCCCCTCTTCAAAGCGGTTGGCATGGCAGGCATGATGGCGCCTGGTGTTATCGCGTCATACGGTTTGAATGACACGATATCCGTCCGCTTTACGGCTGTACGAGATACGACCATGCTCATCGTCGTTCTTGGCACCCAACCAATGCTAGGTCCAAGTGACACAACCGAGCTTTCTGTCAGCCTAACCATAACCCAACCCACGGACTACACATTAGGCTCAGATTATGCAGTAACTACTACGTCAACTGAATACGATTTTACCAGTTTCAACGTCCCACTCATTGCTGGGTACCGTTATCAAGTGAGTCTATCAATTGATCACGGCAGTATCTTTGCCTTGGGTTACTTCTTTGATGACGAAGGACAAACCCCCTTTGGCGCCTTAACCCATGATCCATGGCCATATGTTCAGCATACATTTTCAATGAGCTTCACAGGCACCTATACGGCGAGGCACACGGGTGTCGTCACCTTTGCCCTTGTACACCAAGGCAATGCCCGCTTCTCCATCACCCTCGTCGATGACACACCACCCGATGTCGAAATCTTGGAACCCGACTGGGGCGCTTCCTTCGAGCCCGGCGACATCATCATCAATTTTACTGCCAGCGACGAAATTGGCCTTGCCTCCCTTGTTGTGGGCATTGATGGTAGCGAAGAGAACCTCCCCCTCGACAGTACCAGCTACACCTACGCTGCAACCACGTCTGGTCTTCACCACATCTACATTGAAGCAGAGGATACCCAAGGCAACATTGCCATTGACAGCATCACTATCCTCGTCCTCCCCGAACCTACATCTTGGACTCTCGGACAAAACGCCGCCTACGGGCTCCTCTATCCCATGCTCATCATGGGCGCGGCCGCCACCGGCATAATCTGCTTCCTTCTCGGCTGGTTCATCAAAGGACGACGAAAACCCTAACTAACAAATTACTCCAGTGAACCCCACGCTGGGCAAATCTGTCCAGCCCTCCCCCTTTTTTTCACAAGCATTTTTCCTGACTATCTAAGAAATCCGCCACATAGATGACAACGATCATCGTTCGATGCTGCACACTCCCGACAAATGTAAACACCACACCCCAAACAGACCACATCTGTACGCTTTTTGGCACAGACCGCGCACATTTCCATCTTCAATCGCCACCAGCAAAAATGAATTCATCATGCAATAGATAAATACTTAGGTGAACTACCATCGACTAAAATCGATGGCTTCTATGCAGTTGCACAGTTAAGGGCTGGTTCACAGGCGGCCCACACAATGGTATATAGCCAAGGTGCCTCTCGACTTTACGAGCGATATTAATTGCACCATTAAGGTCGGCATTGAACTCTCCACATTCTGGACATCGAAACCTTGCCTGAGTCGAACGCAAACCACGTCTACCACATACGTGACAAGTGATACTCGTATACGCCTCATTCACCAAGACTACTGGGATGCCACGAATCATTGCCTTATAGATTATCATTTGTGTCCGCTTATGGAACGGCATATTACTAACGATTCTCCGCATCCGCTTTCCCCTCTTCTCAGCGCTTCTCCTGATACCAGTGAGATCACCAATCGCAATCCATGACGTGGTCCTATCAGCCATCTCCACTATCTCTTTGCTTATCCGGTGGAGGACGGCATCTACTCGCCGTTTCTCCCTGTCACCAATTCGTTTGACAATCCGGCTGAGTCCCCGTTCTTGTAACCGCCGACGTAACCATGCATGATGCCGTCTGATACCCCGTACCTCTCGACCGAGAAACCTTGGTCGTTTTATACAACTGTTTTGCAGCAACACCGTTGCAGCCATGATACGCTCGCCAAGGTCTACACCAATCACCGAGGTGCCCCTGCGAAGAGGTGGGGTATCAAAAGTGAACACCAGATTCACATAGAACCTACCATGTCTACGAAATAGTTTGCTCTCTCCCCGTTCAGCGTCTTCGGTAGTTTCAACAAGGCACGACGGCTTTGCTTGCAAATAACGTGAAAGATTATTCCTTCACTACTCATACAATTTAAAGTGGACTCGAACCGCTTTTGAAGGTGTTCTAATAACAATGGGATGGCTGAAGTAATTGGGGGTAGTATGCTCTGAGGTGCTTACGCATTTCGTAACAGAGGTGGCATTCATCCACAAACTTCTGCTTCACCGATACTCCTTTTTCTTTGACCAGCTCAAAGAGCCCGATGGGTCCCTTTTCAGCAAGCCGTTGGATAATGACGTGGTCGCGGGGCTCATATTCTCCGAGCAAGTGGTGTAATGGAGTGGTTTTGGCATTTCCGATGCAGATGCCAGGACATAGCGTAACGTTTCCTTCGTAGTCAATTTCGATGGTTTTAGGTTCTCTAAGCGTTTTTCCTAACCAATACGGTAGTTGGCATTTGCCAGTGGGCGCGTCAGAATGAGTTAGGACGAGGTGACTGAGCGTGTCAGCGGCTCTGCCTTCGAAGTCGACTTGGTATGTTGAAATCTCAATACCGGGTATCTCCGTGAGGGCATCGAGCAACTTCTGGGTTCGAATATCGTATTCATTGGAGGGCGTTTCAAGTTCAAGAAATTGGGAATCGACCCAGATGTGATCAAAGGACATTTGTGAAGCGGCTTCCACTCCTCTTCGCACATCCTCGAATGGTATGAATTCTTGATGAAAACTATCAACACTAAAGGTAATTTGAGTAAGTCCTGCCTGTTGCAGCTTCCTGAGGGTATTTTGGGCAATGGACTCGGTGCTAGCCCAATATCCATTAGTGATAATCCCCCGTTTTGGAATGTCTAACTGTTTTGCCGTGGAGATGGCAAAAAGCAACGTATCGAAAAACACGGTGGGCTCCCCCCCATGCACGGTGATTCCTTCAAGTGGTTGAGTGTTCTTTAGCTCAGCGAGCCAGCGTCGGATATTCTCATAATTCATGTGTCCCGCTCTCTGTGGTCCTGCCTTATACACACAGTGTTTACATTGGGATGGACACCGAAAGGTGAGAAGCAAATCAACACCGGTGAGTCGCATTTTCCCAGTACCTCCCTGATAAAAAATATCGAAGTCGAATAATGTAGGTTATATTTGACCCTTAGTTGTATTGGTAGGGAAAATGAGGAGGGTATTCGTGCGGGACTAAGGGATGAAGCGTTAGTACACTTCGAGCAAGTTTTTTCATTTTCCGTTTGGTGTCAAATACAAATTGTTGATGGAATAAAGTGGCATAATGGCTATCGGTCGTGGTCTGCGGGACACTGGTCAAGACTCCAATAGGTGACTGGGACATCGGCGATTTTCATGCCGTGGAGTAGTTTGGGAAACATGACAAGGATGGTTCCGAAGGTTGGACCACGAACTTTTATGCGGTAGGGGGTGTTCTCGCCAGTGCTGATAGCGTGGAAACAGAGTTCTCCGCGACCGGCTTCAATGCAATGGAATGCTTCACCTGCGGGGATCTTTAGCCGCCAGGTAATTTTCTTATCTTCAGGTGTCTTTGTTTCGCACACTGGTCCGCTGGGAAGTTGATCCAACGCATGTTCAATGATGTTGAGGCTCTCTTCGATTTCCAGTCGACGACACAGGAACCGGTGATAGGCGTCGCCTTTTGTGGCAGTGACCGTGTTAATGCCTACCTCTTGATAGGCTTCGTAAGGTGTTGCTGTTCTGATGTCAAAATCGACGCCGGAGGCTCGTAGATTGGGTCCTGTGACATCATTTTGAATTGCAGTTTCCTTTGAAAGGATACCGAGTCCTTCTGTACGATCTATGAAGGTTTTGTTATGGATTAAGAGGTTATCATAAGTTTGAAGCCGTTCTCGGAGGAAGTGAATTAATTGTTCTGCTTTCTGTTGAAAGTCTGGTTGAATGTCGCGACGGACGCCTCCGATGGTGTTGAAAATATGATAGATCCTTGCCCCGGTGAGTTCTTCAAGTAATAGCAGAACTTGGTCCCGGTCACCCCAGATAAGGCGTTCGATAGTGTCAAAGCCAGTTGCTGCCCCGCCAAATCCAAGATTCATCAGGTGGCTTTGGATTCGCGAAAGTTCTGCTTGAACCACGCGTAAATACTGTCCGCGAATGGGGACTTGGATACCCGCGAGTTTCTCCGTGACGCCGCTGTAGGCGAGTTCGTAGGAGGCACCATCGAGTACACAGATTCGAGGAACAAGCATAATGTTCTGTAGCCATGTTCGGTATTCCATGAGTTTTTCAAAGCCACGATGTAAATATCCTGGATATGGGATGGCGTCGACGATTATTTCGCCATCCAATTTGAGGGCCATATTGAAGTTCCCTGAAGCGGGATGTTGTGATCCGAAGACCATGTCGAACTCAGTTTTATTGGCATCTGCTCCTAATAGTGGGTAGGGGGATACTTCCATTTTGCCTGCATCAGTGTCAGTCTTTTCCTCTTTACCGAGGTATCCGCCTTGAATGGCTTGGATGGCGTGGACAACGGCAACGCCGATGGGCTCGGGGCGTGGTGGGCACCCAGCAATCCAGATGTCCACGGGGATGTACTTGCTGATGTCTTTGATAGTGTTATAGCTATCCCAGTAGGTCCCGCCAGTCATAGGGCAGTTGCCGAGGGCAATGACCCATTTTGGTTGGGGCATCAATGAGTAAATGCGGATGATCCGTTTCAGCGTCTTAGGTGTGACATAGCCACCTACAAGCAAAGCATCGGCATGTCGGGGGGAGCCAACGGCTAAAAGCCCAAAGCGCTCCATGTCGAAGGAACTGGCGACCCAGGGCACGGCTTCAATGAAACAACAACCGGTCATGTAATTGACAATCCAAATACTTCGTGAGCGTGCCCACGAAACGGTGTTTTTAATTTTCGGGGCTTCAGGATGCTCCAGTGTCGGGGGGACTGCCAACATCTCCGGTGTATAGTTTAGGGTTTCTGGCTTCATTGTGAGCAGAATAGGGAAATTAGTAAATGACAGGGCTCCGGTGGGGCAATTGTCTACGCATAAGCCACAGAAACAGCATTTCCGGAAATCAATCTGGGGTTGAAGACCGGTTTTATTCTCTTCACTCTTTTCCCGCTCTAGCATCTGAATTGCATTGTTAGGACACACATTCGCGCAAATTTTGCACCCTTTACATAACTCGGGTTTGTAGAGTTGACGCCCTCGGTATAACTCTGTTAACGGCATATCGGGTGGAAAAGAAAAGGTCATAGGTTTCGATACAGCGAGCCCTAAAACGCTTTTTATCGCTTTAAAAATTCGAGACATTTTTTATTTCTCCCGCGCCTTGAAGTATTCTTTGTCAACATAGGTATGCCAATTGAAGTCTTTGCGTAATGGTGGTTTTTCTGTCCAATTTTCGAGGAATAAGGGCTTCAGCATCGTATTCCCCACAAAATTAACCCCGAAGAGCTCCCACATCTCCCGCTCATGCATAGTCGCGGATTTCCAGATGGTTGATAGGCTCGTAATCGCAGGTTTGCTTCGAGCAATGCGTGTAGCTACCTTTACGTAAATATTGCTTTCAAGATGGTGAACTACGTAGTATATTTCGAATTCACCTTGGTCTATCCAGTCGATGACTGCGACTGTCAAACAGCGAGAAAACCCCTGGTCTTTAAGATACGTGCTCAGATCAACGTAAGTCGTTGTATCTGTTGTTAGTGTGAGTAGGTTCTCTCGAATTTCGAATTCGGAGAGGGCATAATGCGATTTCAACGCCGTTGAAAAGGCTGTTAGCTCCAACGCCTTATCTTTCATGTTACGATTCTCCTGGAGCACACGAGCTCCGTGATTTAAGCCGACCTAAATCTGTTATTAGGTTATCTAAATATCTAACGCATATCAACAATTTTCAATTACCTATCTAAAGCTTCAGGAAACCGCCTCAGACCCCAAGAAGCGTGGAAGTTCACAAATATCACCCTAACTGATTGCAGCTTGATTGAATTCTCCTCATTTTTCAATACCAATGATAACTTAATCAAAAAAAGAAAACATGGTAGTTCACCCCATCTAATCGCACAACACCGGTTTTTCCGGATGAAACACCCAGACTCCAACCGCACATACCTTTCAAGGTATCCTCAGCGGGGTTACTCGGAAGAAAGGAATTAGTCTAATTTTATGTGAAGTAATAGTAAATCGCTGAGAAATAGAAGATAATCAATACCAGAATCCAGAGGCCAAACAGCCATATACCATAGAATACTCCAGACTGTGCTGGCAAGAACATAAATGCTATCGCCACAAATGGAAGAACCATTATCGCCGCCCAAAACGCGTTTTTAGCTGACTTAGTCAATATGAGCTGCATTCGCTCATCCGGTCGCCGCCGAATCGAAATGTATGCCCCAATCAATCCCCCAATAACTCCCGCAACCATAGCCGGAGCAAAACGCACCAACTCTGACACAATACTAATTGGCGTAATCAAATCCAACACAATGAAAAATATCGCTAAAACAACGAGTCCAATTGCATTCCCGACAATTGCTCTTTTCAACTCACGCTTCACGCTTCTCACCCTCATAACTGAATAGATCCTCGATTGCCACACCAAATATTCGCGCTAACTTGAAAGCCAATTCCAACGAGGGGTTGTAGGTGCCCTTTTCAATGGCAATGATGGTCTGCCGACTCACATCCACGCGCTTAGCTAGCCCCTCCTGCGTCCAGTTCTCGGAATCTTGCCTCGTTCGCATCCGCTCTTCCCGCAGGCTTCGAAGCCGATTAGTTATCAACGATATACCACTCACGCAGTAATGTCAAGTCTACTTTACGTAAAGTCAACTTGACATATAAACGTTCTCCAAACCCACCAATGGCCCCTCCTAAACACCATGCACACACAGGTTCGCACGCCTTATGTGAGGTCTTCGTCTTCGAAAGAGAACAACTCTCCAATAGGCCGCTCTAAGACCCGTGCAATCCGATGCGCGAGCCGTAACGATGGGTTATACTTTCCTTTCTCCAGAAACAAAATGGTCTGCCGGGTCACTCCCACCATCGCCGCCAGCTGTTCTTGGGTCCATTCCCGCAGTTCACGGAATTCCCGAATACGCGTCTTCACCGTCAGTCGCCACGCCGATCATAGATTGCCATCGATACGCCCCACACAGCATAGCCCACAGCCATCACAATCGTCAGCCACGCAAAGAAGAGCAACGAGACTGGCGAACCGCCCAGCCACACCCAGGTCACAGCCACGCTGACGCCGACCAGGGTAGTGATAAGCATCACTGCAAAAAACCCGTTCCTTGCTGCACGATTGAAATTGCTTCCTAAGCGTTCATCACTATGGGCCCCGACCCGAAAGAACCCAAACCACCCAAAGAACCCCAAAAAACCGAGCCAAGCAGGCGAGCCGGTCACGGGATAGAAGAGTCCGAGAAGTCCGAGGAATCCTACTAGTCCCAGATAATAATATTTCATGCTTATTCACCTCATGATGTAAACTATTTCTAACGTTAGAAATATTTAACATTATCGGTAGGCGACAACAAAACCCATCTCGGTTATACGCTGTCAAAAACTTGAAACAAAAAGTGGCATATCCCCCGGATCCTCGTATGTCTAATGGGGTTCTGTGCACAAATTGGGTGCATCGAGGGTCAAATTGCAACCTGAGCAATTATCCTGTTATTCAATTTGCTGAAGTCATTTGGTTTATGTACTAGCCACACCTAGGGTGGACCACACCAAGTACAGGTGAGCTACTATGGGAACCAGCGAAGAAAAGGTGCATTACACCGAACTGCTTCCACATGAATTCCAACAACGTTTACAAGCAAAACCTGTTGCCTATTTGCCCCTCGGCACCCTAGAATGGCATGGCCCTCATCTCCCCTTAGGCTCGGATAGCATCCAAAGCGAAGGATTAATGGTCGCCTGCGCCCGCCAACTGGGAGGAATTGTACTACCCCCCCTCTATCTGGGACCCGACCAAGCCATCACCACACAAAACGGGCAAACCTTCTATGGAATGGACACATTACCGGACACCCTCCCACCACAACAACTCATAGGAAGCTGTTACTGGGTGTCAAATGGGTTCTTCAAAGTACTCGTTGACACGATTCTCATCCAACTCAAACGCGCCGGATTCCAAGGCGTGTTTGCTGATGGCCACGGCCCCTCCCGATGGTCTTGGGTCAAAGCCATCCCTGAACGAGAAGCCCGATTCGGATTGAAGCTATTTGGCGTCACCTCCGACATCACACGGAAATGGAAATACCAAATCGATCACGCCGGGCAAAATGAAACCTCAATCATGCTCGCCCTTCGCCCCGACCTCGTTGACCTAACCCAACTACCACCAGACCCATCCCCTCCACCCGAAAGAATCCTAGGAAAAGACCCACGACACGCCACCGACAAGCTGGGCAAACAATACCTAGACGCAGCCATTAACATTCTCAAAGAAAAATTCGCCAAAGCCGGGTTATAATAAAACCGCGAAAACGGTCATCCACCCCAACCAGCTGAGACAACACCCGCGTTTTCGATTTTACGCACCCAAACTCCAAATCCATGCCATCTGCTGACCAAGACCCTACACAATGACTTTCTAATTCAACAACCTTCTATGCGGTGCTCGCTTGCTCCACAGCAATCAAAATCCCGGCGACGAATATCAACACACCACCAACAAGATACGAACCAATCGCTGCGATCACACCGAAAATAATGAAGTAAAGGGCTGCCGCCTGACGATCCCTGTCAATCCTTGGCACACAATAAAACAAAATGATAAAACCAAAGACCACCGCCACGATAGCCAATGAAAACCACAGAATACTCTCCGCCGCAATCCCACGCGGTCCACCAAACTCCTCATACATCACCAGACCATTCAACACCGTAGCCAGAAACCCTAAAATGATACACACAATGGAACCCGCTCTCGCCAAGATTTTCGCCGTATCAACTAACGCCATACCAAATTCCACCAAACCATACAAAATCTATAATCAACTAAGCTTCAACAAAACTCATGTAGATAAAACTTCTTCACCTGACAAAAACTGAATCCAAAACCTGTGGAATACTGAGGTAACCAGAAGTAATCGTCCACCCTAGCTAATACGTTCAATACCTAAGTTTCTTGTAATCCGCAAGAATAGTGAATCCAATCTATTATAGAGTCATCAGCCCTATCATTCATTGATTCTACCTATTGCTGAAAGGTGAAAAAATGTCCAAAGGCATGAAATGTCCAAAATGTGGTGAAAAATGGAAACTCCGGCTCATGTTGTTAGATACTCCTGAAAACAGAAAGAAGGAACAACAAGACCCCGATGGCATTCTCCTAGTCGCATCAAAGGCGCTTGATGGAAAAATGGAATGTCGAAAGTGTGGGCACTTTTGGACCGCATAGGTTAATTCTGATGAGCTTAGAAGGCGTCCCCCTCATAAGTTCGCGTCATACCCGTTTTTCTAATGAAACACCCAGCTCCCGATCCCCCACTCCAAGGCGCCTCGAAGGGCGTCTCAGAAGAAAGGAATTCCTTGGGGGGTGATCCTGCAGTCGTGATTTTGTTTAGAAGAGTTAAGTCACAAGTCACTGAGTATATAACCACATACATCTAGTCAATCAACGACGATGGAATGTGATAAGATGCCTCTACGCTTCGGAATTCAAATTGGGAATTACTTCGGTTTTGATTATGACACAATAAAGGAAATCGCACTGACTGCAGAGAAAATTGGCTATGATGCTTTGTGGATTAGCGACCACTTCTTCATTGATAAGAATCCAGAAACGACATCGTGTCTAGAAGCGTGGACTGTTCTCTCAGCCTTAGCATCCATAACAAAGAAACTTAGGCTGGGCACATTGGTGACATGTAACGGCTTTCGATATCCCCCCGTCCTTGCTAAAATCGCTGCAACAGTTGACGTGATTTCCAATGGTAGAGTGGAGTTTGGAATTGGTGCGGGCTGGAAAAAGAACGAACACGTTAACTACGGAATTCCTTTCCCAAGTCTCAAAGAGCGAATGGATCGATTGGAAGAGTCCGTACAAATAATCAAGAAGCTGTGGACTGAACCAAGTGTCAGTTTTGATGGAGTATACTATCAAATCAAAGACGCCTTCTCCTATCCAAAACCTGTACAACAACTACCGCCAATCTTTGTTGCTGGACGCGGTGAGAAGAGAACTCTCAGAATTGTTGCAAAGTATGCTGATTATTGCAACTTCCTATCCTCAGTGACACCCGAAGAAGCAGAAAGGTTACTTGGAATCCTGAAAGCGCACTGTAGAGCAGTAGGAAGAGACTATGACGAAATTGGAAAATCCTATTTCGCATATGTGATCATGGAGGAAACAGAAGACGACTTGAATCAGCTCGTCGAACAGATGGCTGAGAAGCGAGCGATTTCACTTGATGAACTCAAAGGCAGGCTTCCTAAAAACGTGTTTCTGGGAACCCCAGATGTCATCGAATCTCATTTTCACAAACTAATCACCTTGGGGTTCGATTACTTCCAGATTCAATTCCCATATCGAGATGACCTAGAGCAATCCAAACTCTTCGCTAAGACAATGTTTTCAAAGCTGCGGTGATTTCAGTTTAGAATAATGGTGACATCGACGCCTCCAATGTCACTTCGGTTGCCGCCGCATTCCCCATTCGCAGTTGGTTGACCAACGCCTCCATCTCCCTACTCACCATCATCTATTCACCTACTCCTAGCATAATCTACCTTGACCGAATCGCAAATATCGCTATTCAAAATCAAAACCATCCCCACGCAGAGAACCCAGCCCAAACCATAAAAAAATACCGCCAACCCACCACAGCATCCACTCACACACGAACATGAAAACGAACAATGGTCGTCCATCCCAGCTTGGGACAACACCGGTGTTCCCGGTTCTCGTGCTAGATTTTTATAGCTTCGATATAGTCAAACCCACTTTAGGGAATATAAAATGAAAATTGAAGCTGTCAGAGTTATCAGCTTTTCTCCAACTGGAGGCTCTAAGAAGGTTGCCGAAGCTATTGCCAAAGGAATCCAAGCTCCTGTAGAGTCCATAGATTTGACCCCGCCCAGTGCACGAACCCAGGATTTTCCAGAATTCACCGACGAGCTCGTCATCATCTCTGTACCCGTCTATGCAGGGCGCGTACCCACTGAAGCTGCCTACAGGATACGCAGGCTCACAAGCAAAAGAGAGCCCTACGGCGCCAAACGCCCACAAAAAATCCCTGCCGTCATCGTCGTCACCTACGGTAACCGCGCCTACGAGGACGCACTATACGAATTAGGCGACATCGTTTCGGAAGTAGGATTCCAACCCATCGCGGCAGGTGTCTTCTTATGTGAACACTCGTTTAGCGTCCCCGAGATGCCCACCGCGCACGGACGACCCGACGCTAAAGATCTCGCCAAGGCCAAAGCGTTCGGCAAACAGATTCGGGACAAGTATGCGAAGGCCGATAAGATAGAGAACCTCTCACTCGTCACTCCTCCCGGCACCACACCGTACTCGTTATCAATGCGTGCCAATCTCACCTGGTACGACTACGGCGCATTAGCCACCCCCTCCACCAACGAGGACCAATGCACAAAATGCGGGACCTGTGTCGATGTCTGTCCTACGGCGGCGATTCGAATCCAGCATGTTGCCTCCAATCCATCCCCAATGATTGGCTATAATCTTCGTTTGATTTCAACAGATCATAATGCGTGTATCTGGTGTTGTGCCTGCGTCAAGAACTGCCCAACCGGAGCACGGGTCATGAGCAAACGCGTTCTAAAGTCACAAAGCGACCTGAACAAAGGCTACCCGGACAGAAAAGAACCGGAAACCTACCTCTAACACCTCGTACCCGCTAATTACAAGAATAAGAAAAGTGGTCGGTCAAGGCACCAATCTTGTTCTACTCGTTAGCCGACAAAATCTGGTTTGTAGCCGTCGTGTTAGCCATCATCGAAAACGGACTGTTCAACACCGCAATAGTCATTGGTCTCATAATCGGCGTATTAATCGCCCTATATCGAATTGGTAAAACCTGAAATACATCAACTACATCCTAACTCAATTCATGCCCTGCGCTAGGATTATCGTTCTCCGACGCTCCTCTGTATGTATCGTTGAATTGTCTCTTGGAGCTTTTTCTCCCGCTCGATAGGACTCAGACTACGGAAATAGTGGATTCTTTCTTCAATTACATTTTGAGGAATATACTCCTTATAACGCCGAAGACGCCGGTTCTCCCTACTTTCCCGTTTTTCATCATCAAACCCCCGTTCTGCCACAATTAGAATAAAGACAACTATCAATGCACCAATTACACAGGCTCTTCCCACTGTGTGCGAGAAATATTCAGCCGCGTTGAATGCGAGTATCATCTGGGTTACTCCAATGAACAATAAAACAGCCATCAGGATTCCCAAAGTCAGGATAGCAAAGGGGTGCCGAAGTCGATTCCGCCACTTATCAACTGTCCTAAGAGGAGGCCGTTTCCTGCGCTGAACTGGATTCCGTTCAATTATAAGGATGTGAATGATGAACCAACCAAAACTAATTCCTAATAACCCAATTCCCCACCAATGATATTCTGGGGGACTCCACGAGAGGGAAGGGAGCCAGGCCCAAACAAAGGCTTCAATACCAACAATGAGGGCAAAAAGCCCCTCAAAAGTGAATATCCATATCGCAAACGCCGCTAAGAAGAATGGAATGAAAGCAATCAGATAAAACAGCCAGTCGTCTTTGATGTAACGCAATTCTCCCAGGCGATCCCCAAACTTCACCCGAAAAGTTGGTTTTAGAATTTCTTTCTTAACTCCTGGTCTATGGTGGAAGATGAGTGTTAAGAGAACAATAAACGCTCCTATTACGCACACAGTGCCCACAATAACCATTGTGAGGGGTTGTATCTGAATGAGGAACCACGTTGGGTCGGTGAGTGTTCCTTGACGAAGCGGAGAAGATTCCAAATAGAACAGAAAAGCTTGATGGATGAAAACCCATACACCAACCCAAGAAACAGCAATGAAAATAAACGCCAGTATATAATAGGCATCGCTATTTTGGGCAAACCACGTAAATTTCCTCCACCAGGAAGCGTCTTTCCATATGAAGCGCGGCTTTTCATCACGATGTCTAACGACTAACCACACAAACATAAACACAAACGCAAAAAAAGACAGAAAAATTCCCGCATCATGAATGGCTGCAATGGACGCAGGCCACCTATTGGTCATGTCGATGATGAGTTGGGCTATCCACAACCACTCCGGTGGAACGGTTCCAAGAATAATAAGAATGACAACGTGCAATGCCAAATGAGCAAACCATAAACAAAGAAGAGCGGCAACTGACAAAACAATTGCCCCATACGCAAACCCTTTCTTCCACGTTTCCTCTTGCCAGCCCTTGATTTCGGGAACCATCCACTCCAACCTCACCACATAATTGCCCTCAACCACCTAAAAACCATACCTCTACTCATACTTGCCATCAATATTGGACCAAAACAACCCATATAAACCAACTAACCCTAGAATGTACAGGGATGGGAATTGCCAATCAACCAAAAAGCTCGAAGAATTACAAACAAGATCATTCCAAAGATCGAACAACTACTACAAACCAAAGATTATAAAAAAGCCAAGGCCTTGGCAAAAGAAGTTTACGCCGCGTTCGATTGGTACCGACAAGGAATCGAAAACCTTACGGTCTTAGACTTTTTCCACGATTTAACAGATTATCAAACCAAATCCTTCGACGACCTCACCTTCTACATGTGCCTCGACACCATCATTCGAGTACTACGAATCGCCACCTTTGACGAAGCCGACACCTGGTGGCAATCAACCTTCCAAAAAACCCTCGAAGATCAGTTCGCAGATTTCGAGCCAGAAGAAAGAGTTCCTGAAATGTTAAAGCTACTTAAAGAAGATATCAAATAAAATAAGCAAATTCAGTTTGATTATAGAGACCAAGACCACTGATCCAAGCAAGTGGTTGTTCATATTAGTTAATGAATGCAGAAACTAACTCCCTGAATCGTTCAAAGATGCATACCTATGAGCCAAGCTCTATTTTCCTTATGGACCGACTTCTCCATTTTAACATTCGACTTCTGATATCAGCTTAATCTAAGCCTCCACTTCAGACCGCATACATTTACATCTGTTTATGTAAACGGGTTATACGTGTAGCTGATATCCTCAATTTCTGGCCATCCCGGTATGTCAAAATGAATCGCTATTAAGCGTGCTGGATGGTAAAAGATTTCTCCTTTATTTGAAGGTAGTATTTCAGTAGCGGTCCACAGACTATCATCTAAGTCATCCCAACCCCAAGGTGGGTTAGCTGCATTCGGTATTCCATCATTGCCATCAAAGGCAAAGCGGCTGGCAAATGTACAGCCATCACCAATGTTAGACCGTCTGTTCCACAACACCTCAATGTTAATCAAAGCATAACCTGCCTCATAGATGTTAGGATTGTCCTCCCGTCGCCTTGGTTCTTCCGCAATACCTGATGGATAATAAATAATTCCCATTCCTAAAGGGAAGTTCTCACCTTCCCAGTTTTCATCGTATCTTTCATCTTCACTTGTGTATGCATCTTTTCCTTCTCCAAATACTCCGTGACCTCTGGATTCGACAAATATTTTCAGATGGGTATGATCGTTGAAGAGAAAAGCTAGGGGATATGGATCAATAGATGCCCATTCTACATCCCCATCAATATCCTCAGAGTAAATAATGTTTAATCCAGACCATTGCTCGACACTATTTGATGGTGCATTTTGCTCATCAATGTATTGCCAGAAATTAGTATGTGCCTCTGTTACCATACATAGGAACTCACCCCATTCCACGCCCTCAGTCTTGTTAATTACTAATAATACACCTTCCATATCATTCTCATGCCAATAGATTGACGGTGAATTCCAGTCTAACGGATGATAATCATAATACCCGATAAACCAATGTGTCGCCGTCTCAACGACCGAATAATAGATGTAGGCGGGCAATGGAAACTGACCAATATTATCCGAGTTATTGTTCCCGGCCCAGTCCCCATCGTAATCAAAGTTCGTAATGTAATCACAAATCGGTCCAAACTCCCCGTCAATTTCAGGATACGTGTTCTGATACCAGACTGGTGCCCAATAATACGCCAAATCATTATGGGCGCGCTCAAGAGCCTGGTCCTGGGCAACTTGAACTATTATGGGGCTTCCTCCTATTACACCGATCAGACCCAATATCCCAACAATAATTACTGCAATAGCTTTTCTGAAATGCTGTTCACAATCAGTTGACAACCGAAATCTTCCCTCCGCGTACTATTAAGTATGAACAACATTTTAACTGCTTTCGTAGAGCTGCATCGTGTGTTTTTTAGACTTTAATCCTCCAATCCTATACGCTCTCCGAACCACTCATTACTGATACGATAAACTATTACCACGGTTCAGATGAACATAATACCTTCATCAATCCTTGAAGCTGAAGGAAAAAATTGCCTTGTTTTTAACAATCAACACAAGCGAAAGTTGAAAGAATAAAGTGGTCGTCCATCCCGACTCTAGCATATCTTCATAAAGAGAAACCTGGTAAAAATAGATGACTTGTGGAACCCGAATTGCTTGGGGTGTTTTCATGGGAATTAATGTAGCTAAGCTTCGAGCAGAGTATGAGAAACCGCATTATCTCATTCCCACATCCGACGGCCAAATTCTATTTTTAAGTGCCTGGGAACCTTCCAAACCGTCAAAAACGGCACTCCTCATTTTTCATGGAATTACAGCGAATAGTGCCGTGTATAGCATGCTTGGAATCCCTGTGGCTGATGCGGGATTTTCGACCTTTGGCTTAGATTTACGGGGACATGGACTTTCTGATGGGAAACGTGGCGATTATCCCAGCAAGGCGAGACTCGTGGCGGATGTGTGTGAAACCATTAATTTCGTAAAACAACAGGGATTCGAAGGAGTAGTTCTTTTGGGGCACAGTTTGGGAAACTTGGTTGCCTTAGAAGCGCTCAATGCATGTGATGAGCATGTTGCCGGATTGATTTTGCTTAGCGTTGGGAGGACGGTTAATCCTGGTGCGTATCCAAAAATGTCAATGGGGCAGAAATTGAAAACAGTTGGGAAGCTTTTGTTTGCATACAATCGTCCAGTTATTGAGTATAAGCGGGAAGGTATGATAGGATTAGATGATCCGTTATTTACATTCAAGTATACGCCCCGCTTCCTGCGAATCTTGGATGCCCAGAAATTTGCGAAACAATATCAGTTTCCAGACCACTTAGGGTTTCCCGTTTTTGCAGGAGTTGGGGAACATGATGAGATCTTTTCAGTCGAGACAACCCGGGCGTTTTTTGATGAGGTGCCCAGTGAGACTAAGGAATTTCAAGTCATTCCTGGAGCCAAGCATGCGGAATATCCCAAAGGGTGTTGGAACGGATTAATCGCGTGGTTGAAACAGCATTTTACGTAAGCTTGTACTTTCCCATCGGAATTGCTACTGTGTGTTAGTTACGTACTGTTCGCGTAAGACTCGCTTAAGAATTTTACCTGATATGCTGCGTGGAAACTCATCAAGAATAAACACTTGGCGTATTCTTTGAAACTTTGCCCCCACCCTTTCATTCACCCATTGCACCAGTTCATCAGGCGAAACCGTTTTAGGCTGCCTTAATGATACCGCAGCAACAGGCGTTTCTCCCCATTTTTTGTCAGGAATCCCAAAGACTGCAACCTCCTCCACTGCGGGATGTTGGGCGACTACCTCTTCGATATCTTTCGGATAGACGTTCACACCCCCTGAAATGATCATATCCTTTTTTCGGTCCACCAAATAGAGAAAGCCATCCGCATCGACATAACCTAAATCTCCGGAATAAAGCCACCCCTCTTTGAAAGTCTCTGCCGTCAACTTGGGTCGTTTATAATACTCGGTCATCAATGTGGGACCGCGTCCCACGATTTCACCTATTTCACCCACCGGAGCATCTTCACCCGAATCATCCATAATACGGATTTGGAAAAACGGAGGTGGAATACCAACAGATTGAGGTTTGCGTGCAAAATGGGTTTTATCTAGAATCGTGAGGAACCCTTCGGTGAGCCCATACAGCTCATAAAATCGATCCGGTAAGAGTTGACTGAGCTTCTCTTTAACCTCCATATGTAAGGGCGCGCCCACAGAGCAAATCATTTCTAAGGATTCCAAGGCCTTAACAGAAAAATTCGGAGCGTTTAAGATTGCTATCAGTTGTGAGGGCACCATAATTACGTGGGTCGCCCTTTCCCGATGGACGGTTTCGATAAATTCTTCGGCAACAAATTTTGCTAATAAAATATAGGAGGCCCCCACCAGCATGGCAGGCATTAGGGTTACAAAGGCTCCATTGAACACAATGGACCCCGCATGAATGACCACACTTTCCGGTGTCATACGAAAACTCGACGCAAATAAAGTAGCATAGAATGCCCGAACATAATGGGAGAGTACAATTCCCTTAGGTAACCCAGTAGTTCCACTACTGTAAATGATATTATAGGGATCATTCTCGTCCACCGCCACGGCTTCCGGTTCTGCATCGCTGGCGGCTGCCTTGAGCGCATGATAATCACGGTACCCTTTCCTTGACGGCTGCTCTGTGAGAATATACCCCTCCGAAGCGACATTGGGCAATTCTGGTTTAATCGCATCAAAAACGTCAATAAACTGACCATTCGTTACAACCAGCTTCGCATCCGAATCAGTGATGAGCGATTTCAATCCTGCACGCATGAGCAGCGGACTCAACGGCACAGCCACAGCACCCAATTTCGCTATCCCCCAATACAGTTCTAATAACTCCAAACAATTCGGCAACACAATAGCAATCTTCTCTCCTTTACCAATCCCCAAACCACGCAACGCATTCGCAATCCGATCCACATTCTGATTAAATTCCCGAAATGTCAACCGTTCATCCTCGAAGACAATTCCCAAATGCTCCGGGCGACTCTGCACATTCCGCGTCAATAACATCCCAATATTAATCGGATGCACAACAGAACCTTGCGACATACTGCTTCACCAGTGAAAACACGCTTCATCAAAGATGACATCTCCACAGCTTTAAAACTGATTACTGGATGAAGCCCTTAATCCTCACTTGAATCAAGCTAAACCTGAAAGAAATCCTCTGATTTTTTAACGCTCACTTAAACTGTGGCAAGAAAAAGAAAAGTGGTCGTCCACCCCAGCCAATCGTTACAACACCGGTTTTTCCAGATTCTTGCGATGCCAATCGCCCATTTTTCTTGTAGCCAATCGAAATTGGGATTAGAAGTATTAGAATTTTGAGGTAACACCTTAATTGATATGATGAAATGAGCTTAGGAACGGCAGGTAACAACTTTGAGTACCGAACAGTTGAGCATCGATCATCCTCAGCGTAGTTATGCCTTGGTGTTAATCGCCAATTTTCTATGGTTCTTTGGTCTAAGCACGTATCTTAATTTCCGTGGTTTGTATGCCCGACTGTTAGGAGCTAATCCAATCGAAGTGGGATTATTTTCCTCGGTCTTCTTAATAAGCGCCCTTGTATGGACAGGCCTCAGTGGTCCACTTTGTACCCGTTTCGGAGTGAAACGCGTCCTCATTCTATCATGGCTGATCATCCTTCCCGCGCCAATTATCTATATCTTGGCCCCGAGCTGGCAATGGATGCTGCTAAGTGCCGTCTTTGAAGGCTCCTCTTGGTTATCAACACCACCACTTCGAACCTATATTGCCCACGTCTCGGAGGGAAAAAGTCGAGGAACAGCATATTCCTTTATCGTCTCTTCTATTGCCCTTGCGGGAATTCCTGCACCTGTTCTGGGCGGATTTCTTATTCAGTGGTTTGGCTATCAGGTGATTTTTCTGCTTGCCGGATTGATTTTCGTGATTAGCACGTTTTTTCTGTTACCGATCAGCTCGATACCTCCCCAACAAACTGAGAGTCAACAAAAACGTCAACAGAAGTATTTCTCTAATCGAATTTTTATTCTCTCCACCGTTTTCATGGCCATAATCGTTTCCTTAAGTTTCTTCACAAGGGATTTCATTCCCCTATTCCTAGAGGATGTTTGGGGGCTTCAAGAAGACATTATTGGTATTCTCATAGCCATTTTTAATGGAAGCGCTGTTCTGGTAGCCCCGCTGATTGGAGTGGCCGGCGACCGTGTTGGGTATACAAAAATTCTTCCTCTTCCCATTTTTGGGCTCCTCGGTTCTCTTGGATTACTGGTGATCGCTCCCGGTTTTCTTTGGCTCTACCCTATCTTTGCGTTACGAGGGACATTCTTCGGGGTTTTTTCATTAGTGAACGCCCTCGTCTCAAAACATCTATCTCAAGGACAGTTGCAAAG
>JAEOSK010000027.1 GCA_016840405.1 Candidatus Hermodarchaeum yapensis
ATCTTCAAACCCCCACACCCTTACTCGCGGTTGAATCTGGTTCAATGGAGCCTGTGTTTTATCGTGGTGATCTTGTCATCGTCAGGGCTGTGGATCCAACGACCCTTGTCGTCGGAGACATCGTCATCTACAACTCATCATCTATTCCTTGGAGTTCAGGTGATGTCCCAATAGTTCATCGAATTATCGAAATTCAAGATGTTGGAGGCGAGTTGCGTTTCATCACAAAGGGGGATAACAATCATGTACCTGACGATGTGTATCGGACAGCAGATGATATTCTTGCCAAAGTGATTGGCAGTGTGAAATACTTGGGTTTTGTCACGTTGATACTTTTACCACCCACCGGTTTGCCATCCATTATCATTCTAATTGCCACATTTTTAGTAGCTTCGTTGCTTTGTGATAATTTTGCACCGAGAAAAAAGAATGAAGAACCCGAAACTATCGAGCCGACTGTGCAGGGATAGCCAGATACTTTTTAACCATTTGTCTGAAAGTCTATAGTGTTCGAGCCCTGGCTCCTTGTCGATGCAGGGAGAAATGACACAGAACGAGTATTTGATAGGCGATTTAGATGGCAACTACAGCAGTTTCTTTTGAATCAATATCCCCTGCCGATTTCTTCTACCGAAACCGGTCAATTGCAGGCTTCGATAATAACATGCGAGCGTTGTACACGGCAGTCCGTGAACTGGTTGAAAACTCGCTCGATGCCTGTGAAGATGGTGGCTTTCTTCCCACAATAAAGGTGAAATTATCTGAGGTTTCCCCAAATTGGTTTAGACTCCGGGTTGAGGATAATGGAATTGGGGTTCCCAGGGACCATATTTTACCTGCCTTCGGGCAAATCCTCTACGGTTCAAAGTATGAACATAAACAAGCCCGAGGGCGTTTTGGCCTTGGTGGCAAGATGGCTTTCCTATTTGGTCAAATTACAACTAGTGAACCCCTGCAAGTAGTTTCTGCCCCCTCAGACGGTGAACATATCTTTGACGTTGTGCTTCGCCAGGATATTGAGGAGAATAAGCCTGAACTAGTGAAATGGGAGCGGAGAAAGAATCGAGAGAAGAAACATGGATGCACTCTTGAGTTTACTTTAGAAGGGAATTGGCGTTCGGCCAAACGGTATATCATCGATTATATCGAACAAACAGCGCTTATTACTCCATATGCAAGTCTTACTTTCACAGAGCCCGATGGAACTGCCCATAAATTCAAACGGTCTGTGAAAGTGTTACCACCCCAACCCACACCTGTAAATCCCCACCCCAAGGGCATGGACATTGAACAACTCTCACGAATAATCGAGGATACAAAAACACGAGATATGGTGACATTCCTTCGAACGCACTTTCACCGGGTTGGACCCAAAACTGCCAAGGCTTTTCTAAAGAGTATAAACATGGCTTATTCACAAGATCCACGTGGCCTGAAACCTAACGATTTAGTGAAAATTGCCCGTGGACTTGAAGACTTCGATAAGTGGTTACCCCCCGATGCCCGTGTTCTTTCACCATTAGGAACTAAGCTTCTGGAGTTGGGTATTCGTTCTACTTTGAATCCCGAATTTGTTAAAGTTACACAACGACCTCCAAATAGCTACGGAGGTCACCCCTTCATTGTTGAATGCGGACTAGCCTATGGGGGTGATGTCCCTATGAAAGAGTCGATTATTATCTATCGGTTTGCTAATCGCATTCCATTAATTTTTGACGAATACAAAGACGTTGCAGCAAAGGTGATTCGTGCAGTTCCATGGTCACGATATCGTATCCGACCAGGAATGCCTATTGCAGCCTTTGTCGCAGTGGTAAGCACAAAGATTCCCTTCAAAACCGCAGGGAAGGAATTCATCGCTGATCTCACTGAACTGGAATACGACATCCGGATGGGATTGATGGAATGTGCTCGAAGTTTGAAAGGGCACTTGCGCCAAAAAGAGAAAGTGCAGCGCGAACGTGTCCGGGCTAGTGTTTACGAAAAGTACCTTCCAATTATTGCTCGGGATATTGCAGCCTTAGCCGGGCGTCGTAAGGTTCCGGATACCAAAACTCTCATCCAAAGTGCCCTATCGATTAAACTCGAAGACGAGGAAGAGGAGGTACTCCCCCCACCGGCAGAAGAGGGAATTTTAGAAGCGAATCCTCCAGAGATAAGTGACTCGGAGGATTCGGATGAGGAGGAGACCGAGGAGGAATAGGAGAGGAGCATGATGTCTGAACCAACCCCTGATCTTGTTATCGGAAAACTTTCCCGTCGATGGAAACCAACAAAGCGTCTAAAACAGCTTTTGAAGATTGATTCAGGGCGTCTTCGTCGCCTTCTTAGGAAATTAGAGAAAGATGGACTAATAGAATCTCGAACGCGTGGCGGACAGCTTGAATGGCGTCTAGTTAAGGGTGAAGCCCGGAGGATTCAAAAAATTCGAAAAGAGCCCAAAGCTTTCATTGAAGAGCAAAAGACCTCTGACCAAATTTCATCAGATATGAAAAATCTGGGGCAGACAATGTATAAGACACTGGCAAAAAATGAATTTCCTGAAATTGATTTACCAAGCCGGAGCACTAGTAACATTCGTTTTGACCAAAAGCTTGGACAATATGTTCTTGCTGGAAAAACTGTTACTAGGTCTACCCGGAATGTTGGGCAGATTCGAAGTTTTAGCCAGTTTGTCTGGGTCATGCGGTTTTTAAAGGAGCTCCTTGGGGAAGGAAAGTCTAGCACCCTCCGAGATATTTACTACCAATCCTTTGGTTTCGGTGTAAAATTTGGTCAGCAAAGTGAAAGTGACACGACCATCACTGACGTTGAAGCCAAGTTAAAGACACCACGAGAATCT
Organism: Candidatus Hermodarchaeum yapensis; assembly: GCA_016840405.1. Lineage (GTDB taxonomy): Archaea > Asgardarchaeota > Hermodarchaeia > Hermodarchaeales > Hermodarchaeaceae > Hermodarchaeum > Hermodarchaeum yapensis. The sequence goes on from JAEOSK010000027.1 coordinate 2,843, forward strand.
TTTCGAGTGTTCCCAGAAGACCGAGCTGCCATCTACGGTAATCTCACAATCGAATACACATCACCCCAAAAATACGCAGGAAATCGTGTCAATCTTACCGATCACCCCGATGGTCTCATGATTGGTCCTTATTTGACATCATCAAAATTTGTCGACTGTAAAGCCGACAAAGTAATCGCCATTGAATCAGGTGGTATGTTCACTCGTTTTGTCGAAGATGGCGTCTATGAAACACATAATGCCATACTCATTCACACGGGAGGTCAAGCCCCACGCAGTGTGCGGCGTATGATTCGACGGCTTCGTTATGAGCTGAATTTACCAACTTACCTTTTCGTTGACGCAGACCCATGGGGAGCTCATATTGCGATGGTTATTATTTCTGGCAGTGCCTCAGCAGCCCACTTACGCGGTCTTGCAACCCCAGATGCAATCTGGATGGGGGTCTGGGCTTCAGATATTCAGAAATATAATCTCCCAAGCGATCCCTTTACAGACACCGACAAAAAACGCACTCAAGATTTACTCAAAGACCCGCGATACCAGACGAAGTTCTGGCAGAAAGAATTGAATCTCTTTCTGAAAAATGGACGAAAAGCAGAACAACAGGCCTTCAGCCGCTATGGGCTGAGTTTTGTAACAGAAGAATACTTGCCTAAGAAATTCAAAGAAATCTCTCAACTTCAGCGTCAAGGTGTGCTCTAAGAAGATTCCCAAATCTTTGCCTGGTATATAGAGAGCCAGAATTCTTTTGTATAGTGACGAAACCATTCTATCGTCAAGCACTTCTGATGTGAGTACGATGACTAAAGTGAACCTGCTCTACGGATCTAGTAAAATTCCTCTTGAAATTCCTGATCGAAACCTGTTAGGGATTTTGGATGCAAAACCGGTTAAGGGGGTTTCAAATCCGGATAAAACTGTTCTAGAAGCGATTCTCAACCCTATTACCTCTAAACAACTCAGTGATATTGCTCAACCCAATCAGACTGCTGCGATTGTAGTTGATGATCATACACGAGGACTCCCCTGCCACATTCTTATCAATCCCATGATTGACCAGTTACGAAAAGCGGGAATCAAAGAAAAAGATATCACAATCATCTTTGGAACCGGAACTCATCGTGCAACAACACCGGAAGAACAACAGCAACTTCTTTGTGATGTCTCATGCAGAAATCACCGCGTCGAAGTTCACAATTGTGATGCCGAGGATTTGGTCCACGTCGGAAAGACCTCCTTCGGAACAGAAGTGGAAGTAAATCGATTATTCTACGAAGCCGATCTCCATCTCCTCACCGGTGATATTGGTTACCATTACTATTCCGGGTTTGGTGGTGGACGAAAAAGCGTCCTTCCTGCTGTAGCTGGTCGCAAGAGCATTAACGCAAATCATGGAATGCTCACTCATCCCAAAGCGGTTTCAGGCAACCTTGAAGGGAATCCAATTCATTTGGACATGGTTGAAGCTGCCAAACTTGCGCGTACAGATTTTATTGTGAACTTTGTTCGTAACACTCACAAAGAAATTGTATCCACCTTTGCAGGTGATCTTGAACAAGCGTTCTACGAGGGTGTGAAACTTGTTGATGAGTTGGGTCGTGTTAAAATTAAGGAGAAGGCGGATATCGTGATTACAAGTTCAGGTTACCCAAAGGATATTAATTTGTACCAAGGCACGAAGGCGATGGTTCATGCTCTTGGGGCGGTTCGGGAGGGTGGTGTGTTAATTGCGTTACTTGAATGCCGTGAGGGAATAGGGCATAAGGTCTTTGAGGAGTGGGCCCACAAGTATCGATCATATGATGAGCTAAGTCACCAAGTTCAAACGAACTTCATCATGGGAGGGCATAAGATCTTTTACATGGCTCAAGGTGCAAAACAGGTTCATCAATACTTGATATCTGAACTTGATGCAGATGAGGTTAAAGAGTACTATTATGTTACTCCATTCAAATCAGCTGAAAAAGCTCTGAAAGCCGCGTTTGACCAGGTGGGTAGAGATGCCACTGTTTATGTAATGCCCCATGGTCCCGACATTCTCCCTACCACTGCATAGCACTGATAAGATATTTGAGTTAAAGTAGTGACTCATCTTAGAAAAGGAACGGATTCGGAAGTGGGGGGAGTAACAGGATACACATTAGATATGATGCCACACCAACAACTTTTCGCCAGTTAGAAACTGGTGAAACGTCATCGACAGGTCCAGGATGATGTCCGCCAAAGAGGAAAAATGCAATTATTGCCATAAACCAGTAACCAAAGATGAAGAGGAGGAAGACTCCGATAAAGGATACCAATCGATGATATCTCCCTCCAACTAGGGAACGGGATACATGCCCTCCATCTAATTGACCGATTGGGAAATAATTGAGAGCAGTGATAAGAAGCCCAACCCAACCAGCAAAGGCAACCGGATGGAGATATGCATTATACCCAGGAGGAATGCCACGGGTCATGAAATCCCATATCCAGTCAAAAAGGAGTGGTGTGGGAAGTTGGCTTAGTGGGAGATTGATAGATTCCAAGAAGGCTAGGAGTTGGGCATATTCAGTTGGACTAAGAATTGGACTCAAAGAAAATCCAATCACAAGAACTATTACCGAGACGACGAATCCAGCAAGTGGACCACTAATGCCTAAATCGAAGAGGCTGTCACGGTTTCTAGGGGGAGACTGTTGAACTATTAGTGCCCCAAAAGTACCATAGGGGATCCCTGGTAGGAAATATGGTAACGAAGCTTCAACGTTGTGGAGTTGACTAGCCCCATAGTGACCAAATTCGTGAAGTCCGATAATTGCTAGGATAGCGATGGAATAGAGGACCATTACAACAAAGGGATTGTAAGGAAGCCCCCAGAGATTGATGTAAATATACACAAAGGGCGCACTCGTTGCGAAATACCAACCAGCAAATAATACGGTAACCATAGTAGCAGCGAAAAGGAGTAGGTTCATTGCATAATTACTGGCTTTCTTCTTTGGAGCAGCAGGAATGAGTTTGAGAACCGTACTTTTGTCACCAGTGCCCTCAAAGAGTTCAACTTGACGAATAACGGCCAGTAAATTATGAGGCTGCAACCGTTCAGTTAGACGTGTTGACCGCTCCTTGATTTGCGGATCCACTTCAATTACAAAAATCGGTAAATTATCATGAACGTCAATGTAGGCGTACTGAACCACGAACTCTTCTTTGACAATGTCGCGAAGTTTTAGAAGATAAGAATCAGGGATGAAGGATTCTGTACTTTCTTGGGCTTCCTCCGCAGAATGTGGTGTTTTAGACACATCAGGAGATTGAGGTGGTTCTTCAGACAAATGGTTCACCCAAAAACTCTAAGCACGCCTGAGAGAGAACCCACAAAAAGCTTTCCAAATGGTTACGTGAGTAACTTTTAATTGTACAATTGTACGGATTTTACTGGCTGATTTCATTGACTGAACTTCAGGGTTTCGTTATACGCAAGGCAGAACCTCCAGATATTTCGCAAATCATGCAAATTAACCTTGAAACCCTGCCAGAAAATTATCCTGAATACTTCTTTCGTGAAATTTACGATCGCTACGAAAAAGCATTCTTTGTTGCTGAAACCGAAGGAAAAGTCATCGGATACATTATGTGCCGAATGGAAGGTGGTGTCTCGAATTTCGGGCTGCGCTGGATTCGCCGGGGACATATTGTGAGTATTGCTGTTCTTCCCGCTTTCCGACGACAAGGCATAGCCTCGGAATTGGTAAAGAATTCTATGAAGGCTCTAAAAACTGAGTACAACGCGAAGGAGATTATTTTAGAGGTTCGTGTCACGAATCTTGCGGCAATCAGACTTTACGATAAACTCGGATTCAGTCGAATTCGTACACTCCAAGCCTATTATCGTAATGGTGAAAATGCCCAGTTAATGGCATACAAGTTTGAATAGCACCAGAGTTATAAGAACCATTTCTAATTTTCATATCCGACTTAGGTTTTCGAATATTATTGTTTTAGAGGAGAGTAACTTCTTGAAATTAACAACTGAAATCATCGATGTTGACACCGGCGGCGTCCTTAAGATTCTGTTAAACCCTGTCGATATTACTCATCTCGCAATGTTTGCGGGAGAACGAGTTCTCATTAAATATAATAACCAAGAGACTGTCGCAATTGCGGAATCAACATCCTTAGTCAATCAAGGTAAAGTGGGGATTCTCAATGAGGTTCAAAGGGAACTAGATGTAAAAGAGGGGCAAGATGTCGAAGTTCTAAGTGATGTTAAAACAACCTCCGTTCTAGCAATCAGAAAAAAAATGGATGGTTTACCTCTAACAGGTGAAGAGATTCAAGCCATTGTTGAAGACCTGGTGTCAGGTCGCCTTTCGGATATTGATGTTGCTGCATTCCTAGTCTCAGAACAAATCCTTGGAATGTCTCTTGAGGAAACAGTCCATCTTACACGAGCTATTGCAGAAGAAGGAGAACAAATGGATTTTGGCGGAAACGTGTTTGATAAGCACAGTATTGGTGGAGTGCCTGGTAACAAGGTGTCACTGCTTATTGTACCAATTGTTGCTGCTGCGGGACTATTAATTCCAAAAACGAGTAGCCGTGCTATAACAAGTCCAAGCGGAACTGCAGATACTATGGAAGTTCTTGCAGATGTTGAATTTAACGTGGAGGAGTTACAGAAGATTGTGAATAAAGCAAAAGCAGCTATTGTGTGGGGAGGTTCTTTGAATCTAGCTCCGGCTGATGATCTTTTCATACGTGTTGAACATCCTCTACTAATCGATCCGCGCCCTCAAATGATTGCTTCAATTATGGCGAAGAAACTTTCAACGGGGATACAGCATCTTGTGTTGGATATTCCTACGGGTCAGGGCTGCAAGGTTACTACTATGGAAGAGGCGCGAAAACTGAGCCACGATTTCATTACTGTAGGAAACGAGCTAGGAGTAAATGTTCATTGTGCAATGACCTATGGAAGTCAACCAGTAGGGCATGCTATTGGTCCGGCTCTTGAAGCCAAAGAAGCATTGGAAACCCTCATGGGAGGTGGACCTACTAGCCTTATTGAAAAATCCACTGGGTTGTCGGGTATTCTTCTTGAAATGGGAGGGTTGGCAGCGAGAGGTGCTGGACGAAAATTGGCTAAGGAAATTTTGACCTCTGGTAAAGCATTGAAGAAAATGCGTGAAATCATTGGAGCTCAAAATGGAAATCCAAACATTGAACCTGAACAGATTCCCATTGGAGAACACACATTTGATCTCCTTGCGCCCTCTGATGGATACGTTGCAACACTAAGTAATCGAGCCTTAGTGAGAATTGCCCGGGCCGCAGGCACACCCAAATTACATGGCGCAGGACTCTATTTACATGCTAAAGTTGGTTCTCGTGTGAAAGAAGGTGATGCAGTGCTTACTGTGTATGCGGAAACCGAAGGAAAACTGAGCGACGCCATCAACGTAGCCAAAAACTTAATGCCATTCACTGTGGAGGGAATGCTCCTGCACACACTGACAGACACCGAACAATTCTGATAAAACAGGTAGGATGCCGATGTCAGGACCTCAAGAACTTGAAGACCCCCATATGATCTCCAGTGCCCATGAAGTCCACAAAGCCTTTCATATCTCGCGACGAGAAGTATATCTCGCAATTGCCCTTTTCATATTTTACCTTCTTTCACTCTTTGTGTTTCAGAATATCTTTATATTAATAATTGGCACCATAGCTTTAGCCCTCTGGCTCACCTTTCGTGCCTCCCACTTTGCGATTGATGGAATCGAATCATTGGGTGCTTTTGCGGGTCTTAGTGCGTATTTTATTGGAGTCCTCTCTTCATTAGCATCCAATACACCAGAAGCCGTTGTAAGCTCGCTGACTGCCTGGCGAGGTTTTATCACACTCAATCCTGAGCTGGTCCTTATTGCTGTTCTAAGTGTAGTGATGGCAGCAGGATTCAACATCTTACTCCTGGGCTTTGTCGTTGTCATATCTGCCCGTAAAACCAGCGTCATTGATGTCCCTCGAGAAGTCATCGAAGATGACGCAGATTTAATCCGCTGGACTATTGTTGCGATGGGTCTTCTCTTTGCCTTTGGCATTCTTCACTACATCAATCAACTTATCCTTGGAGCCTCAATCACTCTCCAGTATCTTCCAGCAGTTGCAGGATTTATGATGGTGATTTCTTATCTTCTATACGCAGTTTATGCAGTGAAAAAACCGATAAAGGAAGGGAGAATAATCCCTAAACCGCGTCATACTAAACGAAATTCCGCAATTTTGTCAGTTCTGGGATTTGTTGGAATTTTCATTGCCGGATATTTGCTTTCTGAAGCTGTTGAAATGGCCTTTGAGTTTGTTCCGTGGGCAAGCATTCCATATCTTGATGCTCAACGAATCGTGATAATGGCAATTCTCATCGGGGCTGCTGGCGCGCTTCCTGAACATGGCATTGCAGTCATTGCAGCAACTAAGGGGAAAGCAAGCATTGCGATAGGAAATACTTTGGGTGGAACCATACAAGTTCTGTTGCTCATTGTTGGTGGTGTATCGATTTTTCTTCCCCTTCCCTTAACCGCTGCCGTCCTTCTCCAATTTGCCACAGCAGCTGGCTCTTTATGGTTCTTGATACGGGCTATGACAGATGATCATAGGGTTGACATCTTTGAAGGCGCGATGATTCTCCTCATGCAAATGTTTGTCTTCGTCATCGTGTTGGTTCCCATTTAAGATAACCGCAGATGAGATTCTACTGGGTTTTACCTTAACAAACTCTTTTAGGTAATTGGGAGAAGTTCTAGGATTAGTCCGAGAACCAATTCGGCGGGAATGATGTGACATTCGATAGTATTGAAGGGTATATGGCGCAAATGCCTGCCACTATCCTGTCGCGATTAGGTTTAGGCTCTCCTTCGAACCTAGTTCCGGGTATTGATTTATCCACTTATGAGCCAACTGAGCGAGTAGTAATCGTTCACTTGGATAATTTTGGATTGCTCGAAGTAGTACTGCATAAACCACAATTTTTACTTAAAGAAGCGCGCCAAATTCTCACTCTCGATACGCCGGATGGTTTCGCAGCAAATGTCATCGATGAGCTAATACATGGAACTCAACAGGATGGATTTCATCTATTTTCTTATGTTATGGGCCAAGGCAAATCAGCAGTGCTTGTGGACCGAGAAGAGCAACGTGAAACTGCGGGTACCGCGACTTTCCGTCCAGCGGATTCAGATATGCGTACATACATTGAAACCGCGAAACTTCTGAATCGATCAGATCTTCTGTACATTCATTTCCTCGATTTCGACACGTTGTACAAGGAACACACAAACCGTCCACCACTAGAACTAGCTCAAAAGCTGCTTCATCGCACAGATCGCTGGCTTCTTGGCTTTTACAAGCAGGCTCGTTCCAACACGCTCTTTCTTATTCTCGGAAACCAAGGGCAACGGGATTATGGTTTGAAGTACGAGGGAAAGTATCAAAACTGGGCTCCCGCTAATGTTCCCATCTGCCTCGTCATCTTTAAACCATCAGGAGAATAAGATTAAACATGGATACTGAAACAGAAGATTCTTCAACCGACGACGACGAAGAAGAATCCCAAGAACCTATAGATCAGCTTGCTACCATTCTTTTCGTTGTATTTGGTGGTGCACTAGGCTACTTACTAATTGCGTCCGGTTATGGGTTATATCCATTCATTGTGGTTGAACCAGTTACCTCTCTTCTGCCCACATGGGATGCAGTAATTACCTTCATTGCACTTCTACTCATTATGTTTCTAGGTCTAATTGGGGGATTAATTCGGATGCGCTATTCAATAGTAGTCGTGGGCGTTATCACGGTAATCGCGGTATTTGTGGTAACTTTCTATGCGATGCTAGCGATAAGCCAACTTGTGGTTCCTCTTCCACCATAACCTCCGAGATAAGTCTTTAAGCCTGATATACCATCGATGGATAGAACAGGAGATACACTTCTTATGACCCTTCTCGAATTACTTGAAAAAGAATCTCTTCGCTTCCTTCTTTTTGGCGGAAAAGGTGGAGTCGGAAAAACCAGCAATGCTGCGGCTTCGGCTCTTTGGGCTGCAGAACATGGTCGTGAAACCCTGGTAATCAGTACTGATCCTGCACACAGTTTAGGTGACAGCTTCGACCAAAACCTTAGTGGAGGAGAAGTAATTCCCATTAAAGGAGTAAAGAATCTCTTTGGAATGGAAATTGATCCGCGAAAAGCCTTTGAGCAATATCGTGATATGACTCAACAAGTAGATGCGGGAGAGATGGGGGGAATGATGGGACTAGAAGAATTCACTGACATGAATGCCCCCGGTTCTGATGAAGCCCTTGCATTTTCAAAGGTCCTTGAATTCATTCAAGAATGCAAATATGACCTTGTCGTTTTTGACACGGCACCCACTGGGCATACTTTGCGGTTGTTGGGATTACCCGAAATGCTAGACAGCTTTTTTGGTAAGCTCATTAAGCTCCGCCTTCGATTCAGCAACCTTTTTGGTCGTATGAAAGCCCTGTTCGGTCGTGGTGACTCGGAGCAAGATCAATCACTCCAAGAGCTTGAACGTCTCAAGGAGACGATTTCAGCCTCACGTGTTGAGCTCAGTGACCCCAACTTGACAAGCTTTGTCATTGTACTGATTCCTGAAGCGATGGCAGTATCTGAAACTGAACGTTTGTTACAAGCCCTCTATGAATTCGAAATCCCCAGCAGCCATATTATTGTTAATATGATCTTTCCTGACATCTCTGACTGCAGTTTTTGCCAGTCTCGAAAAGCGATGCAACTAAAGTATCTTACAACAATTCATGATGTTTATGATGATTTCACCATCACAGAGATTCCTTTATTTGCTCAAGAAATTCAAGGTGTTCCTGCGCTTAGGCGGCTTTCAACTTTGCTGGGTACAGGCGCACTTCCTGATAAAGGTGAGAAGTAATGAAAAAGAGTAATAGAAACTGTTTCATTGCATTGTTCTTTGCCGTCATCTTAATTGGAAGCACTATCCTTGGTTTAGTTGCCCTGAGCATTCCGCCCCTTCCATAGCCGGCAATAGAAGTGAGCAAAACTTATTAAGCGACGGAGGATGCCGTTAGCTACCGACTGATAATTTTGAGGTGCTCACAATAACATTTCGATGCGCAAAATGTGGTAAAACACTCTCCTGTCCGTATTGTCAAACTCCTGTTCCCTCAATGCCACCGAGTAACCGTTGTCCACATTGTGGAAAACCATTTGCCACAACCCTACCTTCTAGTAAATGCCCATTTTGTGGCGCCAGAATAATGTACAAAGAACGCCCTCAAATCATCAAAAAATTAACCGCCAAATAAGCAGAAAGCCAACACAAGAACGTAGGCTAGAACCTTTTCTGATAAGGTTTGGCTTAAACTTTTATAGTTCAAATACGCAACTCTCATACCACTATAATTAAACGAGGCGTATAATGTCAGAAATTTGCCCTATTTGCAGTTTGCCTAAAGAAATTTGTCGCTGCCAAGAATTGGCGAAGACAGAGCAGCGAATTAAAGTGAGCGTTGAGCGACGAAAATGGGGACGAGAGGTCACCCTCATCGAAGGAATTAACAGCCGAGAGATATCCCTGTCCGAATTAGTCACTAAGCTGAAAATGCGATGTGCTTGTGGCGGTAGCGCTAAAGAAGGCGTCATTGTCCTTCAAGGCGATCATCGTCACAATATCAAGGGTATCTTGGGTGATTTAGGATTCCCATCCGATAACATCGACATCGCTTAATGCTGCTTGTCAGAGCTAGTTCAGATAAGGTCCGACGATTCTTCTCCACGTAGTCAGCTACGTAATGTCTGAATAAAGCCCTAATGAGGTTGAATTCAAGGCAACCAGTTGTTAAGTTATGGAGCTGCGTTTCTGCTTCTAAGTCGATTTCAGTTTAAAGGCAGAGAACAGAAAGATTCGTGGAGTTATTTAAGGTCATTTTAAAGGTTTGAATAGAAGCAAATGAAATTCTAGAGCCGTTTCATATTTTGGAAGAAAAAACTAGCGCGAAACAGGTGACAAATAAGTCAAAATAGGAGTAAACTGAATCTGATTCATCGAGGGTATAGGTACGAATTAAAACCAAATAATTGTCAGCGAACAATGTTGGCTAAACATGCGGGATGTGCACGATTCGCCTATAACTGGGGATTGGAACAGCAGATTAAACGGTTGCAATCACAAAAGAGGAAAAAACAATTCACAAATGCAATTGAACAACATCGCGAATTAGTGCGCCTGAAAAAACTGAATTTCCTTGATGTATGAAGTGTCCAAATGCGCGCCCCAGGAGGCGCTCCGCGATCTCGATAGAGCGTTTACAAACTTTTGGCGAAGAAGAAAAAAGAATCAAGTTGGTTTCCCTAAATTTAAGAAGAAAGGACGTAACGACAGCTTTCGATTATATGGGAGTATACGAGTTTTTGAAAAGGCGGTTCAGCTTCCACGTTTAGGTCGAATACGTGTGAAAGAAAAACCACAAATAAAGGGGCAGATACTCTCAGCCACAGTTTCACGAAGAGCTGATAGGTGGTTTGTCAGTTTTTGTACTGAAGAAGAGAAAATTACCTCATCACTTGCTGATGGTCCTAGGATTGGTGTAGATTTGGGTATCACGTCTTTAGCTACTCTGTCTGACGCAACTGTATTTGACAAACCTCGAGCATTAACAAAGAGGTTACGAAAACTCAAGCGCCTATCCCGGCAGTTATCATGTGAAGAAAAGGGTTCGAATAATCGTCGAAAAGCAATCCTCAGGTTAGCAAGGCTACATTGGCGCATCAGCAATATCCGATTAGATGTCATTCATAAGGTAACTAGCTATTTGGCTAAGAATCACAGCCAAATCATTATTGAAGACCTTTGTATTAGGGTCATAATGAAAAATAAACTAATCAGTCGTGCCATCGCAGATGTGGAATTATCTGAGCTTTGTCGGCAACTCGTATACAAAACAAAGTGGTACGGATTAAAATTAATTATTGCTCATCGATTTTTTCCATCATCTAAACGATGTTCACAATGTGGGAAAATTAAAGAAAGACTATCTTTGTCTGAGCGAATATTCATTTGCGAGTCATGTGGATTGCAGTTAAATCGAGACCTTAATGCTGCTAGAAATTTGGTCACCGCCAGTTGGACGGAGACAGAAAACGCCTGCTATGAGGCGGGAGGTTACAGCTCTTCGGGGCAGTGTTCGTCGATGAAACAGGAACTGAACTTCAGCCAAACATAAAGCGTTGAGTAAGTTTCAGGCAACGGGAAAGCTTTTTGTGGGATGATGTAGTTCAACCATTCTTTGTGCTGGGACACTGTGCCGGGATAATACTAGTTGGATAATCAACTGCATCCCGAAGGTGTAAACTGGTAATTGCCCAGGCGCAATGGTAGCATTGAAGCCTGTGGAGTCCCATTTAATGTAATGGGATACAGAAAGCTTTAGGCCGGGGTTCGAATCCCTGTCCCGGCACCATTTTTCACTATAAACGTGGATAATGAGAATTAGACAAACGAAGCGAGTTGACAGCTTTGAAGCGCGGAAAAGAATTAGCGGTTGGTGGATTTCGAGATTTCTATCCAGAATTATACCAAAAAATCGACCGCATATTACGAGCCTTTCGAGAAATTCCTCAACTGTTTGGTTACATTGAGTACGAATGTCCAACCGTTGAGCCTTTACAATTGTTTCAGCTGAAATCAGGAACAGAATTAGTTGAAGAGACCTTCAAAGTAACGGACCGGAAAAATCGACAATTAGTCCTGCGACCCGAAACAACGCCTTCGCTTGCACGAATGCTCGCAGCACAACAACAATACTACCCACGTCCCATCCGCTGGTATTCAGTTTCACGCGTATTTCGTGACGAAACCCAACAGCGAGGACGCGTTAAGGAATTCTGGCAACTCAATGTCGATTTACTTGGCACTGAAGACATAGGAGCAGATGCTGAAATCATCAACGTATTAGCCGCAATTATCCAAAGCCTCGGTTTTACTGCCGAAGATTTCGTAATCCGTATCAATGACCGCCGCTTAATCCAAAGCTATATCGAATCACTGGGCCTGATTAATTATCTTGAAATAATACGTATATTGGATCGTCGCGACAAATTCTTACAAGAAGCCATCATCAGTCAACTCACAGAAGAGGGAACACCCGCAAAGAAAGCTGAGGAAATCGCACTCACTCTACGTCATTTCTTTGTAGGAAACCAACAAGAGCGACCAAAACTGCCCCGTTCTAAACAGATCGATGAGATCATAGAGAATCTTCCCCAAATTCAACAAAATGCAATTATCGATGCTCTTGAAAACAGTGGGATCCCAAGAGAGGTTGCAGTTCAACTTACTGATTTTTCCTCGATAAAAGGCTCTCCAGCAGAGTTTCTAAAATTAATCGAGCAAGTTGAATTAACCAATGAAACCAGACAGGCCCTTGAACCCCTACGACAGTTAGCAACACAACTCGACGATTTGGGAATAATTGCTTGCTGTGAATATGACGCTAGTATCGCACGAGGATTGGATTACTATACAGGCGTTGTCTTTGAAGCATGGGACCGAGGAAAAGGATTACCACGCGCAATTGCGGGTGGTGGTCGCTATGATGACCTTGTGGGAATTCTTGAAGGCCAACCATTACCCGGCACCGGATTTGGATTTGGCGAAACCGTAATTCTTGAAATTGCAGAAGAGAAGGGACTCCTCCCACCACCTAAACCAGGTGCCGATCTCTACATCGCACCTGTTTCAAAGAAACAATTAGGCGATTGCCGCCAGATTGCCACACAACTTCGTACAGCGGGGATTCGCACTCTTTTCAATGGTTTCACTTGGTCTCTCAAAAAATACCTTGACGATGCAAGTAAGCGACAAATTCCTTATGTAGCCATTGTAGGACCCCGAGAGCTCGCAAAGGATGCAGTTAACCTTCGTAACATGAAAACTGGAAAAGAAAAAGAAGTGAAAATTGCTAGATTAGCAGACACTATCCGAACCGCTCTAAACCAGTAATTATTGAGCTAATTTTTTGCTAGGATAATTTATGGGAAGGGCTTTAATACACGTAGGATATTTTATCCTACAAAAAACCAGGCGATTCTCCCTGAAAAAACAACTATTAGTCGGAACCACAATTTGCCTCATGCTCTTTTTACTAGTGTGTATTAGGGCAGATCAAGTATGCTCTTCAAACGGGACAGCTCTTTCAGCTATGGCATCGAATGTGGGACTGACTATTGATTACGGTAACTCCTCACAAAACGTCTATTCCGACCTTTCTGGGTTAACTGTATTTGACATCCTCAATCAGACTGCAGGTGTCACGTTCATAGAATTTGCATACGGAAAATTTGTTGTATCAATTAATGGCGTTGAAAATAATGCCAACCAAAACGGATTCTATTGGCAATACTGGGTGAACGATGAACTTGCCCCTATAGCCGCAGATAATTATGTTCTCTCAGATGACGACCAGGTTTTGTGGAAATACTGTGCCCCAGAGGAAACGTCCACTCCGCCACCTACAGCTAATCCAGATATGGTGTTAGGAGTCGTTTTAGTTGCGTTTTTCAGTATTTTCATTATCCTCTTGGCACTATTTGTTAGTCGGCGAATGCGGTGAAAAAAGAATGCGTTCAAAAAATCCTATTATCCTAAGTTGTGTTTTCATCCTAATTTTGCTTTTAGGATCTGTTCAAAAGGTTCCAGCTCAGGATTTCGCCTACTCTCCAGCTGTAACACCTACACCATTTTACACTAAAACTGTAGAATGGCAGATTACCAATGTTACCAGTGAAGTAGTTGAGTGGGGGTTTGGTTCAGGTGCATTTTGGCAGGCAAACGAAAATCAGCATATTGTTTTTGATATCCATCAGCTTGCTGATGCAGAGGTGCATGGGATTTTCACAATAGGAAACCTCACAATTCCTACTAATGATTCCCGTATTGCAGCCGAAATAGCATTCAGTATTTGGCCGTGGTTTCCAGGATTAATTTCACATTTGACCTGGACTACCGTTGACCAAAGATCAACTGATGCGGCCTCAGGATTACTTGTAGGAGAATTAGAGATCCTAACGACTACAACCACGAAAAGCTACATCTACCATCAAGCAGCGCCAGGAAATCAGAATACCACACTAATTTATGATAAGCAAACAGGCATTCTCCTCGAAGGGTACACGGAATTCTTCTTCCTGAATGATTATCATCTTGGCGTTGAATATGTTGGAGTGACTCAAGTTCCAACTAGCACGACCTACTTTGGAGTTCTCCTAACAGCCATATTTGTCAGCCTAATCATTGCCTTTGTAGTTATTCGACGTCCAAGTGTAAGGAACTGATATTGTTGAACACATCAAGAAAAGACGAGATTTCCCAAACGAATAGCCTCGCCGTGAATGTAGCGCTGATAGCGATTTTAGCGGCACTAGCCATTGGTGGGAATTATGCCCTATCCGCGATTCCTAATGTGGAATTGTCATCCGTAATGGTGTTTCTCAGCGGCTTTCTCTTTGGCCCATTGATTGGGATCTTAACTGGACTTATTGCAATGACTATTTACCAACTGTGGAACCCGTGGGGTGCATTTCTCCCTCCCATCGGTTTTGCAGTAATTGGGTGTACCGTGTTCATTGGTTTGGTAGGTGGAATACTAGGTCGAAATTTTCAGCTTTCAGCCACTAAAGGAAAAATCCCCTTACGCTGGTATCTTTGGCCTGCATTTTTTGGCGTCGTAATTACACTGTTCTACGACTTGGTTACAAACTTGGCGTACAGCATTACCTTTGTTGTTCCCTTCGTGATCGCGTTCATCACTGGATTACCTTTTATGGTCTTGCATATGGCTACCAATGGTATCCTCTTCGGATTACTTACTCCAGCGATTTCACGTATTGCTATGCAACTCAATATTGGACACCTACAATTCAAGAGGCACGCACCTACAAAGAATAATAATGAAATCTGAGCTACTAATGAAATAATTGCTAAAGGGGAGGTTGTCAGCTGGAAATCATTGAACTCCTGGATTTGTCACAGCGACGAGGGCCACCAACGCAATTTCGTTCATGGCATTTGTTGTCAGCATTTTACATTTTTTGTAAAGCTGAACATCCAGTAGGCAGGTATCAGCTTGGAGAAGAGCTAGAATTGGGTGATGGGAGTATCCGTTCTCTCGTTCGTTTTCTTCGAAGCCGTGGTCTTATCGAACCAAGGGGTCGACAAGGGCATCAACTATCAGAACAAGGAAGTCAATATTGTCGTGAACTTAACGAAGTCCTTCTCGACCTCGTAGAGGTCCCAGCGAGCAGTTTTACTGTAGACAAGGAAAATTTTGCTTGTCATCTTAGGAATCGAGCCCAGTATCTTACTGACGGGCTCGTCCAACGAGATGCAGCTAAACAAGCAGGAGCCACCGGTGCTACTACGTTTTTTCAGGGAACCAATCTTGATGTCATAACCATGCCATTAGAACATGAATTTCCAAAAACAGAATTGAAGACGATTCTACCTGCGTTTAATCTTCAACTTGGAGATGTTATCATCATTGGGTCAGCTCATACTCGATTAACCGCGCAACTTGGAGCACTAGCAGCTGCACTCACTCTTCTACAAAAAAAGGTGAAACGCGTTTTCTGATAGAATTGTGTATTAACCCACGTTCTCGATAACCTGTCCTGCTAAAATTGAAAACGCCAGATCAGTATTCAAATCCGTTTTTGCACTAGTTTCGACGAAACTGATGGAGTGTTCTTCGGCGAATTTTTGTCCTTCCTCAGGCTTTACCACTACGTCCAAATCCGCTTTATTCGCCACTAAGATTACTGGAACATCGCCACAACCCCGGCGCACTTCTTTTAGCCAATATTCGGCTCTTTCGAAACTAGTTCGGTTCGCTCGATCATAGACCAGTAAGACACCCTTGGTTCCACGATAATAGAGTTGGCGAATGGGTCCAAACCGCTCTTGACCTCCAGTGTCCCAAATCTGCATTCTTAGTACGTTTTCACCAAGAAGGATGTCTTTTACATGAAAAGCAACTCCAATAGTGAGAATATATGTGGGATTGAAGATGCCTTTCACATAGCGGACGAGTAGGCTTGTTTTTCCCACTGCAGCGTCACCAACTACAACCGCCTTGGCAATGTGTGTGTATGGTCGTTTCGTCACAATGGGCTGAGTAGTGCTTTCTGTAGGATTGCTCATAGGATATCCAACACAATTCTTTCTGTTAATGAGTAGGTTTTGAGCCGATCTTGTTCCGTTCGGATGAGTGGGCTGAAGTGTTTGAAGACGAGGGATTGGTAGGTTTGTTTGGGCATAGTCTTTCGGGTGAGTAAGACTAGTTCGTGGAAGACGTCAAACAGGACTTGACGCAAGTGCGGGTATTTAACTTGTTGGGGGTCGATTGAGTCGTAAGTAACAACACCAGATGTGTCCATCTTGACTCCTTTGAGAGCAGGAAGTTTTTTCGTTTTGTCCTTGAAGATCGCTTGGATTTCTTTATCGTAGGTTCGGCGAGACACTTCTGTGAGGAATCGTTGCAGGAGAGTGTTATAGAAAAGGGTGAAGATTTCGAAGACGTCCATGACTTTTGCAGCAGAAACAGTCGATTCACCCATCCACCATGTTAGAACTAGATCATCGATAAACTCGTCAAAGTTTGTGAAGAGAGTTGTATCGGTTGTGCCTTCTTTGTGGAGGATTTCGAGTTGTTCGTGGAACATTTTGACGAATTGGGTATTAAGAATGCCGAGGTATTTACGGAACCTCGATGCACTTTCGCTAACATCGGTGATAAAAACTAGGAGTAATCCGTTATCTTCGTCGATTTGGAAAAAGAAGCGACGATCCTTCATATTGACGACGTTAACGTGTTGGGCTGCTACTTGTTGAGCCATGTGTTCCATGCTGGCAAGAAAGCCTGAGAGGAGGGCGCTATCCACATCGGATTGGGTCCACTTGCGACTATAAAGTGGGAAGCCTTCTCGCAATCCGATAACGTAGAAGCTATGAACGGTCAAAGCCCTAGGACCTCTTCGCAATCCCGACCTATTCGAACGGGTATAAGATTCCTCCCCACGTTGCTTTACTAAAGTATTTTGTTCTGAATGAATTTCAGAGCGCTTATACTCGAAGAATATTGTCCTTTGGTAAAGCTGAATAAGATAGAATACGGCATGAAGAACTGGTGCAATATCATGCCTCCGGAGGACATCGATACTCTTGCCTTCAACCAAATAAACCGTCAACAGCATCTTCAGAAATTACAAGAAAAAATCTGGGATGTCATCGTAATTGGAGGAGGTATTAATGGTGCAGGTGTAGCGCTAGAGGCGGCTTACCGGGGATTAAGTGTGGCTGTCCTTGACAAAAGGGATTTTGCGTTTGGTACGTCCAGTCGGTCAACGAAGCTTGCTCATGGAGGATTTCGATATATCGCTCAAAACGAGTTTGGCTTGGTTCGAGAAGCCACCACTGAAAGGAATTGGTTACGGACGAAGGGACTTCCTCATATGACGCGACCAACTAGGTTTTTGTATCCAATCTTAGAAGCCGGGCAACTGGGAGATCTTGAGTTACCAAAAAGCTGGAGTTATCGAACGGTTCGATTAGGCGCCTTTTTCTACGATTTTCTTTGTGGCTTTAAGAGTTTCAAAAATGGGAGAGGGACAAAGAACATTGATGTCATTCATAACTTAGAACCCCTCTTGAATACTTCCCGATTGAAAGGCGCCGTTATGTGGTATGATTCGAATGTGGATGATGCACGGTTAGTCATTGAAATTCTCAAAGAAGCAATGGTGAAAGGAAAGGTCCTTCCCATGAATTATTTGGGTGTTATGGGATTTACCTATGATTCTACCCAACGGATTAATGGTGTTGAAGCTATCGACGGGAATAATTCCACCTCGGAAACATTCCAAATTCGGGGTAAAGTGGTCGTCAACACAACTGGCGTATGGGCTGATGAGCTCCTCTCCATCAATCGAGAAGTGAAAGACAAAATTCTTCGACCTACTAAAGGCGTTCATTTATTGTATCACCGAAAGGATTTCCCCATCAATGATACAATTGCTATGAATTCAATCGATGATAGGCGATTTTTCTTTGCCATACGACGCAACGAATGGGTACTCGTAGGGACAACGGATACAGATTTTTCTGGAGATCCGGCTGAAAGTTATTGTACTCGTGAAGATGCAGACTACCTTCGGAACACTATCAGAATTCTTTTTCCAGAAGCGAAAATTGGTGATGAATATATTCATGGCAGTTATGCTGGTCTTCGCCCCCTAGTAGCTGAAATTGGGAAAGCTGAAAGTGACGTTTCACGAAAACACACCGTGTTAGAACGAGAAGACGGACTCTATAGCCTACTTGGAGGAAAATTAACCACCTCTCGCAAAATGGCAGAAGATTTGCTTGTAAATCACATCAGAAAGAACAGACACCAACATGAATTACCAAAATTTAGTGGAAGAAAGGGCCTTACTAAGATTGCCTTTGCCATCACTATTACTAAGGAAGAGTGGGAATCCCATCCAAAAATCAAGAACGCAGAGTTTCACCCGCATATTCTCCTTCATCTCTACCAACAATATGGGCGAGGAGGACTCACTATTCTCCGTGAAGCTTCGCAACATCCGGAAATGGCTCAAAGATTACTGGACGAGCCAGCATATCCCGTTGAGGTTGCTCCGTGGATAGTTGGGGAGATAGACTATGTTGTACGCCATGAGGCGCCTTTACATTTGGAGGATGTGTTGTGTCGTCGTATGGAAGTCTGTTGGACAGTCCGACCCGAATACCAAGGAAAAATCGCAGCGGTAGCAGCTTCACGGATGGGTCAAATCCTTGGATGGTCCCAGAAGATGAAACAACAAGAAATTCGCCGCTACATCAATTATGTCCGGAAAAATAGTTTCTTCTTCAAGGGAGAAATTCCCATTACAAAACTCTGAAAATTGTTAAACCCCACAACTTTTTGAGCCTATTCCACGGGTCTAGAACGGGGAATTGTAACAATGACAACACGTTCAAGGTTTCAAACTGATCGCCTTTGGGTTCTGATTACAATAACACTCTTTATCGTCGCCTTTTCGTCCCATATCTGGATTCAACTCACGGGGGGATACAGCGCAGGTGCCTATCTCGACATGATCCCCCACTTTCTCTTTGGTGCGGCAATTTGCGCATTTCTTCTCAACTTCAACTTAGGTCGCACCTGGAAAAAGGTCCTTCCCCTCGTGCCGCCCCTTCTTATTGTTATTCTGCCAGCCATTCTTTACACATTAGCGGTTGCATTCGCTTGGGAAATCTTCGAAGAATTCCTAGCCAACTTCTTTCCTTGGATCGGCGTATATTCTGACTTCTGGTGGAATGGTGTCCGTGATATCATCATGGGACTTCTCGGGGCTACGGTGGCTGCAGGTTTATATTTGTGGCATTTCCCTGTCATTGTTGCCAAACAAGAAGTAGTAGAAAAACCAAGGTCTCTAACTCGTAAAACAGGGTATATCCCCGGGAAGACCGCTAGTCAGTTTTGTGAGAGTTGTGGATCAGTGGTGGACCCAGATTCGAAGCATTGTTCAAACTGTGGCCACAAACTCTAACACGGCCACCTTAGCACTGCTCAATAATTATCATAAGATATTCAAGGGATTACCAAATATGTAGGCAGCGTAAGGTGAGTATCTTGAGTAGTGATGAAGTGTATGAACACCTGCGTGAACATTTGGACAGTTTACCGGTTGGTTATCCAAAGACTGATTCTGGCGTAGAAATCCGAATTCTCAAACAACTTTTCACCAAAGAAGAAGCAGAGTTAGCAACTCAACTAACCATTATGCCAGAAACTGCAGACCAAATTGCCAATCGCTTGGAAAGAGATCGTGCTGAGATCTCCTCTCTTTTAGAAGAAATGGTTCGAAAAGGTTTGATTTTTCACACACGGAAAAGTGACGTCACCACGTATTCGGCTGGATTTTTCCTCATTGGCATCTATGAACGCCAGCTTGAAACAATAACCGAAGAATTTGCCCGGGATTTTAATCAATATATGGACGAGGGCCTTAGAGACGAGCTGGTTAAGCAACAGACTGTCCAATTCCGCACAATACCAGTGAAATCAAGTATAACTCCGGAACTAGGCGTGGCACCATACGAAGATATTCGAGAAATCGTAAAACGCCAAAGCAAAATCGCAGTAATGGAATGCTTATGTAAAAAGAAAAGTGCCATGCTTGGAGAAGGGTGTGATAACCCTCGCGAGGTATGCATGATTTTTTCAAGTGGTGCATGGACTTTTCTTGAAGCGGGACTGGCTCGAGAAATCACCCAAAAAGAAGCGTTGAAGATTCTTGATGAGGCTGAAGCGGCAGGGTTAGTGTGTAGCCCGAGTAATGAACAAAAAGGTTTCATTGTTTGTTTGTGTTGTGGCTGTTGTTGTGACATTCTGAAAAGCTACAAAAAATATCCCAAGCCAAGCTCGATGTGTCACACGAATTATTTTGCTGTTGTTGACACTGAATTATGTACAGGTTGTGAAACATGTGTTGAACGATGTCAAATGGACGCCATAACTTTGGACGAGGAGAAGGCAAATATTGACCTCGACCATTGTATCGGTTGTGGTCTTTGTGTAAGTACATGCCCATCTGATGCACTTTCACTAAAACAGAAAGACAAGAGTAGCATTCGTATCCCACCCACAAATATGTATAAGCTCTATGAGCAAGCGGGGTTGGAGCGACTAGCGCAAAAATCAAAGTAAAACAGGGTACCGCGAACAGAGTTGTTGATATTGACAACCAAAGATGTGTATGAACAACTAAGAGAACATCTGGATGATCTTCCAGTTGGTTTTCCCAAAACGGAGTCAGGAGTAGAAATCCGGATTCTCAAGCGACTTTTCACTGAAGAAGAGGCAGAAATGGCAACACACCTAACCTATATTCCTGAAACAGTAGAAGAAATCGCACAACGAGCTAACCGAGATCCTAAAAAAGTCAAACCGGTATTGGACCAATTAGCTGACAAGGGATTGATTTTCCGTTCACACAAAAGGGGAATCACCCAGTACCGTGCTGAATGGTTTGCCGTTGGTTTCTACGAACATCAAGTCAATAATATGACTAAGGAGTTAGCAGAAGATTTCGAGCAATATATGGAAGAAGCCTTGCGAGATGAACTTATTGCTTCCGCTGACCCACCACAACTCCGAGTGATCCCTGTAGTTGCAAGCCTGTCTCCTTCGATGAGCGTTTTACCCCATGAAGATGCCCGAGAAATCATCAAAAAACAGAATAAAATCGCTGTTGCCCCATGTATCTGCAAGCGTGAAAAAGAGGTTTTGGGAGAAAAATGTGACAAGCCTGAAGAAGTGTGCATGGTCTTTTCGACCGGCGCTTACTACTATATTGAAAATGGATATGGTCGTGAAATCACAGTAGACGAAGCCCTCAAAATTCTTGACCAATCGCACGAAGCGGGTCTGGTTTGTAGTCCAAGTAACGATCAGAAGGGGTTTGTTATTTGTAACTGCTGTGGCTGTCACTGTGGGATTTTAACGAATCTGAAAAAATTGCCAAAACCAGCAACGCTCGTTCCCAGTAACTACTTTGCAGTAGTTGACGAAGATAGTTGTACGGGTTGTCAAACATGTCTTGATCGTTGTCAAATGGATGCGATAACCTTCGAAGACGACATAGCACAAATTGACTTGGATTATTGTATTGGATGTGGTCTTTGCATCAGCACCTGTCCTTCTGAAGCGCTGTCATTGAAACGAAAAGACGAATCCGAAGTTGCTATTCCACCATCGAACGCCTTTGAGCTTTATCGAGAGATCGGAGAGAAGCGCCTGCAACGGAAAAATAGTTTTTCCAGTTAGTGTAAATCGTATTTTTAGATTAGCCTTTTTCAAGGATTACATACTGTCGTTGAGAAACCTTTGAGAACCCAAGCTTTTGGGCAATACGAACTGATGGAAGATTGTCATCACCTGCACTCCACACAGGTGTAATTTCTTTTTCCTGTAAAACCTCAGCCACAATTGATGCTGCAGCACTTGCCAATCCCTTGTTCCGCCAATCTTCACGAGTAATAACTCCGATATCAGCAAATCTCTTTGTGTGTCCGGCTGTATGGACAATCGAAACAATCTTTCCCGATACAATCCCACAGGCAACCACTCCGTCTTCTAATAACCCACGAGGAGTTCCATACCCATGTCCCTGAAATTCTTTAGGTGCAGATTCCAATAAAGAAAGATCCTCAAGTCGTAAACGCCTCACATACTTGTGACGAAAATGCATCACAGGTTTTGAGAGTGTATAGTAGAAGTCTCCATAGTAACGGATAGCTACTTTCATTTTCTTTTGAATAAGGGCTCCAACTGACTCAGCCACTTCATAGGCCACATTAACACAATCCCATCCATGAATTGTTTGGAGCATTGTTAGTATTGCATTTGCGTTGGTGCCAAAGGCTTGGGGTTCGCTAGGGAAAGAGCTGATTTGTAGCAGAGCTGCTTGAATCCGAGGAAGCTCACCAACAATATATGCTTGACAATTCTGTCGCCGAAGAGCATGTACCGCAAGAACTGTTTCAGATGAGTCTCCGAGCAAATCTGCTAGGAGTGGCATATCATTAGGAGACAGTGCTGTAGAGGTATATGAGCTACACATCGACAACAGGTATCTGAGGGTAATTAACCTTCAAAAATAATCAGAGGCTAATAAAAAAGGAGAGAGAGGGAAGCCCTCTGATATTAGTTAACCTGAGGGTTCCCATTTTTCACCCAGTTTGGCAAGTTCCTCATCACGAAGAACACGACGGAGAATCTTACCGACAGCACTTTGTGGGAGTGCATCCCGGAACTCCACAGCTTTCGGTCGTTTATAGGCTGCCATCTTGTCCTTCGCCCAGGCTATGATTTCCTCTTCAGTTGCTGTTTGACCAGGGGCGAGAACAACGTAGGCTTTGACCGTTTCGTTACCAGGATCATCCTCCCGTGGGATTCCAATGACAGCAGCCAATTGGATCTTTGGATGTTCTGTAAGGGTTTCTTCAATTTCTGCTGGCCAGGCTTTTAGTCCACTGACGTTGATCATGTCTTTCTTGCGGTCGGTGATGACTAGATAGCCTTCTTTGTCGAAGTGCCCGATGTCACCAGAGAGGAAGTACCGTTTGCCACCGATAGTTTGCATAACAGCAGCAGTTTCTTTGGGTTTGTCCCAGTAGCCTTTCATGACTTGGGGTCCGTGAATGGCAACTTCTCCATCGTCTCCAGTCTTCATTTCTTTCTTGCCCGTGTCTACATCGACGATTTTGATGATAGTATCAGGCATTGGGAAGCCGACAGAACCAAACTTGCGTTGACGTTTGTTCGAAGGATCGGCCGATGCCAAAGGCGATGTTTCCGTGAGTCCGTAGCCTTCAAAGAGAGTAGCACCGGTTTCACCTTCAAAAACCTTAGCGGTTGCCGGGGCAAGTGCGGCAGCTCCT
This sequence comes from Candidatus Hermodarchaeum yapensis, assembly GCA_016840405.1. GTDB lineage: Archaea > Asgardarchaeota > Hermodarchaeia > Hermodarchaeales > Hermodarchaeaceae > Hermodarchaeum > Hermodarchaeum yapensis. Next base: position 26,385 of record JAEOSK010000027.1, read on the forward strand.
GCTCCACAGGCTTTGAGACTGCTGAGATCATATTTGGCAACATTGGGATGGTAAGCGAGTGCAGCATACATCGCGGGAACGGCATGTAGCAATGTCACTTTGTAATCTTGTATTGCCTTGAGGACATCTGAGAATGGTGGTTTTCCACCACGGGGATCAGTAATGCAGACAAGTTTGCTTTGATGGAGAACGGAGGCAATCATTGTCAAGGTGAGTCCAAAGCTGTGATACCAGGGCAAAGCCCCTATGTACACCTCATTTCCAATGTCAACTGGAACTAGCGGACCACCTTCGTCAGGCTCAAGCCAGATCCATTCACTATATTGAAGGACATTCGCATAGAGGTTATGGTGAGTTAGCATTGCTCCTTTAGGAACACCAGTGGTTCCACCGGTGTACAAAATCAGAGACAAATCATCTTTGGGTTTGATTATGACCTTGGGGGGATCCGGTGGGTAGTTCGCTATGATATCATCGTAGTGGGATGTGATTCCTTCTTCGTAGTAGGGGCTCTTGGGTACTTTCCCAAGAAGTCCACCAATGATAGCTTTGAATTTGGGAAGCCAAGGTTTAACACTGCAGACAATCACGTGTTTGACATCGGTTCCTTTGACAGCCTCATAACAGGTTGGTGTGAGTTCGTCATGGTCTATACAAAAGACCATTTTTGCACCCGAATCCTTGAATTGGTGCTGAAGCTCAGGTGCCTTGTACCGTGGGTTACAGGTTACCACTACTGCTCCAGCCTTGAGGATGCCAAAGAAGATTGGTGGATAGTGAGGGAGATTCGGTAAAAAGAGTGCCACCCGGTCACCCTTTTTGATCCCTTTGCTATGGAGAAAGTTGGCTATACGATTCGCGCTTTCGTGGACGTGGGCAAATGTTTGTTCCTTATAGAAGATGGTATAAGGTTTATCTCCTGCCTCTTTAGCTGCTTTGTCAAGAAGGGCGTAGAGAGGTTCATCGGGGTAGTCAATGGTTTTTCGAACCTTTTCAGGCCAGTGATGCTTGTGCCAGAGCATTTCTTTCATGAGTCATTTTACGCTCCATTGTTATTGTTATCAGTTGAAAATAACCGAGTATCGGTTATTGGTATTGTTCTAGTTGAATTACCTTTTGGCACGGTCAAAAATGGCGACGAAAATCAAATTGGAGCCCTTTCAGTACTGTCGAGTATTCACAGCATCATTATTCCGTAAAGATTTAAGGTCATTTTCGAATATCTCTACTTTGGGAGGTTTTCCAATGGTGAAAGTTCTCGTTGCATATGATACGAAATATGGAAACACGCAACGTGTTGCTGAATTAATTGCGGACGGACTGAAAGCTGCGGGTGCCGAAGCAGTTGTTGAAAACATGAAAAAAGTCAAGGTTGACGAAGCAGCAGGCTTTGATGCGATTCTGATGGGCTCACCCAATCACATGGGTCGCCCGACCCGTACGTTCAAAAAATTCGTGGGTAAACTCCAAAAAACCAATTTGAAGGATAAGGCTCTCGCCGCCTTTGATACCTACGTTGGGAAAAAGGATGAACAAGAGATAATTCACCCGGGAGGCGGCGAATTCCAGAAGGCTCTTCGAAGAATGGAGGAACAGCTGAAAGCAAAATTCCCCAACCTCAAACTCATAACACCGGGATTATCAATTGCAGTCGGTGGAATGAAAGGACCTATTCTCGATGCGGATTTACCAACCTGTAAAGAATTTGGACTAAAAATCGCAGCCCAACTCTGATACAACATTAAAAAAGAGGAGGGAAGGGTGGGTTGCATCCCACCCTTTAAGAGATTAGTTATTTAGACGACTACGTAGTCAGCCATATAAGAGATTGAAAAGAGGCTGTCATGGATCCAGATTACTGCTAGACCATGTTTACACCGCGGGAGTCGTACGAAGGTGAGACAACTATCAAGGGCAAATATTTCAGATTCCCACAAAGGATTACCTAGATCAGCGAAATAGATTATCCGCAGCGTGTATTTCTCTTTCTTACCCCAATAGACCTGATAGCCATCAACCAGGATAGTATAATCTCCCGGTCCTGAAATGCTTGTAACCTCAGGAGATGCACCAGATGCTCCTTCAACGTTAACCCCGCCAGGTCCAATGATGACCAGGTCCAAGTCGCTAGTAGCCCACTTTGTCCAATCAAGTTTCCAGGAGAGCTCAACGAAGGCAAATCCAGTCTCATCAGGAATGGTGAAACTATAAACGTCTAATTCGCCTTCCCTGATCTTTCCTTTATGTTTCTCAATAGTCCCATCATAGATTGAAACCTGGGCTTGATCAACATCGACACCTTTATTCCATATACCCAGCCATCGACCCCACTTACACGCCTCTACTTCAACAAGTTCGATAGTCACTTCTTCGATAGTTAAAGGTGCATAAGATGAGAAGTCTCCAGCGAGTACTAGACGGATTAACCCTGGTCCTATAGCTGCATTGGCCGAAACCTGTACAGCACCATCTCCGAAGAAATAGATATAGGGTATATGGTATTCGGGCGCCCCGTCTCTACCAGTTGTGCTAAGATAAAGTACGCCTGCATCACCAAAGACTGGATTTTGTTCGTCCGGAGGCGCGAATTCAACACCTGAAAGGGTGATTCGAATTGCATCGATTTGACTACCCACCCAGAAGGCAAAGTACTCATACAGACCGGGTTCGAGGGTAACATCGTTGATGACGGCTTTCCCATCCCTTACGCGCAGGGTTTCAATGGGTGGGATCCACCACTTACCAATATGGTGACCCCAGTTCCACTTGCATCTACAATGACATTCTGATTCCATATCTTTGATAAGCTCTAAGGAGTTGACACAGTTGATATAGCCAGCGCCCTGTTCCATGGCACTGTATCCATCGATTGGCACAGCGCCTTCCATGATAGCCTTCTTGATTTCTTTGGGTCCGAGGTCTAAGCCATTGTTTTTAATGTAAGCTGTTAGTAGTGCAGCCTCTGCTGCGACTTGTGGACAGGAGAATGATGTTCCACCGCCCAGATGTATTGTATATGGCCATTCTTGGGGAGTAGCCTCGAAGAATACCCATGAACCGGTGGCGACTACATCGGGCTTAATACGACCATCGGATGTGGGTCCACGACTGCTGAAATCAACAATTGTAAAGTCCTCAGACGGATAGTAAAACTGACCAATGTATGGATCCCCAAAGTATGGAATCCCAATGGCAATTCCTCCAAACACTCGTTCATGAATTGGATCAGCTGCAGCACCTACGGTGATTGCGGTTTTAGCTGTTCCAGGTGAGCCCACACGAAGTGGAGCAGGACCTTCGTTACCTGCGGCCACCACAACGGTGATACCTAACGAAGTGGCGGCATCTACGAGCAAGTCTGTTGGGTCACTACCTGGTGCTCCGACTACACCACCAAGACTCATGCTGATGACATCAACACCTTCCGCAATGGCTAGATCAAGGCCCTGCATTACCATTGATGAAGGTACTCCACCGCCTGTATGGTCAAAAACCTTGACTGCATAAATTGAGGCTTCTGGGGCTATTCCAAGACAGACACAGTGAATGCCATCTGCGTCAACCCACGTTCCTTCAGGATCAAATGCAGCAATTGATTCACCCCAAGCATGCCCTGGACTGAAGGTGATTAGTACAGCTGCCGCTATGAGGTCTGCACAGGCTGTTCCGTGATAGTGGTTCATTGGGTTACCATAACCTTCGTAAGGTGTGCCGACATCGAAGCTGATATCAACTCCACCGTAGACCGCATCCCAATACCAGGGATACCATTCGATACTATAGTCTGGATCTACCCATGGTCCAACCCAACAGCCGGTGTCAATAATGGCAACACTGGCTCCCATTCCGGCTCCAGTTTCAGCCCAAATTAGATCCGCCATGGTGTACCAATTATTAGTATATGTTGAGGGAATCGAGGCAAGATTTTCGAGAGTGATTGGTTCGACTGTAAGGCCCGAGTCTGATGTTGAAAGCAAGTCGAGAGAGGAAAATGAGCTTTTTGATGCTTGAAGATATTGCATTGTATCTTGGTATATTGTGACAACCAGCGGGCTGGCTGCTAGTTCAAGTAGCATATTGGCGGGAATGGCGACGGCAATAGCATTAGTATGAGTATATTCAATTGTTACAGTACCACCTAACTCCTCAATGAGTGCGGAGATTTGACTGTAGGCATTGGTCGTCGTTGCAACAATGACATTCACTGGAGTTGATCCCTGTGTTAGTAGACTTGGTACTCCATAGCCCAATTTATCAGCGGGGGTCGGTGTGGTAACGGGGGTGATTGGAATTTCAGTAGTCATTTGGGTAAATGAAAAAGTCATTGGAAGCAGCCACAAGGTTAACAGCGACAGAAAAACAATAGCTTTCAAGTTAGAATTACTTCGAATTAGTCCAATTTTGTACATTTCTAGTTAACACTCCAATATTTTCCTAATCGGGATCAGATAGAGGAAAATGACTAGAACCCCAAGGTACAACCCAACTACTACGAGCCTGTACCTATTACCCGAAATGTCTCTTTCTTCGACTTCATTGCGGGTTAGCCACTGAACGAACCTTTCCGACTGTCCCTATTAGGATTCGTCTTACCTTCCCTTTGATGTCTTTAATATTCGTTTCGTGTTCCAGAACCAGTAATTAGGGCATTTAGGTGATGATATACTTGAAAAAGAAGGAGTATACAAAAATCGCTAATCGTATATTCTTTCATAATGAAGCTGGATAAAAAGTTTAAAAATTGAGATCTGAAGGCGTTTTCAGACCTCAACTTTTAATCCGAGTTCACGGACGAGTTCCTTGTACCGGTTTCGTACTGTGACTTCAGTGACTCGGCTAATTTCGGCAATTTCGCGTTGGGTTCGGCGTTCGCCTTCTTGGATGGAGGCGATGTAGAGGCTAGCCGCTGCAAGACCCGTGGGGTCTTTACCAGCAGTGATACCTTTGGAACGAGCTGAATCAACGATTTCGGCGGCGGTATGTTGGACGTCACCACTAAGTTCGAGGGCTTGGGCAAAGCGTGGAATGAAGTCAGTGGGTGACGCAATTGGAATGCGAACTTCGAGTTCGCGAAGGAGAAGCCGATAGCATCGTCCCAGTTCCTTTCGGCTGATGCGGCTGTGGTGAGCGATTTCATCGAGGGTTCGGGGGACTTGCCGTAGGCGGCACGCGGCGTAGACGCAGGAGGCAATCATGGCTTCAATACTACGACCACGAATGAGGTGGTGTTCAATAGCCCGACGATAGAGGATAGCTGCAGCTTCTTTAACTGGACGTGGAACACCCAGTTGGCTGGTCAATCGATCAAGTTCACTCATTGCATAAGCTAAGTTGCGGTCAATACTAGAATGAACTCGA
>JAEOSK010000058.1 GCA_016840405.1 Candidatus Hermodarchaeum yapensis
TATGAGTTTCAATGCGATTGCCATTGATTCTCTATACCAATTTGGAGGACCGGTGCCGAAGGTTGTCCATGGCTTTACACTAATTCCATTGCCAAGCAAGGAATTTACCACTTAACGGTCTTATCCGCTCCTGTTCAGGACCCTTTCCCTAGCCCCTGTCATCCTGCCACTGATTGGGTCAAGGATGATGTGTTCTCGTTGCCAAGAACCTTAGAGCGCCACACTTTATTGTCAGTAACCAGATGAAGACCACGACGTGCAATTTCAGTGGCTGCACTAATGTCTCGTGGAACTTTTGCGCCACATGCAGGACAGTGAAACACTTCGAAATATCCTTGAGGTATAAGACAAAGACATTGTCTAGGGCAGGCGGGGGAAGAATAAACTGCATTGACTCTGATTACAGGTAAATTATGTAGACTAGCTTTCATACAAATGGTTTCAAAGAGTCTTCCCCGTGCCCATTTACTAAGTTGATCTCTCATTGAGGAACTTGCCCATCGAGTTCGCTCTTTCGTTGGAACATAATTTCGAAGATCTTCTAGAACAATTATTGGATGTGGGAACTGACTTGCATAATTAATTACTGCTTTTGCTGTCACATGAATCCAATGTTGAATAACACGCTGTGTTTTCTCATCTATATCTTGTATACTTTCTGATTTTTGTTTGCGTGCAACGTTTTTTCGTTTTGCCCAAAGTGATGCTAACCGATGTTTAAGTTGTTTTCCAGAGATAGATTTGGCTGGGTGGATCCTTTGATCGAACGTTAGCGCAACTACAGCAGCTAACGTATTTAGTCCTAAATCCACACCTATCAGGGTTGGCTGTTCTAGGCTTGAAATATCTGGTATATTAACTGATACTCGGATTGGAGTTGCCATTTGTATAACTCCATCTTTGACAAGAAGCCGAGATGATCCGATTTTCAGTGATGGTATACCAGAAATTGATTGACGAAGAAGCCTTTCAGGTTCTCCACCAATTACTACTTGGGTTTTCTTAGCAACCTTATCGATTGACACCTGAATATTATTCGTTTTTGAATCAATGTAAAACCGTGCGCCATCAATTGCTGTCTGGGGCCATTGGCCATGATTTTTTCCTGGCCATCCTTTAAGATAATTTGAGTGAGATATTATTCTTGGAAGACTCTGTAAGGGATCAAAATTCGCAATGCCTTGTTTCTTTGCCCATTTTGCCCATTTCTGTATTCCCTGATCTGTTAGAAATCTCTCCTTTCGTCTTATATTAAACCAAACAAATGCTTCTTGTGATGCTTGGTTAAGCATCTTCGCGGATAATCGTGAAAACCATTTATTGTTACGAAGTTCGTGGTAAGTTTCTTTGATAGTTCGTTTGTGTTCTTCTAAGCTAATCAAGAAAGCATTAATTGCTCTTGTGTATATGCGACGCAATTTTCTGACTAAGTTTGTGGATATATTCGGTAGACGCAACCACACTGTTCGCGTAACGAAATCTGTTTTCATGAAATGTGCTTTAGTCCATTGATGTTGTCTATTGATTGTAGCCACAAAGCATCACTCAGGTAAAAAATGATATAGCCCGGTTATTTTTCAACAGAGACCTTGGTATAATTGAAAACGCATTGCAGCAAGAAGTTACTAGATAAGATTTATCAAGCACCCGCCATTTCCTATACGCGCATCGGGCCGGTAGTCTAGTTATCCGGTTACAACATGTGCTGGACTAGAGCGGTATGATGCGAGAAGGAAAACCGGTTCTGTTTTTCTCGCAAGGTTTGGGACCTCGTGGTCCCGAGTTCAAATCTCGGCCGGCCCACCACTTTTGCTTACCCAAGTGTTCACAACACTTTTATAGCGGGGGCGGTTGGTGCTGGGTGGCGCGGTCATAGAAGCTGGGTCACACCCGGTCTCGTCAGATCCCGGAAGTTAAGCCGGTTTCGTCGCCGTGAGTACTGATATCCGAGAGGCGTCGGGAAAATGGTGAACTGCGCCACTTCTTTTCCTATTATCTTGTGTTTGGATTCGTGTAACTCTAAGCAAAGGTTTTTATGGCACGTTGAAACCGTTCCGGCAGCAGGCGTAATTCCCGTGACCTAAGATGATGATGCAGTTAACGGATTTTAATTGGATTTTCCAAATCGCGTTCCTGGTCATATTCATGTTCATTTATCTGTATGGCCAACGGTTACAAACTTACATTTGGACTCGCCAAGCAGAGGCAGGAGTTCGTCAAATTGAAGTTCTATCCACGCAGGGAAAGCAGATTGCGATGCGAGCTTTCAAAGAGCTTAAGGTGAAAGAACAGGATATCAAATCAACTCTTGAAGATTTCTTGGAATTCTTTATCATTGAACCGGTGAGTATTGATCCTGCTGGTGTCTTAGGTCGGTTGGAACACCTTTTGGACGTGCGGACTGACCGGTACGAAAAATACATCCAAAGAATTGCTCCTGATGCATCACCGGAAAAACAAGCTAATGCGGAAAATGTGTTAGCAGGCACTATGGCATTATACTATGTTTTCCGAGTAGTTCGACACTTCCTGATTATGGGAAAGAAAACCAAAAGCATCTATTGGGTCATGCAGCTCCAAATGCAACTACCAATGATTATTCAAATGGCCAAAGCCTATTTTGAAGCGGTCCGAGCTTTCGCCGATGGCAAACCGATTGGTGATGGAATGGGACCCTTAGCCGTTGCCCATTTTGCTCGAGAAATCAAAGCCGGTGAACCTGAAGTAATCGCCAAGCACACGACCGCTGCTTCTGGAGAATTTGAGGGAAGGAATCTGTGGTTTGTTCGAGCTAAGGGTTATGGCGGACACGTCGGAAAACCAGGTGAAGGCATCAAAATCTTAGTTGACCGACATAAAAAGAAGATCTCACGAATCATTACTGTCGATGCCGGCTTGAAACTGGAAGGCGAAGAAAGTGGACATGTCATTGAAGGCGTGGGTGCTGCCATTGGAGATCCTGGACCCGAGAAATTCAAGATGGAAGACTCGGTTGTTAAGTATGAAATTCCCATTGATGCCATAATTATCAAAGAGTCCATAGAGGATGCACTTGGTCCGATGAAGAAATCCCTCGTGGATGCAGTTCCTAAAGTCGTTGAAAAAATGAAAAACGCAATCCTACGGCGCACAATCAAAGGCGATACTATCATCATCGCCGGAATCGGAAACACAAGCGGTATTGGCTAAATTCACTGAATAACTCTAATTTTGACTCGTGGTAAAGCTTTTTCAGCAGAACATTAGAGCAAGGAATGAGGACTGCGTCTTGTCTGAAGAACCATATGATTGGGTCGCTATTGGGGGAACGTTCGACCGCCTTCATAAAGGGCACAAGACGCTCCTACGCCGAGCTTTTGAATTGGGTAAGAAGGTTCTCATCGGGTTAACGACACAAGATATGGTGAAACATAAACCCGACTGGGAAATCATCGCAAGTTATGACAACCGGATAAGTGAGTTAGAAAAATGGCTGGAAGATGAGTGCTATAGTGACCGGTATATCATCCGACCACTCCACAATAAATTCGGACCCGCCATTACGATGCCTGAACTCCAACTCATTGTCGTTAGTGAAGAAACCTGCCCAGTTGCCAAGGAAATCAACGAAATCCGACGAGAACATAAACTCCCCCTCTTGCATATTGCTGTTCTTACCATGGTGATGGCGGAGGACCAAATCTCAATTTCGTCCACGCGAATTCGTGCAGGACAAATTGATCGTGATGGCCGTCTCATTTACCATGAGGTCACAGCTCATTAGTGAAAGCGTTTATGAGGCACCGTTTCCGTTTTGGTGCTAGCAATGAAAGGATAATGGCTGTAATCGAGGACGAATCTGAAGATATTTTTCTGATGAGGATTCGTGCAAAATCGCAGGCACACTGGAGCAGCGTTGAAGGTTATGCGGCATGTGACAGGCTCCTGCTTGATCTATGACGTGTCGTCAAGAGGTGATTGTGGGGGCAACCCACGATGTCCACACTTCGACGTCGGGTCGTCTTGTGTTCAATACGCTCGGCATATTAAGAGAGGACCTGTCGGAGGTATTACGGCGTTCCGCCCACCAATGATGATGGGGCGTTAGTGTATCGATCTACAGAACATCGACGACCCTCCACTTCTGGATAATTACTTAGAGTCGGGTGAAGAAGATAGCTAATCACCGTCATATCACGTTCTCCCAGTTTCTTCAAAAACGACTGGGAGCGAAAATTTCTCCAGATCTTCTACCTCGCCGCCTACGCATATTAGGTCACGTTGCTATTCTCTGGTTGAACCCGAAAATTGTCGAACATAAGAACTTGATTGGAAACACAGTTTTGGAGTATGATTCAAAGATTCAATCCGTTTTAAAAAGAACCGCAGGGATTTCGGGCCCCTATCGACAACCTGCGGTTGAACTGATTGCGGGTTCACCTGATACCGAGACGGTTTTCAAAGAAAATAATGTTATTTTCCATCTTGACCCGATGAAAGTCATGTTTTCCGTGGGGAATAAAACGGAACGTCTCCGGATGAGCCAACTTGGATCTGATGAATTGGTTATTGATATGTTCGCAGGAATTGGACAATTTTCAATACCGATGGCAGTACATACTTCCCCCAGATTAATTCACGCAATCGAATGGAACCCCGACGCCTTTCAATATTTATCACAAAATATCAAGGCAAACAGAGTTCATGATATCGTCCATCCACACCTAGGTGATACAGGCATAGTAACACCAAAACTTGGACAGGGAACAGCAGACCGGGTTCTCATGGGATTAATCCAAGGAACGACGAAATATCTGGAACAAGGCATTTTGAGCTTGAAACCTGGCGGTGTAATGCATATTCATGAAATAGGTTTGAAAAATGACTTAGAAACCAAACTCCTAAAAATTTTAGAGAAGACCGCGTTTTCTTTGAATCGCCAAGTAAAGCTCCTAAATATGCATGTAATAAAGACCTATAACCCGAGTTTTGACCATTTTGTGCTTGATGTTCAGGTTACCGAAAAGTGATTTCACTTGGTTACCGTGTTACCTGATATTCAGTGATTTCTTCGTATAATTTCGTTGCTTCCTTATTTTCTTCAAAATACTTCCGGACTGGTTCAAGAAAATCTGAGAAGGCGATTGTTGCGGCGTGTTTAAGGTCAAGTGGATGAATAGCTCCTGCGGCATATAATTCTTCGAGTTCATCTGCACTTGTCAGACTTAACGGACCACCGTATTTTTCAGTCCGCTCAATATGCAGGGTGAAGCCGTCTTGGGTGAACAAAATGTTGCGAATATAGCTCAATATGGGATTATTCTCCACGACCTGGGCGGGGCAGTATGCGTTCTTAATTTTCTTTTTGATTTCACGCGGTGAATCATGAATGAAGATCGCATCGCCTGGTTTTGACTTCGACATTTTCGTTTCTATGGCTAATTCTTGAGCAGAGAACTCAGTGGCAACATCCATACGAGAGGTACCAGTTAACCCAGGGAGAAGGGGTGTGTGAATACCAACTGGTTTCCATCCGAGCTTCATTTTATCAGCAACTTCACGTGCTAAGACATGAGCACGTCGTTGATCCATTCCTGAAAGACAAATTTCGTATTTTTGATCGAGAATATCAGTTACCTGCAAAAGGGGGTAGATAAGTTTCGAAAAGTCGATGGCGGCTTCTTCTTCAGTACGTCCCATGATATCGGTTGATCGCCGAACTCTAGCTAGAGTGAGATTTTTTGCTACCCGAAGAATTTTCTCCCAATAGTCGAGGCGTCGCATCAAATCTTCTGCAGTGATAATGTGAACTTTATGGATTTCTACATTCAGGGCAGTAAAACAGTGACGGAGATACTCTGCACACCGCCGGATTTTTTCGATATTTCCGCCAAATTTGTCATTAATTTGGGCATGCCAGGTAGCCAAGAGAATTTCCATTCGGACTCCTAATTCTACTAGTTGATTGAGTTTCTGTACCCAGCCAATCCACCCTATGTGAAATAATCCACTTGGTTCAACACCTATGTAGCCCCGAGGTTTCTCTTGGCGAGAAAAAATTTCTGTTAAATCCTCGATAGTAAGCACTTCTTGGGTATGCTGTGAAATTTTCTCAACGCTAGGTGGAATGTTATCCAACGGTAACACCACTAAGTGCCTCGGGCTTGTTCTGCGATATATAAAAGTACACCGATTAAAGTCCCCCAGATTCGGTAAAATTAAGAAATACAACTGACTTCTACCCAAAGAGCGATTCAGGCGAACTGCCATGTGTCCACACCAAAAAAACCCCCAATCTAAACAAGAAAGATTAGAGGAGCGGTTTGAAAAGGGTATTCGTCTATTACTTGAACTCTCCGAAGAAGGTGTTCCAATAGTAGTGGAGGGTATCAAGGATATCACGGCATTACGTGGATTGGGTTTAACGGGACCAATCCATGCATTAACAGGTCATAATATTGTCAGTTTGGCGGATGAATTAGCAGAGGCCCAACGTTTGCTGATATTATTCGATTTTGATAGAAGAGGAGGCCAATTAACACGTCACTTGATTAACCAATTAGAAGGACGAGGAGTCACAATGCTTCACAATGAACGGCACCAACTAAGGCGAGCATTTAGTTGGCGTGTTCGAGTTATTGAAGGCTTAAAAGAGACCGATAATTATTCGAAAGGCACAAAGTTTTAATGTCGTTTCTTCGTGAGGCTAATTACATTACGCTTACCAAATTACATAATCATCATCATGATCCTATTGGAAAAAATATGGCGCACTCAACATCAAGCGCCACTGATAAATCATCAAAAATCACTCTTACTAGGTGGCGATTATGGGAGCAAATGAAGAAAGTACAGGTACTACTAAGTATTGTATTCGTGGAAAAATCGAAATAGATGGAGTAGTTGAGACCCCCGATGTCGTAGGCGCGCTCTTTGGTCAAACAGAGGGCCTACACTTCATATCACAGATGTGAAGGGGTAATCGGTGAAGATTTGGATCTTAGAGAGTTACAACAATCGGGGCGAATTGGTCGAATAAAAGTAGAACTGAATTCAGAAGGCGGTAAATCACAAGGCACCATTACTATTCCCTGTAGTCTTGATCGGACTGAAACCGCAGTTCTCGCAGCTGCAATGGAAACCGTAGATCGAGTTGGTCCTTGCGCCGCGAAAATTACCTTAGAAAAACTAGAAGACGTACGCAAAGAAAAACGAAAACGAATCATTGAACGAGCCGTGGATCTTCTACGAGATTGGGAAGGAGAAGTATCACCGGATTCGCAAGAAATGACAGATACTGTCATGAAAGAATCACGTACGGCAGGGATTGTGAAACTAGGGAAGGAAAAACTTCCTGCTGGACCGGATGCAGAAACTTCTAACACAATCATTGTTGTTGAAGGCCGTGCAGATGTGCTATCCTTGCTTCGTTCAGGTGTGAAAAATGCAGTTGCAGTAGAAGGTACTTCGATTCCAAAATCAATCGTTGATTTGATCAAATCAAAAACTGTGATTGCCTTCCTTGACGGCGATCGAGGAGGAGATTTAATTCTCAAAGAGCTTGCTCAATTAGCAAAAGTTGACTACGTTGCGAGAGCGCCAACAGGAAGAGAAGTAGAGGAACTAACTCACAAGGAAATCACAAAAGCCCTCCGAAACAAAATTCCAGCTGGACAGGTGCTAGGAAAGACCATTAGAAAAGCCAAAGCTCCGGTCAAAGTCACTCCAAAAGCGAAACGGCGAGGTCGGCGACCAACTGCACAGAAACCGAAGGAAACCCGTCAGAGGACAACTCGTTCTACAAAACCGGACACACTCCGAACTAAAGAACACCCAAAGGTCAAGAAGAAACCGAAAGATCTCGGAATTCCGAAAGCAGTTCTTGATTCATCTCAAAAAATTCAACAGACGATGATGGCTTCAATTCTTGATAATGATTTGAAACAACTTAAGGAGACACATGTCGGAGAGATAGCCAACGAGTTGCAGAAACAGAAAAATGCCCAAGTCCTCATTTTAGATGGAGTGGTAACACAACGGCTTATCGATATTGCCGAAGAACGTGGCGTCGAACTAATCATTGGAGTCCGCATTGGAAATATCGTCAAGAAGCCAGCAAAAATGCGCATTCACACATTCGATGAACTGCGACAATAATATACTGCTTGTCAAGGTAGCAAGGCTTATATAGCGAGCACCCTCAGTTTCGCCTCGACTCTATACAATCCGCGAGCGTGTTTCCGTGGCTGAAACCAACAGTAAGCTCATTCGCGTTCTACAGGTTCTTGGACTCCTATTCATGATTGGTGCTGGATTTGTAGCTGTAACCAATCTAGTGTTAGACATTCCCTGGGATCAGATTGCAGCAATTTTATTTCTAGCCAATTTATTGTTATGTGGACTCAGTTTTGGAATGGCCGGTTTGATGGCAGAAAACCCGGACAAGATTCGAAAATACTTTGCCGAATGGTTGGTTGTGGTTGGAGCGATCCTAATATGGGTAGTCTGTGTTTATGCTTTACTTTGAGGGATAATCTTGTCTGAGTCAGCAGGAATTATTGCAGGGGTTCGCCCAACTCGAATGGAACTTCTAACTCTCAAGGAACGACGTGAATTAGCCGCACGTGGTTATGAACTTCTTCGAGAAAAGCAAGATGCCCTAGTTCGCGAGTTTTTCGCCATTTTGTCAGAAGCTAAGAAGTATCGAGAAGAAATGGAAACCACTTTAACTGAAGCCTTTGCTTCCTTTATGGAAGCCAAGTTAGTTGAAGGCGGAGCAAAACTAGAAGAACTCGCTTTGGGAGCAAAAAGCCCAATTGACTTTGATGTGGAAACTCGAAACATGATGGGAGTTAATGTACCCATCTTTCGAGTTACTCAACAAGAAGAAGAAGCCCAACTACATTACAGTTTAGCGGGGACTTCAGCTGCCGTAGATAAAGCTGCTCAAAAAGTACGTACTGCACTGGAGAAGATTGTAAGGCTTGCAGAAATTGAAGCCACAGTAAAACGGCTTGCAGCAGAAATTGAGAAGACAAAACGCCGTGTAAACGCGTTAAATTACGTAGTTCTTCCCCGAATTAACAACACTATTCGGTATATTGAACTCATGCTTGAAGAACAGGAACGAGAAGATCTTTTCCGCATGAAACGGGTTAAGGCGATGTTGGAGCGTAAAGCAAGCTCCTAGAGAGTCCTAGCCCTCAGTTAGTGCGATAATTGCTCTAGCAAGGTTACCATCCGCGGCCCGTAGGGCTTCGCGAGCTTCTTCTTCAGAAACATTGGCTTGATTTGCTACAAGTTGGACATCTTCTTCTGAAAATGTTGCGGCTACAGCCGTGGGAGCCCCTTCTTCTGCTTCGCCGGAGACTGTAAGGCTTCTTTCTTCGGCTTGACCAATTATTTGGTAGATGTTTTCTCCTTGTCCTTGCATGGTTACTACTTGTGGTTCGGTAAGAACTAATTCCCGATCCGGAAACCGTATGAGTACCTCAGTGACGGCATCCAATTGCTGGAAATCCACACCCATCCGTCGCATCTGGCGTTCCATTGCGCGTTTTTTGGATTTCACTTTCTTTACTTTGACCAACTCTTATCCCTCATATTTTCTGCAATTCGTAGTTAGTCGTTATCATTTAGGTTTTCCGTTTATCGATTGAATGGCGTGTTTTAACGGCGACTCCTCTTGTGAGTTCAAGCATCTCTTGAGGACTTAATTGAGCCACTCCGACAGCAAGTAATTCATCCTTATTATTCACTATGAGCACCTCATCACCTGCACGAAGTTGGGGGTCCACATCTTCCACATGCTTTGCAAAAAGAGTGCGACCTTCAGCAATAAAATGGGCAATCTCTTGATGAACTGTTGCGCGGAGCCGTGGATATTTAACAGCAGCATGTAAGCGTTTAGCGCCCAAGATTGTTAGAACAATACGCCCATCAGTTGCGCGAATTGTCGCAAGGACTTGGGAAGCCAATGTTACTCTTCTAAGGCGCCCAGTTCGTTTGGACACTTCCACTTTGCAGGTATCGGGGAATATCTTATGTCCTACTTGTGAGCTGAATTGATAGTTAGCAATGCCTCTTACTCTGTGTAAGCGTTCATTATTTTGCGATTTGGCTCGCCTCGCCTATTCTACAATAACCTATCCATAAATGTCTGTC
>JAEOSK010000028.1 GCA_016840405.1 Candidatus Hermodarchaeum yapensis
ATGGCAATCGACAAAGCAACAGCGTCTGGGAGGGCTCGACCGGACGACATTGCTAACTTCCAGGCACCAAGCATTGAGGAGCAACTCAAAGAAGCAATGCCCCTGGTAACAGCGACACTTCGTGTCCGGATTGCCCGAACAATTGCACAACTTCGCGAGGAAACAGTCCTAACGAAGAAACGGAAAGGAGTGAGGAATACGTGAGTGATAAAGTCAAAACCCTTCTACCAAAATTCCGGCTTGAACAGGTCTTCTCCCAACTCGACGCCAATGCGGTACTCGAGTTGATTACACCCACAGCACGCACCTTCACCTGTCAACGCACAGGTCGACTCGTAGACGGTGGATACTGTGCATTCTTCTGTTCAATCGGAAAAGAACAAGTAGCGTTCGATCCGTCCGCTGGCATTGATGTCATCTGCCCCTTCGCCAATAACAACTTCCTAGGGCGAATGGGTGACGGAGTCACAACGGATTCATGAATCAGAACAGACTGGGAAGAAGTGGTTTACCAAAAATCGAAGTCAAGAATCAAGACACACCTAACAATGTGTGTGGTGGTGGCAGGGAATGTTCGCCTTTGATGAACGGCTAAAGAGCCTAGGTTGGTCAGATTTCCCCTTTCGAATTGACGTTATGCCGGAAATCTTTGCAGGTGAAAAACGCCTACTCAATCCCTTAACCGTTCAATTGCGAACTGGAAACATCGTTCTTATTGAGGGAGGGCGAGGAACTGGCAAATCCCATATCCTACGCTGGTTCAACGATTTTTTATCCACACCCAATAGACTGGTTCCCTGTTTGATTTCTGAACCCTTGGATTCAACGATTTTATCAGAAACATTGATGGACCTCTTATTGGAGCAGCTCATGGTTAAGACAAAAGTGATTCCCGATCGAGTGGATGAACTCGGTAAGAAAATACGGGCGTTCCACAAACAGACAAAACAACGAATAGTGCTGTTAATTGATGATGGCCAGTCACTTGCGTTAACACGAGACGATTCAGATAAAGAAGAAAAGGAAAAACGAAAGACCGTTCGATGGTTACGAGTATTAAGCGACCTTCCTGCCGTCGTGGTTTATATCGCTGGTTTAACTGGATTTTCGAAGGCGCTAACAACCATTTTTCCACCAATTGCTGAACGAGTCACACTTCAATTTTCATTGGAACAAGAAGGGTATCATGGAATTGAAGTGCTAAATGAAAGCGAAACAGCACAACTCATTCGTCGACGCATTGAATATTTTGGTGGAAAAGGCATTACACCCTTCACCGAAAAAGCTCTTGAGGAGATTCATGTTCACACTCGGGGCTATCCTCGAAGCGTCCTTAGATTTTGTGAAAATATTCTCACCCTCGCTTTTCAGGATGACACACCTGCCGGGGATCGCATTACTCAAGATTTTGTTCGCTATGCAATGAAACATCGACCGAGTCCTCCGCCCACCACTTCGTTAATTCCTAGTGCGATGGATGAAACACGGTTTATTGAAACAGGTCTTGCTGACGAGGGTGATGAGTGGTTTGAAGAATTCGATGAACTGACCGCCACTCAGCGAGAGATTCTGGGGCTAGCCAAGGATTTGAAATGTATCACCTCCGCGATCGTCGCTGAGGAAGTAGGTATTACCAAAGGAACGGCATCGAACGAATTGAAGAAGCTTCATGATCGGGAAAAGCTTCAGCGTCGGAAGGGCTATCGCGGGTTTGAATACCTCCCACGATGAAATAATAACGCCCATTTCAAAGATTTTTCAAGATTAACCGTGTGAGGTTTTTAGACACTAAGCTTTAAGTGACACTTCTACTGCATTTAACATAGAAAACTCTTAGACACGGGGCCCACGCATGTCACACGACGCCTTCGATTATCTTTTCAAAGTAGTGCTAGTGGGTGATGCTGAAGTTGGGAAAACCAGTCTTACAACGCGTTTTGCTTATGGTACATTTACTGATGGTTACATCTCAACCTTGGGCGTTGACTTCATCGTCAAATCCATCCCCGTAAATAATTATGTAGTGAAACTACAGGCCTGGGATACTGCTGGACAGGAACGGTACTCTGGCGTTCGTCCAATCTATTATCGCGGAGCGAAGGGCGCATTATTGGTGTTTGATATCACCGTGCGCCAAAGTTTTGTCAATGTTGAAAAATGGTTCAATCAAATTCGGAAATATTCAGGCACCGAAGTTCCAATCGTCATCGTAGGGAACAAACTCGATCTAGCCGACTCACGGACAGTTAGTACCGATGAGGTGCGGGTCTATTCAGCTGACCGAAATGCCCTTTATTTTGAGACCAGTGCTAAAACCGATTATGCCGTGAGTGATGTTTTCAAAAAATTGGCAGAACTCATCTTATCGTCAGAGCTTGGTAAGAAACCCGCTATTGAGTAGTGAACATTCTGTTTTGTGCAAAGCTTTTTAGCTCCTGATTCGTCTCTCCTGTTTACCACCTTGTCAAAGGTAGTGTGGGTGAGGTGTTACAACGAATCCAAGGCAGCCGGTGGTTCAACAGCTACGCCCAAAAATTCACCGTCATTGCCTTTCCAGTCGCCATTGTCCTTTCCATTATTCCCATGATTATTGGATTGTTTGCACCCCAAATTGCATCAGTTTATCTAATTAGCGCCTACGTTCTGGTTTTCCTAACAATTTTTGGTGTATGTATCATTCTGTTAGGATTTCATAACCAAGTCGCTCGTCGGCTTGCCATTATTGTAGCCGTCACCAGTTTCTTTGGAGCGCTTGGGTACTTTTGGCTCCTCATCGAAGTGTTCTTTTTAGGACTCCCCTTCACATTTCCAAATATCTCCGTGTATCTTCTCGCCATCGCCAACATTGTACTCCTTGTGGGCTTTGCCCTCATATCTGTGGGACAACGCCGCCGATCATGGCGACAATTTGCCGGTTACTTTCTCATCACCGTTTTCTTTGTTGCCTGTATTTATTCAACCTACCAGCTGGTTTTGGTTTACATACCGCCCCCTATTCCTGCCATTGGGCTAGGCCTACGAATCCTCGCAGGCTTTTTCACCGCTGTCTTTGCCTGGGCGTTTTATTTCAATCAGAATCCCCCAAAGGAAATCATTAGCCAGCTGAGCCGGTCACTCTTTGTAGCTGCAAGTCTCCTACTGCTCTTAGGCTACACTCTCTTCTCTTTTCAGTACGCAATGGGCTGGTTCGATTTTGCCAGCTTCTACTATACAGGCTCACTCGGCGACTCGGTGATATTACTCGCCATTTTCACTTTCTTAATCGCAGTCTTTGCTATCTTCAGTGAAAGTCTAGAAAATATGGCTACCATTCGCCCCGTCTCCATCAAATACGAAATCGTTTCCCGTGTTCTGATCATCATCTCCTTCCTCATTGTCACAACACTTACTGCAACAATAGCCATTACCCTCACCGGTCGAGTATTACTCGTCTATCTCACGCCCCCCCATTCTACCGTCGCCCTCCAAACAATCGGATCCGGGTTGCTTATGGGCTTGGGCATAATCCTAATCGTTGGGGGCGGTATTGCCTACTACCTTTCCCGCATACTCTATCGACCGCTAGAACGCCTCGACGAGGAAACGAGCCTTGTAAGTGAACCAGGAAAAATTGCCTATACCGAACCACCGGGTCTACTGTTTACTGAACTCCAAGACGTGTCGGATAACTTTGCCTCCCTCGTTGATGGACTAGGTCGTGTCCGTGACGAATTACGACGATTCACAATAAGTGAAAGACGTCTCCGAACACCATCCACATCCCAACTAAGCCGCCTCGATTATTATCTCGCCATACTCAGCAACACAGTAACAAATCGCATCCAATCGATCTTGAGTCTAACCGAACTGGGTTGCGGGAAAGAAACCGTTGAAGAGCAAAAACAAATTCTCGAAATGATACAAACGGAAGTCGCTGAAATCGAATACATCATGAAAAGCATTCAATTGCTTCGACTTATTGACTCTGAGGCCCTCCCTGACTTTACACGAATCGATGTATGTGAGGTCATTCCACAGTTAATGGCAGATCTACAGGAACTAATCCCAGAGTCTCAAAGCCAAATCTCACTCGCACTTCCCGAACACAAGTGCCAGGTCATGGCCAACGAGTATGTCAACCAAATCTTCAAACCCTTACTTCGATTGGCAATCGAACAAGATGTGGGAGGACCTGCTACAATTGAGGTGACTTTTTCAAATACAACCGAATTCGGTGTTGATTACTGGCAGATTGATATAGTTCATCCAAAATGGGTGCTACCCGATATTGAAAAGGTCCTCCTCTTTCGTTCAGATCCTGAGCAACCCCAGAAAGCGAATCCAGGCCTTCTGTTGGTTCCTGCTTTGGTCGAATACTTCCGCGGGAAATTCCGAGTAACCAATGTCGTTACCGATGATCCACGTTATGGTACGGTGTTTCACGTCCTTCTCCCTATGTTCAAACGCAAACGGGAAAAAAGCATTCCAAAGAGTACTGTGGAGGAATGATAACCGAATGACCACTGCGATAATGGTGATTTCTCCTGATGATTCTCTACGTGCTAGTCTCGAATCGATTTTGCATCAGAATGGTTTTACCGTGTGTCTAGGAGTTCGCGAAACTGGCGCTTTTCGCCATGCCCTAGATGCTAGTGAAACATCACCCAATGTCATTCTGTTTGACTACTGGCTTAGTCGATCACTGTCCATTGATTTCATCACTAGCTTGAAGCGGCAGGGATTTGGTGTCATCCTCATGGGCACCCACCTCTTAGGAAAAGATGTCGCTGCCCTCGAACAAGTGTTCTTCTTAGAAAAGCCATTCACTCAAATTGAGCTCCGTGATGCAATCAAAGCAGTCCGACCAGAATCAGATCTTAATGGGGATTAGTTCCCGGTTTCCTGTCGCACCAACATAAAACGCTTTTCCGTCAATCGGACCACGATAATTGCAACAAGAAAAGAGACTCAACACTCGTCCGTCAAAGAATTCATGAAAGCCATGAGGAAAGACTTCGTGCGCCCGGATAATTAAATCCAAATTATTCCGTGCCATAAAATCATTAGTAACATCCTGACCAAAGTTCCGAGCTCGTCCACCACGAAATGACGGAGCAAAGCCTTTCAAGGCTTCTTGCGGGTCATTCCATAAAAGCTGAAACGCAACTGGATGTTCTATTTCCACTTCACGCGGCAGCTCATTGATTTCATCAATGGATTTCAACTGCTCTGGAATTCCTCCATGCACTGCAAAGATCCTCAAATGTGGGCTTACCGAAGCTAAAGGTAAATGGGCGAAGGTTGCCCAATACTGTTCACTCAGTTCACCAAATGTGCGTTGAACTGCATCATAGAATCCGTACTGACGGTTGACCGTAGGTGATTCATGATTCCCCCGCAACAGAACCAATCGTTTTGGGTATCTCCTCTTTAGTTCATACAATAGGTTCAGGTTCTCAATTTGATAGGATCCACGGTCAACATAGTCACCCAAAAAAACAAAGACCGTTGTTGAATGCCAGAATTGATCTAAAATGCCCTGTGTTGCCTCCCAGTCACCATGAGTATCCCCAACGAACACTAGTGGTGAGGTAGGTAATTTGATCAGGCGTGACTCGTTTTTCAGAATTGGTAGCACACGATCCAAGAGCTGGATAACGTCCTCACTAGAATAAGTTTCGACCGATTGAGCAATCTTCCTTATCATAGTGAACGTCCATTTCACGTCCTAATCTGGTGTGATATGTGTCCCTGCTTCACCTTTGAGGGCTCGTGCTAGGTTTTCAGGAGAGGTGATGATGGCGAGCTCACCTCCTTCCTCGATAAAGGTGATGACAGATTCGATTTTCGGAGCCATTGACCCAGGAGCGAAGTGCCCTTCTTTGAGGTACCGTTTGGCTTCACTCACTGTCATTTTGTCAATTGGCGTTTGGTCCGGTTTCCCAAAATTCAGATACACCCGGTCAACCGAAGTTGACACGATGAACCGCTTCGCATCGATGGCTTTACAGAGTAGCGCTGACGCTCGATCCTTATCAATAACCGCAGCAACCCCAGTTAATTTCCCGTTTTCTTCAATGACGGGGATGCCTCCCCCACCCACAGTAATGACGACGAAACCATCCTCTAAGAGGTTGATAACTGCACGGGCTTCAATCACTTTCCTTGGAATCGGTGACGGGACCACTCGACGCCATCCTCGTCCCGCATCCTCAACTACATGCCATCCCTCAGCGGTTCGGGTGTCAGCGGTTTCCTGATCCATAAATGAACCAATAGGCTTGTTGGGCTTTGCAAAGGCGGGATCATCACGGTCAACGAGGACCTGCGTCACCACGGTGACCGCTTGTTTCTGCATCTTACGGCGCTGAAATTCGGCAAATAGGGTTTGTTGGAGCATATAGCCAATTGCTCCTTGTGTATCCGCACCACAGAAGTCAAGAGGCACTTCATGAAGTTCATGCCTCGCTAATTCAGACCGACGCAGAATAAACCCGACTTGGGGACCATTGCCATGCGTGATTGCCACATCCCAGCCCTGCTCAACAAGATCAACGATATGGGGTACAGTTTCTTCGGTTGCCGCGTATTGGTCGGGCACCGTTTTGTGCGCCTTATCCTTGATGAGCGAATTACCACCAATTGCCACAACAATTCGTTTTGACATACTCCAACCATCCTCGTACAAATAGCCGAAGAGAGCTAAGTTCAGCGTTTGCAGCGTTATAAAGGCTTCCCCGCCTACCATCCGCACTATAAATCAAGAAAAAGAATACTTATGCCATACAAGCACGAAATACTACACCATGGTGTCCCTCGGTAACATCAAAGCCGCCTACAACCGTATCCGAAAAGTCATCATCCAAACCCCCGTCATGACGTCACTCACCGCAGACCGGCTCACCAGCTGCAAAATCTTCTTCAAATGTGAAAATTTCCAACGCATCGGCGCCTTCAAATTCCGAGGGGCCTACAATGCCATCTCCCAGTTGACTCCCAAAGAAAGGAAACGTGGTGTCATCGCCCACTCCTCCGGAAATCATGCTCAAGCCGTAGCCCTCGCGAGCCAGATGCTAGGGGTTGCAGCCACAATTGTCATGCCAGAAAATTCAACGCATGTAAAGATTGCTGCCACCAAAGGCTACGGCGCAAAAATCATTTTCTGCAAACCCGAGGTTGACGCCAGAGCCCAGGAAGTTCAGAAATTAATCAAGAAACATAAATACGTGCTCATCCATCCCTATGATGATCCACGCATCATTGCAGGGGCTGGAACCGCGGCTCTTGAATTAATCAAAGAGACGGGACGAATCGATGCCGTATTTGGTCCGGTCGGAGGTGGAGGACTCATTAGTGGCACTGCTATTGCCACCAAAGGTCTATGCCCCAACGCTAAAGTCTTTGCAGTAGAACCTGAACAAGCCGATGATGCCTATCGGTCCTTCACAACGGGAAAACTCCATTCTAGTGTGAACCCAAACACCATCGCTGACGGACTTCGTACCTCACTCAGCGATCGCACCTTCTCCATCATCCGCCAACACGTTGACGAAATCATCACCGTAGGCGAAACCGAAATCGTCGATGCCATGAAATTCCTCTGGGAACGCATGAAACTCGTCATCGAACCCTCCGGCGCTGTCCCCTTTGCTGGACTCATCAAAATCAAAGACCAACTCGTCAACCAACACATCGGCATTATCCTTAGTGGAGGCAATGTTGATTTAACCCAATTTTTTGAACAATTCAGAACCCAAATCAAACGTTGATTGGATTTCAATCTGCTCGTAAAATTCTTTGATCCTTTGGAAACCCGATTAGAAGAATTGCTTATTGAAGCCAGACTGTAATTTCGATTTCACACAAATCTCTGACAAAATACGTATACTACTTTTGAAATAACTGTTAGATGTGAACTAGAGTCCGGCTTCTTTGAATATTTCTTCTAACCGAGTCTGGCTTGGTCCACGATAATGGGACGGGGCATAAAAAGCCGAAGTGACAACGCTATCCTCAACGGACTCAGCAAATCCAGCAGCTTTGACCTTACGGGTAATTTCAGCAACCTTAGAGAGATCCGCGACATTCAATGAAGCGATTACTGTTGGCTCATCCAACCAGACAACCATTCCCCAAAATTCAAGGGAAAACTGCTCTTGAAACCAACTAACGATATCAGAAACTGTCACTTTCTTTTCATTAAAACGAATCAGAAAACCCAAAATAACTATATTAACGGATAACCAGTTCATTCGGATAGTAAAGTGAACTCCTCCCCCATCATGCAATTCACGCAGGATACTTCTCACACGTCGAGTGGTCAACCCGGTCTGTTTGGCTAGTTTTGAGACAGGCATTCGAACATCTTTAGATAAACACTGGAGAACACGTAACTGGTTCAGAGTGAATTCCACTTTCTTTCCGCGAGAACGTACTTTACTTTGAGGAGGTGCGTCTGGTAGAATCCACATGAAAGGATGAATTTCTACATGTTTAATTGAAGGTAAACTCTCAAGAAACTGTTTCAATTCGAAAAACTCTATTGAACCTCGAACAACCGCCTGAGCGTCATACGCTTGATAACCATACCGACCAGTGTGTCGGATTAACCGATGATTCCCAATTGTTTCAATCAAGGCTTGGATATCTTCTGTGCCATCCGTTCTAATAACGGCATAAAGGTAATCGGCACCCACCATATTCAAGCTTAATTCGACAGTATATTCCTGGATGACTCCACCCTTCTCGAGCTTCTTCACTCGGTTCTTGATGGTATTAAAGGACTGATCAAATTTTTTGGCAAGGTCTTGAAAGGAGATACGGGCGTTACCATATAGCTCCAATACAATGGCCTTGTCCAGCCAGTCCACATCTAGCACCCCAAACGATGAAGGGAAAGACATCATAAGACGCAAAGGGATAATTAGAGTGCTTACTCTTGAACCTCTTTCCCTTTAACGGCTGCAAATATGCACTCTCATTATAATAAAGAATTCCTTTTCGTAGAGAGCATATTTTTGCAGTGTACACTTCAATTTTGCATTAATTTCTGACGGTTTCCTCGTAATTTTGTTTTCATTCCAACACAATCATTTTTATGCGATAACTTGACTTTTTTGCATCAAGGGAGATGATTCATTGGTTTCTATTAATTTTCAGAGGATAAAGGAATTGAGTTTGAAATCTAAAGGTCTGATTTTACTAGCAATCATTTTAATTCCAACCACCGTAGTTTTTGCCATTTTTTTAGGGATGAATGTGGGACAACCGAAACTCCCCACAAAGCTCCTGTTCATTGGCAACAGCCTTTCATACCACAATGAAGGAGTTGATTTCCAAATTGTGCAATTAGGAAACTGTACTACTCCTCCAAGAGTGATAGAGATAGATTCAGTTTACATAGAGGCGGGCCAATTAGCGCAACTCTATCCTGCGTCTTCATACAAAATTGCCACTGGCAACTATGATTACATCATTGTGCAGGGAACTCCCGAATTTGGATTTGAAAGCTTCAAAGATAATGCGCGTCTGATACTCGAAGCAATCAATGAAACAAACTCTCAACCAGTATTGTTCATGGCATGGAACCATTTGGGAAAACCGCCCTGGTCTGGAGACTATCCTTGGAACGAGACATTTGAACTACTATCCATGTCTGAGATTGCCCAAGCCCATTATGATCTCGCAACAGACTTTGATGCGTTGGTCGCGCCCGTGGGTCTTGCTTTTGAGAAGGTGAATGAAACGCGTCCCGGTTTTCAGTTGTACACTGATGTGGAGCATTCCAGTATGAACGGAACTTATCTAGCAACCCTCGTCATCTACGTAACTATTTTTGAAGAAAGTCCAGTTGGGTTCTCCTATCGTCCCACATCACCTCCACTACCTTCTTACTGCGTGAATGTAACCGAAGCAGATGCTACCTTCTTACAAGAGATGGCTTGGCAGACAGTTCAGGAGAATCTGCCTCTTTTCCTCAATAAAATCGACGTTATCTTCATAGTAATATTTCACCAAAAATCATCAGAGCGACGGATAAATTCTGTACTTCGAGCTAAAGCCCCGCTTCTTTGAACAGTTCATCCAAATGGTGCTGACTGGGATCACGGTAATGCATTTTCACATAGGTTTGTGAAGTAATCACATAGTCATCAACGGATTCAGCAAATGTGGCCTCGCGCACTATGTTGATAATTTCTCCAACCTTTGTAGGATCCTCAACGAGAAGCGATATTCCGATAATGGGCTCGTCTAACACTTGAGAAACGGTCCAGAGTTCACGGGGATAGTGTTCTTGAAACCATTTTCCAATCTCATTGAGCCCCGTTTTTGCCTCATCATATTGAATGTTCAATTCAAGATTGATATCACCGAGAGCTAAATAATCCATTCGGATAGTAAAATGCACACCGCCTCCCTCTTGTAGCTCTCGGAGGATTTTACTTATACGTCGAGGTGTTAGGCTGGTCTTTTTCGCGATTTCCCCAACAGGCATACGGACATCCTCTGTTAAGCACCTCAATACCCGCAACTGGTTTTGAGTAAAGTCAATTTTCTGACCTCGACTCCGAGCTTTACTTTTAGGTGGAGCATAAGGAGAAGTGCTTAAGATCGGATGGATTGTCACCTTGGTAACTGCTTTAAGTGATTCAAGATTCATTTTTAATTCAAAAAAGTCGGTTGCCCCGGCTACGAAAGCAAAAGCAGCATATTCTCTATTTCTAATACGAGTAACCATTCGGATCGGCTTCTGTTTACCAATCTGGTTGATAAGCGATTTGATATTTTCTGAACCATCCGTTTCGATGGTGACAATAATAGATTCCAAGCCCAACATTGCTAAGCTTAATTCTACCGTGTATTCGTGAATGGCTCCTACTTTCTCGAGTTTTTTCACTCGGTTCTTAATAGCATTGAACGAAAGCTCATATTTTCTGGCAAGGTCTTGGTATGAGGCTCGGGCATTCCCAAACAGCTCCCACAGCAAAGCTTTGTCTAGCCAGTCCAGGTCCAACACTCCCTACCAAGCGCCTGAAGGAAATCATTGGTTTCTATTGCATCTTTGATTCTTGAATTGCGTTACCTCTTTCCCTACAATGTCTGCAATTAAGCCTCGTCTGTTATTAAAAAATAACTCTTCTAAGCACGATTTTGCAGTTCGGACTGCAAAATTTGGCGGAAATCTGTGCAGAACGGTGAAATTTTGCAGATACCGCTTGCCATTCACAAATAAATCTCGCATCCATAAAGCAAGCTGCAAACAACCGTTGCGCTTTGCAGCTCGTTGGGTTGCATCTTTGGAGAACGAGTAGTTCTCTGAGGTCATTGGTTTCTAGTCAGTGATTGGGAGGTGACTCAGCTGAAAAAATGGAGCGTTGTCTTACTAGTTGTGGCCTTTGCACTAGCATGTGTTGCTGTTGCACCAGTACAAGCGAAAAAACACGTATACGGTGATATGAACTTAGAATTTAATCTAGCGTGGCCAGGATACAACACCGAAGTGCCAGATTGGGTTGGATCAATTAACATCGACGGTAATGAATATGGGATGCTATACTTTGCATTTTGGACAGGCAAACCGTTTGATGACCCAGCACATGGAAAGGCATTCTTCTTCGGCGAAATATGGGCCATCTATGACATGGATCCAGCAGAATTCCCAGCAATTCCTGAAGATGATCCTGCGGCTTGGGAACACTGGTTGCCAGTAAATAATCCTCCTGAATTAGTGATGTGGGGATATGACGAAGGTATAACCAACAATGCGAACACGAAATATCATATGAACGGGAACATCGAAGCAGCCTTTGGAGCTTTCGCTAAGTATGAAGGTCGCAATGTGCATATGAGTGGTATAATTATCTGGTACGATTTTGGTGCACCTCAATATGCTCCTGGTACATTCCGAATCAACTAAGGACGACAAGCAGCAAGGCGAAGGGAACTCTTTACCCTACAGAGACTTCCCTTCTCCTCCTTTTTTCTAACTAGACGAAACACCGCGTTCCTACACAATTGGAGGGGACCATTAACAACATTCATTAACGTGTGAATTGGTGAGAGCGAAACTTTAAGGTTGAACTATCATCGAGTAATATTGATTGGCGAAAATGATGTCATCACAAAAATCAGATTTGGACATTCTAAGACTGAAGGTGGCGTTGCTCACACGGGGAATCCATTTTCCATCCGATGAAATGAGTGGACGAACGGGTGGAGCCGGGCCGACCCTTGGCAGCTATTTTCTACTCAACGATGACATCTTGGCTAATGCTCCAGTTCGTACAAGACAGCAAGTTGAACAATTTCACGCAATCGAACTGCAACCTTTAGAAGAAAATCAGTTCGAAATCTGCTTTGAAGGAAACACCTTTCCCATCCAGCTTGTGGCTGCTCCCAAGTTTTATCAGGAAAAGTTGTCGGATGGGACGCCCATGACTCATATCGCTTTGGTACATGGCACGGACTGTCTTGCTACCACCATTGTCCAACACTGTGACTATTTCGATCAGGGGCTAGAGTGCCAGTTCTGCAGCATTCCTGTGAGCCTTGAACAAGGAAACACGGTACTCCGGAAATCCCCTGAACAATTTCTCAAAGTCCTCAAGGCTGCCAAACAAGAGAAACGCGCCAGTCATCTTACCCTTACGATGGGAACGCCCGATCGACCGGATCGTGGTGTCCAAGATTATATCGAGTTCGTTTCTGTCATTCGAAAACAGAGTGATGTGCCCATTCATGCTCAATTGGAACCCCCAGAATCTGCGGACCAGCTACGGGCTCTAAAAGACGCAGGCGTGGATACGGTAGGCATCCACTTGGAAATCTACGATGATGATCTTCGAAAGCAATACTGCCCCGGGAAATTCCATAACGCTAGTTTCTTCGACTATTATAGTGCCTGGCGACAAGCGGTCCGAATCTTTGGCAGAGGACAAGTAAGCACCTTCATCCTGTTAGGTCTGGGCGAAACCCCCGAACAACTCCACCAGGGTTTCAAAACGACCATTGAACTCGAGGTCATTCCCGTCCCCGTCCCTTGCCGACCCAACCCTGGTTCGCACCTTGAAGGGTATATTCCACCCTATGTGGAAAACTTGGATCAAATCGTCAATGTCTACCTGGACTGTGCCCAACTCCTCTACGACCATAACCTCGATCCTCGGACGCATCGAGCTGGATGTGTCCGCTGCTGCGGTTGCACCGCTCTCACCGAAGCTTATCAAGTGATTGAAGCGACGCAAGAAAAGAAGCGTTAAATGTACTAACATCAAATTGATGTGCATTATGTCCTTGCCACCCAGCACCAAGGATTTTCCCGCCGAAGATCCTGAAATTTCCATCGTCGAGTTGACCGAAGACGACGCACCGGAAATTGCAAAACTCCTCGCCATGGTGTGGCCTCAGGCAAAACATATACCAGAGGCATGGCGGGAAAAACGCGTTCTTAATCCTGATCAAATCATTGCCGAGATGCGCAGTGGTTTTCATTACTTTGGAGCTCGGTTGGAAGGGCACCTCGCGGGGTTTTACAAGACGATTCTCAAACCGGAAGGGGTCTTCGGTGAACATCAAACCGTACATCCAGACTACCGGCACCGGGGGCTAGTTCGCGCCATGTATCGGCAGTTCATCACCTACGCCAGGGAGCTGAATGCCCCGGCCAACCTGTGCAACATTCTCTACGACCATACCACCATGCGGCAACTGGTGGAAAGTTTTGATTTTCGTCCGGAAGGTCCGCCTTACGAGCAAGCGCCGGGTATGCTTGTCCAGTTTTACAAGCGTCCCACCGGAATTACTCAAGATTGAAAATGGGCTTCGCCAAGATCGTACTCTTCGAAGTGCATATGGATTATTCTGTAATTTCTCTCCCTCTTTCTAATCAAGTTTCATTAGTTTTTAAGAAATAGGGAAGGGCGGTTTCCCGCCCTTCTGTTCCGGTTTCGCATTGGAGGTATCTTCCCTCTGGTGGTTTTATGGACGGATTGATATCAATAGAAGCATTCGAGGGGTTTACGCGATGAAGCATTAGTGCGAAACAGCTGAGGAGGCTTCAACAGTTTCAAGGGTACGAAGGAGTGCGGAGGCACATTATTCTATGGCTTTGAACAGGACGTTCTAGGGTTTAGAACGCTTTTTGTGCGACTCAGAGTTTGGCTAATTAGGTGTGTGTTGATTTGTCTAGGCGGGGCTTGTCCAAACAATAATGCTTAAATACTACTTTAGTTAAAGAATTAACACGGTTAAGATTATGTTGTCAAACACCGAAGCACTCCAACACAGTACCCGGAAGAGGATCATGCACAAATTATCGAAAGATAAGGCCTTCCTCCGTGAAATCGCCAAAGACCTTAACATTCCCACTTCTACTGCTGCATATCACTTGAAACGACTCACTCAAAACGGTCTCATTAACGAACGACGCGGTGTGTATCACGTCTGGTTCGACCTCACTGATAAGGGTCGGCAGCTGCTCTCAACCGAAGCAGCATAAACGGGGTTTTAAGGCGAGGCATGGTCCTCCACCCCACTATTTTCTTGTTTATTATTGAATGAGAGTACATGCTTTTAGCACTCTCTATTCTAAACCATCCTATGATCAATAAGGGGAGGGCTAGTATTTCCTCTTCTTTTTCTTCCGTCTGGGCTGTTTACCCTTAACGCGTTTACGACGAGGCAGCTCTTTTGTGGGAATACGTTCTGGTCCTGGTGGAAGGCCCAGGTCATCGGGAATACCCCCATATGCGATGTCGGCAAAAAGGGTACCGAGTTGTCCTCCCACGCCAGTGAGTGCACCGCCAATGATTGAGACGAAAACCTGTGGTGCTGGGATTAGGGATGATAGCACAATCCAGGCGTTTCGGGAGGCGTCAGGGTTTAGTAGGTACATGTAGCCGAAGATGACGAGCCAGGCTGCGAAGCCGGCTAAGAAGGTCGTGATAAGGGTTCTCCAGGTTTTTTTCATCAGGAAGCCAGCTAGGATGCCGGCAATCACGATGCCAATTCCAAAACCGATGAGTTGAATGAAAAGGGCGAGGATGAAACAGACGAAAAATCCGATGATCGGCGAGTAGGTTTCCCGAAGGATTCGGCGGATGTTTGAACCTGAAAATGGGCTTGCCATGATTTTTCACCTCAACTCCCGTCAGCAGGTACCAGATGCGTGATGGATTCGAATTCCGTCATTGCAATGAGATTTGAGGGGAATGGAAGCGGGTGGTATTCCCCGACAAGCCATAACCCGAGTTGGTCGAGGTAATGGTTGCTGTACACGTTAGCTCGCTGACCTCCGGGCAGGACGCTAAGCGAGTTTTGAAAATTGTCCAGATCAATAATCATGCGGTAGCTGGAGCCTACTGCCACGATGAATCCGGGTGCATAATTCACTGTGTATTCGCTGCCGTTGATGGCTATAGCTGGGGAATTCATGTAAGGGTATGTTTCGCCCAGGGGATGAGGTGCCCAGAGGGCATGAATGCGGAAGTAGTACCATATACTGATGTCTTCTCCTAAGCTTGAAGCCAAGGATTCGATGGTTGCTTCAAAACTGGAGAGAATAATGTCATCACGGGTTTCAGTACTCGGTGTGAGGATGTCGTCGAACCAGAGGGGATAGTTGGTTTGCGTGAAGTTTTCCAGAACTGTGACGGAGGGGTAGGGTCCGTCAGGGCTTCCTGCGGCGGAGTATTCATCAAAGAACGTGGCGTTGAGGAATGTGAGTGAGAAGTATGCCCAGATTGTGGCTCCAATACTCTCAATTTCCATGATGCCATCCCAGTTTTGGAGGATTGTAGCGGCTTCATGAATTAAGGGGTCTTCGGAAGCAGATACTTCGGCAAGCACTACGCTGGCAATGATGTCTTTTATGGCGAGAGCGTGCAGGGATAAGGAATCGAGTTGGATGTGTTGCATATCCGTCAGTGTGTAGCTGGTTGAGGTGTTCAATAGATCGGTGATGCGATTAGCACGGTGGGCAGGGGCAAAATCATAGCCCAGATAATAGGGATAGCTTCCGTTCACTGGTCGATTGTTTGCAGCCACAAGAAAACCAGAATCTGGGTTCAAGCTATGGGGAAGCTCATTAAAGGGAATGAAGCCAGCCCACTCTTCGGTTCCAGAGGAGCCATTTAGTGGGCTTGGACCAAGTCCTGGGGCACGAATGGGTTGTGCGGCAGCTGCATGATAGGCGATATTCCCGCTAGTATCAGCATAAATGAAATTGAGGTTAGGGCATTCAATTTGTTCAATGGCCGACACAAAGCTAGAGTAGTCGGCCGCCTGAGCAATGTCGAAGAGGGCTTCAAGGGCTAGCGATCCGTTGGCCCCAGTCCATTTGAGGGCAAAACGCCCGGTTGGTTGTTCGAAGAGCGGTCCATGAACTGTTGAGTTCAAGGTGACTACGGTTGGGGTGAATATTCCTCCAGCCATTGACCAAATGGTTGTGTTTTCTTGGACAATTGTGTGCCAATCGTTGTGATACCAATATTGGTTGGGTTGTCCCGGACGCCAGATGTAATAGTAGAAATCAGAAACATCGGAAACCATACCGGACCATCCCCAACTAATACCAGGGTTATGTCCCTGATAAACAAAGGGAATCCCTGGGTACGTAATGCCTTGGACATTATGTCCAGGTCCAATCAAATGAACTTCATACCATTGGGCAGGTGTTGTGAGCGTCATATGGGGATCGTTACAAAGGATGGGTGCACCGGTTGCGGTATGAGACCCATTAATGACCCAACTATTGCTCCCGCCATTAGGTGCAATGGGAATTGGATTAAGCGCCTGTATTCGCTGGTAGTTCTGGGCTAGCGCGTAGGCTGCTTCAAGTAGATTCTCTGTGAGTGGTTGAGGTTGGGAACCTGGGGGTACGATGGGAATGTCATTGTAGTGGGTTTCGGGGAAGAGATCGGTAAAAACTGCGGAGGCTCCGTATTCATTGATGAGACTGGCCATGTTGAGGTCCTGGAATGTGTTACTTGCTGAGATTTGCCAAGCGAGGTAGCGTTCAATGGCTAAGGTATTGGTAACATTCCAGGGACCGGGGAAATAGTTCAGGACACGGAATTCCATAGGAATTTTCGTTCCAATGGTATGCATGTAAAGGTTAATGCCCTCAGCATAACTTTCGAGTAATTCGAGGATTTGAGGGGCGAGAATAGCCAATGAAGCATTCGCTGCTTGACCAAGACCTAGTTGCCGGTTAGTTAGGTCAAGTTCGATGTATTCATCCCCAAACACTTCAGCGAGTTTTCCTTCAGCAATACGTCGAAACAAATCGAGCTGAAATAGTCGGTCTTGAGCATGGGCATATCCACAGCCCAGATACAAGTCGTTGAGACTACTCGCGAAAATGTGGGGAACTCCCCAATAATCACGGACAATGTGGATTTCACCATCGAGTCCAGGGAGTTCGTTGGTAGCATAAGGTGGTAAATTCGCCCAATGGATATCTTGCCAAAGACCACCGTTCGGTTGGAGCCAAGGAGCTATCGAAACCATCATACCAAGGATGAGAGAAGCAACAAGAATAATTGTGACATTTTTACAGCTGAAGACTTTACGTTGGGATGACACTCAGAAACCCCCTGGAGGCCAGGAGCATTGGGACTTGAGTCGTAAGGGTGCGGCGAACATCGGTGTTTCAGTTCTTATAAATCGCTTGGTTCCTGAAAAGACGAAAACATTACTTCACCTTGTCTTTCGCTTTCTTCTTCGCTTCTTCATTTTCCTTTTCTTCTTTCTTCCTTCGACGTATACGTATTCGTCTTACTCGTGCCCCAGCCGCTTCTATGCTTTTACGCACGGAACGTCGCTCACGTTCTTTCACTGGGACCTCGAGGTGAGCAATACCCTCTTCGCCCTCCACTGAGGCGATGACGTGACCAGTGGCATATTCAGGTAATGGACGGAATTTGTACGCATATCGGAGAACTCCTGTTCGTCCAGCGTCTCCAATACGCCGAAACACGACTTGCACGCTCATGCCAATTCTTAGGTCATCGCTGTTTTCGTCCACAATCTGTGAAAGAACGAGGGGACCTTCATCTAAGCGAATCAAGGCGAGTACATAGGGAGCCAAATCTTTGAAACCGGAGGGTGGATCGTGGATAACAGTATAAGAATACACTTTTCCTAATCCTGAGAGCTGAAAATCAATAAAATCAGTTTTTCGTCGACACTTCGGACATAGAGGAATTGGAGGAAAATATTTTGTCCCGCAGGTTCGGCAATGTCGACCTTGAAGATTGTACACGGCTTTAATGCGCCGCCATAACATGGGAACACTTTGATCAGACATACAGTTTCACCTTCTATGTTTACTCTCGATTCAATATGTGAACCACAGCAGTAGACCCTGTTCCACCTAGGTTGAGCGTAAGTCCACGTTTAACGCCTTTCACTTGACGTTTTCCAGCTCTCCCTCGGAGCTGTTCAGCAATTTCTGCAACTTGGGCAATGCCTGTTGCACCCACTGGATGGCCTTTCGCCTTAAGTCCACCACTCGCATTCACCGGAATCGTGCCCTTCTTATCAAAATAGCCATCTACGAGGGTAGGACCGCCTTTGCCTTTTTCAACAAAACCCAAGTCTTCCACGGAGATGATTTCACTAATACTGAATGAGTCGTGGATTTCAGCAATGTCCACTTCTGCAGGCTTCATTTTGAGCTTGTTAAAGGCTTGTTTTGCAGCACTGGTCACGGCCCGGAATTGTGTGATGTGTGGGCGATCATGAAGGGCAAGCGTATCCGAGGCCTGCGTGGACGCATCAATCCAAATTGGGTCTCCTTCAAATTGATCTACAAGATCACCCCGGCAAAGGAGAAGTGCTGCTGCGCCATCAGAAATCGGGGCACAATTTAACATCCGTAATGGATCAGCCACCATGGCGCTCTGAAGAACCTGTTCTATTGAAACCTTGAACCGGAACTGTGCATAGGGATTATCCACAGCATTGGCGTGCGCCTTCACAGAGGGATAGGCTAGTTGCTCTACGGTGGTTCCATAACGATGCATATGTCGGCGGGCTAGCAAGGCGAAGAGGGCTGGAAAGGTTGCTCCAATCTGCCCTTCCCACTCGCGGTCAGCTGCACCCATAAGAGTATCAGCGATCGCGGGTTCCGAGATATCGCTCATCTTTTCACAGCCTACTGCCATTACCATCTTGTGTTCTTTGGATTTGACTGCCATATACGCATGACGAACAGCAACGCCACCACTGGCACAGGCGGCTTCTACTTCCGTGGAAGCAATCGGGAGCAAACCACCTGAATCCGCTGCCATCGCTGCTTGATGTTCTTGTTTGATGAACGAACTGGTTGAAGTGTTACTGACGTATAGACCATCGATGTCATCACCAGACACACCTGCGTCAGCAATGCATGCAGTTGCCGCCGTTAAGGTGATTCGGCGAATGCTCCGATCCCACTGTTCACCGAATTTTGTTTGACCAATGCCAATAATGGCAACGCGGTCTTTTGCAGGAATTTCTTCAGTCATTTTTTCTCACTCCACTTTAATGGTGCGTCGGTGCTTTGCGTATTGAGCATAATCGATGTAGACTTTATCATCAATGTAATCTTGCACCATGGGCATCCGTTTCCGTTTCTCTTTGAGGGGTTTTAGGACTTCTAAGTGAAAAGCATCGCTTCCCGCACCGGACCCATATGAGACCATCAAAATTTTTTGTCCTGATTTAGCTACATCGAGGGTAGCGGCTAAACCTAAGGGTGAGCTTCCAGCATAGGTGTTGCCCACATAATCAACAACTAAGCCTGGTTTGATTTGGTCATCTTTGAAGCCAAGGCTTGCTGCTGCACGGCGGGGAAATTTACCATTCGGTGAGTGGAAGACGCCCCAATCATAATCGCTTGCCTTCGTACCCATTTTCGCAAATAAGCCCATGGCAGCTTGTTGCACGTGACGGAAATAGGCTGGTTTCCCGGTGAATCGGGAGCCATGTTCTGGAAAGTCTGTTCCTTCACGTCGCCAGAAGTCAGGCGTATCACTAGTATACGAATAGGTGCCATCAAAGGTGGCGAGTATGTTATCGTCACTACCAATAAGAAACGCAGCTCCACCTGCAGCAGCAGCGTATTCCAGAGCATCACCGGGTTTTGATTGGGCAGTATCTGAACCAATAGCCAGACCAACATCCACTTCCTTGGATTTCACCAAACCGATACAAACCTGAATTGCGGCTGTACCCGCTTTACAGGCAAACGAAAAGTCAGCACATTGGAGGCTATTCGGCGCATTAATCGCCTCAGCGACAACAGTCCCTGTCGGCTTCGTGGCATACACATGGGATTCCGAGCCCACATAGATGGCTCCAATGCGTGTCGGATCGATCTGGGCACACTTCAACGCATTACGTGCCGCTTCAACAGAAATTGTAGTTGTGTCTTCATCGAGTCCAGGGACGCTCTTTTCAATCAGACCCAAACCTTTTCCAATGGCTTTTCCGTCCTTACCCCAGACACGGGCGATTTCTTCAACTTTGATCCGATACTTAGGAATGTATCCGCCATAACCTAATATACCAACTTCGGGCATGTCTTATTGCGCCTCCTGGTGTTCAAGGGTCGGAAATTCTCGACTCCCGCTTCGTTGAAGCTTTTCAATGTTTTGCTTCCCAAGAATTGGAGTTCGGTAATCCGTTAACACCCTTGCTTTGATAAGTTCTCGAACGAACCTCCTTTGGAGCCTCTGATACGATTTTCTAACGGTTGATATTAATTCAAAACAGATGCAATTGTTGAAATCATGAAAAGGCTGCTTTTACTTTTCGACCGATTTCTTGTCCATACTCAAAGCAGCGCTTTAAATCTTCCTCGGTGGGACGAAACTGGACATCCAATGGCTCTAGGACTTCACTAAATTTAAAGTCCTTCAATTGCTGCGTCAGAACCTTGGTGGCACCACCACCCCACCCATAAGATCCAAAAGCTGCTCCAATTTTGCTAGTAGGTCGAAGATGCTTCAGGTATGGCATAAACGCCGCGGTAGGATAATAGGGGTCAATGTTATAGGTCATGGCTCCCACGACCACTGCTTTTGCCTCCATCGCCGCACCCTGAGCTCGGCTCAGATATTCTTCTTCAAGATTGTAAATATCCGCCGGCACACCCACACTCGCAATCCCTTCACGAATTGCATAGGCCATCTGTTTCGTACTCTTCCAAATCGTCGAATACACCACAACCGCCTGTTCTTTTTCGGGGCTACTGGACCAGCGATGATAAATCTCAGTGATTTGGTCGATGTTCTTGCGCCAAATCGGACCATGAGAGGGACAAATAATCTTCAATGGAACACCCTCAATTTTCTTGAAGGCTTTGAGCACCGCAGCAGCATTCCAGCGGACAATGTAACTGTAATACGCTCGAAGAGGCTCATACCAATCATCAATTTGATCTGCATACCGATACGGGGAAGCAATCTGCATACCAAAAGCATCATTACTGAATACCAGTTGTTCCTCAGGCATGTAACTAATCATGGTTTCGGGCCAATGCACCATGGGAATCTGCACAAAGGTCAAGGACCGCTTACCAAGACCGAGAGAACTACCGTCCTCCACAATCTTGATAGGAAACTTGACACCCGGATAGCTCTTCTCTAGAAACTCCGCACCCCGCATCGAGGTGATAATTTTCGCCTTAGGAGCTACCTTCAACATATCCGCATACGACGTAGAATGATCTGGTTCCACATGCTGACAAATCAAATAATCAATTTTTGCCGGATCAATAATCGTACTAATCCGATCGATAAGCTCCTTGGAGAAGTTTGGAGCCACCGTATCAATTAACGTAATTTTTTCATCAATAATCAAGTAGGCATTATAGGTGCCACCGCGAGGGGTCCAGAGCCCGTGGAAATCACGCAACGTCCAATCAATGGCACCAACCCAATAAACGCCTTTGACAATCTCTACTTTTTCTGAGGTCATCGAAAACCCTCCATAAAACATGAGAATTAGTAGCAGCTACTCGGATAAGGTTCTATAATTGTTTTTCATCTACAGGCAGAAGGCTTATCCGACCCTTCCACCTCATCACAGATACCTTTGGAGACTTCGCCATGGAACGCCTACTCAACCCCCGGTCCATCGCCATCGTCGGCGCCTCCACCAACATCACCAAAATGGGTTCCCTCATCACCTTCAACGTCCAAACCGGAGGGTTCCAAGGGGAGGTCTATCCTATCAATCCCAAGGCAAAGAAAGTCCACGGCTACAAGGCCTACCCTAGCGTTCTAGCCTGCCCCACACCCGACCTCGCTGCTATTATTGTTCCCAAACCCGCTGTTCCTGAAGTCTTAGACCAATGTGCCCACGCTGATATCCGCAACGTCATCCTCGTCACTGGTGGCTATCGGGAAATGGGACCCGAGGGCAAAGCCGCTGAAGACGAAGTTAAAGCTATCGCCCAAAAACATCGCTTCAATATGGTTGGTCCTAACTGCGTCGGCATGAGCCGCCCCTCCTTGCGCCTCAACCTCACAACTATGCCCTATGCGCCTCCCGCTGGACCCGTCGCCTTCGTCTCCCAAAGCGGTGCCTTCATGGCCCAAAACTTCATCGCCCTCCAACGCTGGGGACTCGGCGTCAGCACCACTATCAGCACCGGCAACGAAGCCATCCTCACCTGCACCGACTACATCAAACTCCTCAGCACAGATCCC
Organism: Candidatus Hermodarchaeum yapensis; assembly: GCA_016840405.1. Classification (GTDB taxonomy): domain Archaea; phylum Asgardarchaeota; class Hermodarchaeia; order Hermodarchaeales; family Hermodarchaeaceae; genus Hermodarchaeum; species Hermodarchaeum yapensis. Next base: position 22,677 of record JAEOSK010000028.1, read on the forward strand.
GAGACTCGCGTCATCATCCTGTATATCGAGGGATTCCGCGATGGACCCCAATTCCTCAACACCGCTAAACAGATTGTCCCACACAAACCGATTCTGTTGATGAAAGTCGGACGAACCAGTGCCGGACAACGCGCCGCCGCCTCCCATACTGGTGCCATGGCAGGCGACAACACCGTCTTTCAAGGTGCCATGCAACAAGCCGGCGTCATCCTTGGAAAAAGTCTGGAAGATTTATTCGACTGGTCCATGGCCCTCGCCCACCAATCCCTCCCCAAGGGTCCACGCGTGGCTATCCTCACCAATTCCGGTGGTCCTGGCGTCTCCTTTACCGATGTATGTGCTGAAGAAGGACTCACCATACCCCCTCTCTCAGACAACGTACAACAACAGCTACGCGCCTTCCTACCCCCCACTGCCATCACGGACAATCCCGTGGATAGCACCTTCACCGTGAACATGCGACTATTTGCACAATGTGCCGAAGTACTTCTAACCCAACCAAATATCGATGCCCTTCTCATCCACGGCTTTTTTGGACCAGACCTAATGGAACAATTCCGACACAGTCCCAACATCCCCCAAGACGTCGTAAAAACTATGCAAGACGAATTCGGGGGCGCGGCAAATCGGCTCATCAACGTCCTACAACGTCATCGAAAGCCTGTGCTCATCTCATCAACACAGGACCGAAGTGACTCTGGCATCCGGGCACTCCAAGATGCCGGGATTCCCGTATACCCCATGCCTGAACGAGCAGCCCGCACATTAGGCGTCATGACTCGATACACTCAGCGACAGCATCGCGCATAAGGGCTAGTCTTCGCTCGCATTCTGTTTCAGAGAGAAGTACGTGGCTTGACGCTCCTCTTTCGATAAGTACTTCAGATGGTCAACAAGTGCTTGCTTCTCTTCCTCCGTAAGCCCTGGAATCTTATCCAGCTCACGCCGAATCTCAATCTCAACACCAGAGGGCACCTTTATTGGTTCCACTTCAGTCGGTAAGACCGTGGGCGCTGTGCGATCTTCAGTCAACAGCTTGTCTGGTTCAGGTGGTTCCTCCGGCTTCACCTCTTCCAAAGGCACCGCTGGCTCTTCAGCTGGCTCAACCTTTTCCGGAGCCTTAGGCTTTGGCTTCCGTTTAGGCTTCGGTTCAGGTTCAACCTTCGGTTCTGGTGTAGGTTCGGGTGGAGGTGTGGGTTCAACTGGTCGTTCCCGCTGCGTCAGAAAGTCCATCCGACGCATCCCCATCTGCCGCTTCAGATCATCGAGGAACCAGATTCGATCCTTTCGAGGAATCTTGCGCATCTCTTCTGCCAACACTGCCTTCTCTTCCGGACCGAGACCCGGAATCTTATCCAGCTCACCCATAATATCTTCCTCGGTCGCAGTAACCTCCTCGACCTCTTCTACAGCTGGAATCATCGCAGGCGTCGCCGCTACTCCAATCGTCGACATCGCATCATCGATCTTACCTTCGAGGATAATACCCTTTTGTTGGAATTTCTTGTAGTCTTTCTTGCTCAAAGTGAAGCCTTCGTCTTTTTCGATTGTCTTGGCGAGTTTTCGCATCCGACGCACTTCCCACGGAATCGAGAACACACGAGCCCATAAAATCCAACCAAGTAGTACAAAGATTAGTGTAATGGCTGCACCAATACCTCCATAGACACCGAGAAGAAGAGCCTGGGAAGGGGCAAATTGAATCACCCATCCTTCTAATGAAGAAGAATCATGTCTTAGTGGAACAGTTTTTTCAGCAGTCACAGTAAGCCCTATTCCAACGGTTGAAAATGAAAAAGCATCCCAGATTCCCTGAATTTCATAAACGCCATTACCTAAGTGAACTAATTCGAAGCCCTCCTGAACCAATTGTGAGGGGATGGTAATATTCGCACCATCAATAGGATCGTTGTGCCAAGTGTCGTTAAAGTAAAGGCGAATTGAAACTGCTTGACCAATAAAGAATGTTGCTTCAGTAAGGGGTTCTACTTCTACTCCGTTAATATGTGTAACAATAAGTTCGGTAGGTATGCTAATAACTTCGAATGTCGTTTCATATACTTTTGGATTGAAGTTGTCTTTACTGATTGTGACAAAAAGGCGATAATTACCTCTACCGAAGTAACTTGCATCTAACATCACTATGTACAGTCCAGTTGAATTATTGTATTCAAATGCTTCATAGGGGACGCCAGAGTCACCAACGCGGACTAAACCACCAGCGTCCTCAATCGGCTGACCGTCAATATCGGTGTAATTGAGGTAAATGTAAAGCCAGTCACCAAGGGGAACTTGAAGTATTTCTAGGGATTTGCTTTCTTCATCGCGAACTGATGCAATAGCCATTTCGTCGATCGGACTAGTTTCTCGAGCCTGAATTTGAATAGTTAAAGTAACACGAGGACAAGAGAATAGAGTAGCGCCCACACCAACAAGGTCTAGGTGAAGATCATAGGAAAATCCTGCCGCCTGTTCCGCTGGGAAATCGTAATAATACCATCCCAAGGTTCCATTAGGGAGCATAGTCGCCTCTCCACCCAGTAGATTAGGCCAAGACGCCCGAATATCCAATCCACCAATAGGATTGTTATCCGTTGTATCATTCAAGTAAACCAAAATGGTAAAGGTATCGAAATATTCAACTCCGATGAAGTAGATGCTATCCTCTGGAACGATTTCTGCAGGTCTCAGGCGGACATCAATTTGGAAGGATAAGGTCTGAGATTGTGTGTTGGGGAAGGTTGCTTTCACACTTACTGTATAGATAATGGTAAGGTGTGCAGGTGCTGTTGATGAGAAGTTGGCATAATAGATTCCTGGATAAATGATACTTTCTGTTAGTACTCCGTCTGCAATTCCGGAGTGTGAGTGGCTGAATGTTACTGTTGCACCAGTGATTGGTGTGCCTGCTCCAGTTGAATAGTTGACAACTATATCATATGTGTCTGGGGGGTTGAGGATGAATGAGGTGGGACCCTGATAAGAACTTAGGCTGCTAGGTCCTGCGGTGATTGTGTATACGACATATATTGTATCATTTGAGAAGTACCCAGTCTTAAATGCAGTAATTTCAATAGGGTATCGGTCCTTATCATACAAAGAGCTGATTTCCCACCAATATGTGCCATTATTCTCATTAATGAAGCTCAGTGTAGGGTGATCCCAGTATCCTTCAACATCTGCATCCGTTACGAAAGTTCCTGCAAGTGAACCTGCACCAACACGAACTGAAACACGAATTATTTGGTAGGGTTCTTCTCCATAGTATCTTTCAAAAACACCGGGAGATTCAAGTGTAATTTCAAGTGGAACTTCGTAGATGTAAATCGGCACTGAAATGTTCTTCCAGTAGTAATAGCTTTGGTTGGCAAATATCCATAAAATGACTTCTTGCCCTGCTGGTATCCCTGCCGTAGTTAGTTCAATTTGCCACCAGTTTTGGTATGGTCCAGATGGAATCTGAGTAACTGTAGGCGACGGACCACCGGTTACTTGGATATCCACTGTTGATGGAATATTTGGTACATGTTGATCATTATCTGTATCGTAATACTTCACTAGGATGGTCATGTTATCTCCATAGTAGAGGTTACCAGGAGGTTCATAGTCAAGTAAAGTGGTGATGAATCGGACGGCCTTTGATACTGGTTCATTATATTGTGATTCGAAGAAGGGAATTTCACCCTCGGGGTAGGTCACATTGATAGTGAATAAATAGCTTCCAATTCCTTCTAATTGTGTTGTATCAATTGTGATGTCATAGAAACCATTACCTAACTCGGTATACCACCAATCAACTCCATATGTTCCAAAGCTAGGTATTGCAGGACAGAGTAGTGTTATATCAAGTAGGGGCCAATCGGTTTCATTGATACTGGCTCCTTGTTCAGTTTGAAACCTGAAGATTAAGCTGATGACATCGCCATAGGGAAACGAAGCATCAGTTGGTTGGAGGATGAATGATGTGCGTTGTCCAACGACATAGGCTCGGAATTCAAATTCTTGTGTCTCGTAATAGGGAATAGTGCCTGCTTGCCAGGTGACCTCGAGTTTGAAATCGAAGAAGGTGTTTACTCGTCCAAAGTAGTCTGCGTCAATCCTGAGTTGGAATGCGTCGGTTCCACCTAATGGGACAATATACCATGCGGAAGTAGGAATGAGGACGGGAGTTTCGGTTGTGTTATAAAGATTGCATAAGACATTGTTACCACCAAAGGATGCGTTCGTGATCCAAGTTGTCCGAAGTTGATCTGAGAAGGTGAAATCAACTAAGATCTCATCAACATAACCGGTTTCTCCAGGCACTGTGTTACGGATTTCGGTTGGACGTTCGGTCACAATTAGTGTTACGGATTTCGTCTGAACTGCATACTGTGGTGGTGATACAGTCCAAGTAATTGTTACGGTTTCGATATGTGCGCCAGGTGCGCCAACAAAGGTTGAATTCAGGATAATATCATAAATGCCAGTAAGTCCTCCAATGGGATTGACGCTATATTGTCCGCTGTATCCAACTAAGGTAATATTTTCGGCATAGCCATCAATGCCTTGACCGTTAAGAGTGCTGTCAGGATCATTGACGGTGTAAGTGACTCGTATGGTGAAGTTTTCAGCATAGGCTTGAGCATCAACAGGTACAATAGTCATTGCTGTGAATACGGTTCGGACGCTGAAGGGGAGTTGAGTAATGGTATAGGGTTCATATTGGCTTCCTGCCCCTGAAACACTAACCATAATTTTGTATTGACCTATTGCCGTGATAGCAGATGCATCAATTGTGATACGGTATTCTGATCGGGCTCCTACCCAGATAGCAGTGTAGGGAGTTGGATCGAAGCCATCAAGCCCGGTTACCGTGATAGTTCCAGTTGAGATATCCTGTCCAGTAAGGGAGCTTTCTGGATCAAGAACTTCATAGGCTATGTAAATAATTACATCATCACCAAATGGTGTGAGGGGAACTTCAGTGGGATATAGCCAAGTATTCAATGCTCTTACACGCAATGGGACATCATCCAATTGACCGGTGGTGTAATCGGGTGGTAGGGTAATCGTGATGTCAAATTGATAAGTTTGTATTAGTGTGAGATAGGTGTCATAGAATGTAATATTGTATTTGCCATTTATCCAATAAGCATAATCGAAATGAGTATACCTTGTTAATCCAGCAATTGTAATAGTGGCGCCAGAAATCGGATTCGTGATTGGGGCACCAGTAATGGGGTTTGTGTCACTAACATTATAAGTGACGATGAGTTTGCCATCCTCACCCCATGGCACGACGGGTGGACTTTGGTAAGTGAAACTGGTTGCTAATCGTCGAATAATAAGCTGAGCATAAGCAACCCCATCACCATATTCGACAGAGGTGTAAACGTCGAGTTGGAGATTATATACCGCTCGTGGCCAACTCGAGATGTCGAGTGTAATTACATAGATGCCATCACCAGCGGTTCCATTGCTTACCCAGGTTGCCCAATTAGAACTGTCAAGAGTGATGGTGGCAAATCCTCCGGTTATTTCGATGGAGATAATGTGGTTTTCTGGTAGACCAGCTGGTGGAACAAGGTCGCTATCATTTACAAATAGAGTAATCCTAGTATCGTAGCCGACGGGTACTTGGGGGATTGATTGAACATCTGCGCTGATTGAGTGGACGCGGATGACAATATTTACGGTTCCGTATCCATCCTGGAATCGGGGGTCATTCGAATAGACGGTGACGCTAAGACGGTGGGTTCCTCGGCCCCAACCGGTGGCATCAATAGTGAAATCGAGGTCATTCAATTCTGTCCATGGGAGTGTGGGTGCTGATGGACCTGAAATTTGGGTTACACGGATTTGGGAAAGGTAAGTTGTACTGATGGGGGATCCGGTGTCAAGGTCAGTCCAGCTAACGCTGATTGGTATGAATCCATCCTCGGGGACTGGTGGAGGTCCAGTGACTAATACGTAGACCCGATGACCACGTATCGTGATTTGACCATTCCCACTGGAATCAGCATAGATTCGTGGGCTTGTAAGTGCTTCAACTGTGATGGTGAGTGTATATGGAGATCCAGCAATGGTTAGGGCGGAGGTATCAATTGTGATGGTCCAGTCTGCTGGGCTAAGTTCCTGACCTGAAACGGCCCCAGACCAAGTTATTCGATAAACCTCGCTAATATCGATGGTACCTCCTGCTGTTAGGTCGTACCATTCAATTGTGAGGTTAGTGGTTTCTCCCCAGGGCGTCGCTTCGGGAGGTAGAACGGAGACCGCAGTTTGGTGAACGGTGACTGTTATTCGGAGGCTACCAGAGCTTCCAAAATATAGGCTAGTATCAGGGGTGGTTGTCACATACAAATCGTATGTGCCGGGAAGCCACGAACTCGTATCAAGAGTGAAGGATAGGGAGGTTCGAGTTGCAACGAGTGAATTATTAGACGTCCATCGAACTTGAAGGAAATTGAGTTCAGCATCTGAAAGACCTGTTCCGTTAAGATCTAACCATTGTATTGTAACGTTAGTTGTATCTTGATAGGCCGTTGGATCGGGTTGATTGACAATGGTTTGAGTTTGATGCCCAACGATTTGGAACCCAATGGATGCGAATCCATCCCCATATGGACTTGCGGCATCTGCTTGGACGTTCAAAATATAACTTTGAATTGTTGAGATTCTTCCACTTGATGCAAGGAGGGTAATGGTGTAGGTGCCATCAGTATGGTCGACAAGGGTATAGTCGGGACCTTGGGTTAAAGGCGTTGCACCTAGTTGTAGAGTGAAACTAGCTCCGCTTATTGGATCACCATCATGGGCTGTGCTTTTAGGATCATTCGCAGAGAAGTCCACGTCGATAACCACATCTTCACCCCAGGGAATGGAGCCTGGTGGTGTGTAGTCGAGGGTTGTGGAGATTTCACGAACGATGATTGTGAGGACGGCTGTACGTGTTATGTAGTAATTTCGTGCCGCTTGGATTGTTAAGGAATATGTCCCAACACTAAGGTGCTCTGAAAGGGTGATATCATACCAGCCTGCTGTGCCATTTGAAGCTCCGGAGGGATTCGTGGAACCCCAGTCAGTCGTCACGGTGGCTCCGGAAATTCCTACGCCAAATTCGTCTTCATAAAAGACTTGCACACTGAAGTCTTCATCCCATGGAACGGTTAATCCCGGGGATTCAGGTGAAGTCAGGGTGGCATCACTTCGAACCAATAAGGTAATCGAATCGGTGGCAGAATCGTGATAAGTGTCATCTGCCTGCACAGAGAAGAGATAATTGCCAGGGCTCATCAGGGAGTTGGAAATCTCGGCTTGATAGAGGTTCCCGAATTCTTGGAATACTATGAAATTACCATCAACGGTACCATTGATTCTAACCGTTTGTGTGGCATTGGAAACCCAGGGATTGGTCGTTTTATCAAGGTCGTCATAGGTGAGGCGGACGAAGAATGTTCCTGTGCCGTAGTTCACGGTCATGGAGGCTGTGCCTGATTCGATGGTTAGGTCAGTGTCGTGGATAATATCGAACTTGGTGGAGTAAAAGCCAGCGGCGGTAGTGACATCATCATCATAGGAGAGGCAGAGGGTGTATTCACCGGCGATATATTTGTCGCCGTCGTCAAAGTCCACGGTGAAGGGTACCGAAGCGGCAGCGGCCTTTGATGATTCATTGGCAATTGCGCCACTGGGATTGTAGAGCGTCAGGTTCACAGTACCGGTTGTTTTAGAGAGGGAAACTGAAATTGAGAGTTGATTCGGACTACGGGGGCTAATATAGTAGGCGTCTTGTACACCTGATACGGAGCCAATACGGTTGGTGGAGGAGAACGTGAAATTCCACCATCCAAAACTGGTGACCACGGAGGGTGGGAGACGCCAATGTGTACTATTACTGGCTGCATTCACAGCAGCGGTTTGCGGATTTAGATTGGGGTCAATCGCACTATAGAGTGTCCATGCTTCTGTAACAGGTTTCTTAATGGTGAAGTTATAATTTTCAAAGTATCTTGGATAGATCGGGGTATTGAACCAAGCTGTCCAGTATACGTTTCCTGCATTTTTGACAAAGAATGCTGTTCCTTCAGGTCCGGTTTGGGCTTCTGTAGTTCTACTACGTTTTATGTAAAGGGTTAACGAGTAATTGAAGGTAACATCTCGGCTAATTGCGCTCGCAGTAGTCCAGATAG
>JAEOSK010000029.1 GCA_016840405.1 Candidatus Hermodarchaeum yapensis
ATCTTTTCATACACTTCAACGCGATATTTCGGCTCCACTTTCAAAAATACCAGGGCTTCATCTGTTGACTTTCCAAGTAACCGTAAAGAATCGGGAGATAAATCGATAAACCCTCGACCGGTTCGAATCAGTTTGAGGCCTCGAAGTTTCCGTAAGTGGTTACTTAATGCTTGGCGGGTAATCTTCAATTCCTTGGCTAACTGGGCTTGCGTCCGAGTGACAGTCTGAACAGACACGGGTACACTGGCCATGTACAATCTGCGGAGGATTTCCAGTTGCCGTTCTGTAAGCCGAACAACTCTGTCAACTAGTTCCAAACTTTTCCACACCTATGTAAAGTAGTGTCTGTCAGTAGGAGAATTCCTTTTTCAGCGTTGTTGTTGTGTAAAGTAAATTAGACAACAATGACAAGGTGCGTTTTTAGTGGAGAATGACAACGTTTTTTAACCTTCCAGCATAGCCGAAACCTACAAATTTACCTTCCAAGCATCATACGAAGGCTAAGAATAGAAGGTTTAATTGTGAAATCTCCCCTCTGTACAATTTGTTTGAAAAATTACCCCCTTGTGTGTGGGAACTGCCAAGAGAAGATTAGCGAAGGCGAGATTTCCGAACTCGACATCAAAGTCGCTCGGGTCCTCGTTAATCTTGAAGATCTGTTTCCCTCAATCAAAGAGGTCACTTTCAAACAAGTCTTCGTAGCTGATGGCGTATATGTCGTTCTTGTAGGTAAAGGGGATGTTCGTCGGATTTTAGGCTCTGGACGTCGTGTCCTTCGGCAATTGGAAGAAGAGCTCGGTGCTAAGGTTCGACTTGTCGAAGAAAGTCGTGATCCACAGAAAATCCTTCGCGATCTCATCCGACCAGTTCGTATCCTTGGGATCAATACCATTTGGCTCCCTGATAACAGCTTCGAGCGAAAAGTCCGTATTAGTGAACGAGAACGCGATAATATCCCCTTAACGCTAGAGCAACTGAACAACGTTATCTATGAAATGACGGGTGAACGAATTCGCATTGTTTTTGATTAATTTGCGAATCTCCTGCTACAGCTGAGTAGGTAACTCGGGTTTAATGAACTCTCTTAATATCACCGAGGCATAACTGCCTTTGGGCAAATCGAAACAAATCTGTACTGCAGTCTCCTCGGGTGTTAAAATGGAAGACTGGTAGTTCGCCGGGTTCACCAACAGGGGTCGAAAAGTGCCTCGTGAACTTAACGTTGGCAGGTCTTTCAATCGAAATTGTGCTGGAGTAATCTTCTCTTTTTCCAAAATGGTTGTTACGATTTCTCCCATGGACCCCTCGAAGGAAACATGTTCAAAATCAAATCCAACGATAGGAATTACAATCTGATGTGTACTCTCCCGAACTGCTGTTGTTATCTGAGAAATCACGTCCTTTGTGACGGGTCGAACCGTATGGATTTCACCCGCAACGGGTTTGGCATAGTCACCGAGAGTAGGTTCTTGCAGCGAAATTCCCTGGATTACTCGCTGACTAATCGATTTATTGAAGATATAGGACTGAAACGCGTGCACATATAATCGGGCAAGATCCTTTGGAATCACCTGAAACGCCCCCCTGTAATTGTCAGGATGCTTGTTCAAGTAGTGGGTGACTGCCCGTTCATATAATCCATAAGGCACGTCTTCGGTTGACTTACCCTCGTTTGAGTCAAAAGCCTCCTGTGTTGAATCTTCTGAAACCTCTGTTGGTTCTAAGCCGCCTTCAAGCAAAATCTGAATTGCTTCTTTGTAATTTTCAAGAATCAGCTGTCTTCCGATGAGATGGGTATTGGGGCGAATGATACCAAACCGCTGTGGTCCGTAGAAATTCAGCGCTCCTCCTGCAGACAGAATTTCCTTTTGAGTGGTCTCGACTCGGGTTTGTGCTTCTTTGGCAGTAAGATCCACTTCACGAATGGCAATCGTGAACCGGTTTCCCCGGAGGGCTCCTGGCACGATGGGCTGTTTTGCTCGATGAGGATGTAGTATCTGAACGCCTGAAATTTCACGTCCAATCAAATCTTGAGGGGAACCCCTAAAAGAAACCCGTTGCGAAGTCACGGCACGGCGGTCCTTAATCCCTGCATAGGAGAACCGTTTGTAGCTTACACCCATTGATCGGCTGAGGCGTCGAATTGCTTGGATTGAATCAAGATTGCGCTTTACAAGGTAGAACACAGTGAATTTGCCCGCGTGATCGGGATACTCTTTAGTGGTAAGTTCAAGTGGGGCTATTGAACCATCTAATCCAATTTCTTGGACCACAAAATCTTCAGGGGTCTTTTTCAATCGTCCTCCTATACCGGGAGACTGTGTCGTGAAAACTTCCATGCCGATGTGGGCATCGTACTCTTTGGCTTCCACATGAGTCACCCCTCACATCATAGTAACGGTAAATCGCCTGTAATTTTATCCACGGTTTCGGTCCGGGCAGGACCAATGCCCAGAGCGGTCGTTGTACCTGGGGGAAGTTCAGTGAGACCCCGATCGCGAATTAAATGAACGGGGAGGCCTGCTTTTATCGCCTTATCACGCAGTGTTAATAGTTCTTCTTCACTCGAGACTTTCACGGCGACTTTCTTTTGTCCTTCCCACAACCACCCTCGCCAAGATACGAGAGAATGCTTCCGGGCTTCCTCAGCTGCAGACACGGCTGCGTGCGCTATTTGCACAGCTATCTTTCCTCGGCTCATTTTCAAATCCATTCGAATGACTAAGACCTGCTTGTATTCGAAGGTCTTTGTTTGAATTCGCTTTTTTGGCAGATTCGAATCCTCCATATCAACGCAATCCCCGGTGAATGCCCTTAAGTAATTAACCATCAGCCGATGGATACTTGAATATGGTTATCAGAATTGAAATAGTTAAACCTCTATTCTCACCCAGAGAGTGATGACCGTGAAGCCTGAAGTTGTTGTGGTTGGAGCAGGACCCGCTGGAGGTCTTGCAGCCCGGCAGCTGGCACGAAAAGGTCACACGGTCTTAATTTTAGAAGAACATAAGAAAGTAGGTCAACCGGTTCATTGTGCTGGACTTATTGGAATAAATGGGTTGCATGAAAACGGAGTTATACCCAAATCTAAAGTGATAATTCGACGAGTACGACAATCAATTTTTCATGCACCGGGTGGGGGGCAGTTGGTTCTTGATAAAGGCGAACCTCATGCCTATGTTCTGCATCGGGATCGCCTTGACCAACAAATCGTTCAGGAAGCCGAGGCGGCGGGAGCTACTGTGCAATTGGAAACCCGCGTCACTCGTTGTAAGCGAGAGCAGAATGGAATGCGTGTTACGATTCGCGAACGGGAATCAAAACGTGATCTACACGCACAATTTGTTGTGAACGCAGAGGGGGTTCGAGCCCGGCTAGCTCAAGACCAAGGGCTTCCAAGACCCAAGCGTGATTATATGCTTCCAGCTCTGCAATATGAAGTGACAAACGTCGCACTCCCACCAGATGCAGTTCATTTGTACTTCAATTCTGCGCTCGCAAGAGGGTTCTTCGCTTGGATTATTCCTCTAGAAACTAACCATGCCCGAGTCGGATTAGCTTCGGCTCATCGGCAGATTCGCCAGGCTCTTGATAAGTTTCTTATTCAAAACCAACTTCTTTCGGGAGCTAAGATTGAGAAACGCTATGGTGGAATTGTATATGCGGGAGGCCCCTCCTCACGAACAATAGCTCCACGTTTTGTCAACATTGGAGATGCTGCTGGACAAACCAAAGCTACTACTGGTGGTGGTGTCGTCGCGGGTGGAGCTTGTGCAATTATGGTTGCATCAAACATCAGCAATGCACTTCAAAATGGCAGTTACAACCACCGAGACCTCCAAAGGTATGAGCGAAGGTGGAAACGAAGTTGGGGACGTCAACTCCAACTAATGGCATATCTCCGCCGATTTGTAAACACGCTCGAAAACCATGAACTGGATCAACTTTTCGAGAAATTACAGGCAAGTAAGGCTCGAGAAGTTATTCAACGTAGAGGCGATATTGATCATCAGGGACGACTAATCACTTCGGCGTTGACATCTCCTGTGCTGTTGCAGAGTGTGCTGAAGTTATTGTTCTCAAAAAGTCGGTTTCTGCCCAAGATTCTACGTGGCTAGCCTGCTAGACGCTAATATTCTCGCCAGGTCTGTTCACATTTTGTGCACCGATAAAATGTCGTCATACCTTCGTCTCCGGAGCGTGTCTGGACCTGCCAGTAGTAGGCTTCATTGTTCCCACATTTTGCACAAATCGCTCGGACTGTAGGCATTGTACGTTGCTCTAGCAACTTCTCATCGATGACCACAGTTTCCTCATTTTCGGGGAGGTGAGTGATTTTCTCTCCGATTCGGTATTTTTCCTTGGTTTTTGATGTCAAACGCTTCGTGTAACCGCAGTTTTGACAGGATAAAACCTTCTTTTTCCCATTTTTTTGGGGACTCAAGATGCTTGAACAATTAGGACAGAATTCCATGTAGCGATTACTCCCTTCCTACGAGGATTAGAAAGCATACGAAAAATGACATAATAATCTATTGGCTTTCCGTGGTGTCCTGCATCTGTCCTTGTTCAAAAATGCGTTGGAGAAGAACAGAAAAACTCCGAGCTATGTTTTCGCTGCGTTTTTTCCGTGACTGCTGTGTGCCCGTGTCATACAACAGAAACTGTTCCTGTAACACATTCACGGCATCAGAGATTGAAAAAAACCCACTTAACCAGCCATACGCAATCATGGCTTCAACGCAATCTCCCAGTCCATGGGCATCCAGACGGGATGGAGCGAGGTGACGGAGTTCTGCAAAGCGTAGTGCTGCCGCAAGAATTTTCCCTGAAACTTTTTCTGCCCCAAAATTTTGCGAGTGAAGGGAGTAAGCAAGAGAAAACAATAAGTTAGTTAACGGGTCGCCAAGCTTCGCGAGATCTTTTCGTCGCATTGCTGCTTGAATCGAATCAATTCCTTCGCTTTCAAGAAGTGTTTTAAGACTCTTGAGTTCCGTCACGCCGGTCACGCGGCTTTAAGGGCTTTCTGAAACTCAGATCGCAGCTCCTCGGTTCGGTCGATAAGTTTCTTTGCGGCTTTTCGAAAAACATTAATGGCTTTAGCTTTGCCATCGGTTCGGACGATGAATTGAGAACTCCGGGTTAGAGGGTGGGGAACAGAATAGCCGGCAAAGGTTAGATGGTCATCTTCGAATAGAATTTCACGAAGTGGATTACACAGTGTGTGGCCTTCACCTTCAATTTCTAGCTCTAATTCTCTGGAGGTGTTTTTGATTACTTTGATGTTCATAGTCATCGAACCTTTACATGAAGTGTCTAAGGAGCAGGCAGACCGTACACAACTCCGCTTTTAACCTTGTCGGAGATAAGTCCTCTTCTTTCAGGTGGGAGATGAATCAAGGGGTTTATAGAATTTTTTGCAACAGCTCTAGGTATGCCCGACTGGAACCCTATTGCACCAGTCATTACGTGGCAGGGCGGCATCTACACACATGAAGCCCCCTCCAGCATATGCAAGAAATTCCCCTGAACAAGGGGCAGGTGTGGGGCGGAGCAGCGTCAGAACCTAGCAAGTTTCGGGCCCAAAGCGCCTCGGCGACGAGCGTAACAGGAAGGAAAAGTCCGAAGCCCCTACATCCAAGGGAGGGAGGATGTCACAGTCTTGCTTTAACAGGGCTAGTCTCATGGAGTAGGGGTGTGTTTGAATTCACGGTACACGGCTTGGGAACGGTTCACTGCTATTCGAACCTGTGTAGGGTCACCACGAATGGTGACGGTGATGCCTCGTTGATCGGCTTTAACTTGGAAGTCAAGTTTTAGTTTGCGTTTTAACTGGTCGATAAAGGTAACTTGGGCTTCTGCACCGGTTAAGGGAAATGTGAGGCTCTTTTTTGTCCATCGAGCCACTCTATTCCTTTCCTCCTTAATCCTCGGAAGGAAGCTCTTCCTCAGCTGGTTTAGAATTTAGAATCTGACCGTATTTTTGTGAGATTTTGCGTTGTTCAAAGTTTCCGCATTCAGTACATTCCAGTCGAGTGCCTTGCAGATGAAGAGGTTCTCCACAACGACTACAGGATGCCTGAAAGACGCCAAACCTTGTTCCGACTGTTGAAAGGCGAGCCAATCCATCAGCTTGCTGTTGTACCCGGGCAATGACTAGATCGCCAGGGGCAAAGAGGTCTCGCATTTGTTCTACATATCCGCCAGCGGTATTTTTGATGAACAAATATCCGGAGAAGGTAATAGGGCATTCTGTATTTCCGATTCGAAAGATGTTAATAATGGCAGATTTTTTGGTCACGTGTTGGATTTGACCTAGCACCACGTCATTTCGCTTCGGATAGACGGGTTGACGTGTAGAACCCTCAACGCTAATTTTTCGTTCCTTCATATCGATGTGAACAATTCCAGTAATAGTTGCATAGATTATGTCATCTTCATCTTGGAATGTTCCTTCACCTGGGAGGTATTCTTCAATCACTCCTAACCTTTCCCCAGGCAAAACAGAGTCTCCCTCTTTGATACGTTGATTTATCATACATTTTCCTCCTGCTTTTCTATTCGATAGAAATCCACTTTGATTGTGTGCCTTTTTTTCTCATGAAAGGACATGGTGGCAGGAAGTGCCATCGGCATTTCCTGTACAAATGAGATTCGCCCACCCAACTCCGAGACAAACCGGGTAATGAATTTCCGTCCGCCTTCCGACGCTTTATGTAACGAATAAATTACACTTCCAATTTCCAACGCTTTTTGGAGAAAGGGTTGATCGGCGTGAACCCGTTGAACTCCAAACGGGGCATTCATCAACACCGTATCTGCCTGGGCTGTGATTGCCTTGATATCTTGTGCGACGAACTCAATGCGATCTTTCACACCAAGTTGTACTGCGTTTTGTTCTGCGACATTTAATACTTTCGAATCAATGTCGACACCAACGACATGACGTGCTCCGAGCAACGCCGCTCCAATCGCGAGACGTCCAGGTCCACATCCCAAATCATACACAAGTTGTTCTTCGATATCTCCATAGGTTGCTGCCGTAAAGAGCATCGTCGCAGCCACTGTATCCGAGATTTCATACTGTTCACTACTCGCGCAAGGCTCAGGAAAACCACATATCTGGCTAAGCAATATTTCCAAGCGTTTCCGTGGCAGTCGTACGAACATTAAAATGAACGCCCTCTACCTTTTTTAGACCCATTGTATTGTTATCACTTAATTGCATCGAGGATTCCTAACTTAAAATTCTCGCATAAATGGAGGCTTCCAAGTATTGCCAAATCCTTATGAAATCAGAGAAATCCGAGCAATGGAAATTTTAGACAGTCGTGGAAATCCTACAGTTCAAGCCGAGGTGCTTACCCTAGAGGGGTATGGAAGAGCCATGGTTCCCTCCGGCGCTTCAAAGGGCCAATTCGAAGCAGCCGAGTTACGTGATGGAAACCCCCAACGTTATCATGGTCGCGGTGTCTTAAAAGCCGTGGATAACATTCTCAACATTATCGCACCAGCTTTGATTGGAATGGACGCACGGGAACAGAAAACAATAGATGATAAGCTACGTAAATTGGATGGGACACCAAATAAAGGTCGTTTAGGCGCAAATGCCATTTTAGGCATTTCCTTGGCTGTGGCGAAGGCAGCATCAGATACCAGCATTCAGCATCTCTTCGAATACTTAGCCAAACGGGATGAGTACATATTACCTATTCCTATGATGAACATCATCAATGGGGGGATCCATGCAGGGAATGAATTGGCAATACAAGAATTCATGATTATGCCCTTGGGGTTTGACAACTTCAACAAAGCCCTTCGTGCTGGAGTGCAAATATATCACACCCTCGGAAAGGTACTCCTTCAGAAATATGGTATATCAGGAAAGAATCTTGGTGATGAAGGAGGATTCGCTCCACCAATGCTAAAAACCCGTGAAGCATTGAACGCCATCGAGGCTGCCATTGAACAGGAAGGGTACAAGCCAGGAAAAGAAATTGCATTAGCATTGGATGCAGCTGCAAACGAATTTCATGCAAAAGGAAAATACTCCATTGATGGGCGAGAATTACCTGCAGACGAATTGTATGAATACTATCGTGTCCTCTGTGATGAATATCCAATCATTTCTATTGAAGACCCTTTTGAAGAGAACGATTATGAAAGCTTCACCGCACTAACTCAGAAACTTGGTAAATCGATTCAAATCGTTGGCGATGACATCTTCGTTTCAAATATCGAACGATTAAAGAAAGGCATTGAAATGGGGGCTGCCAACTCACTATTACTTAAGGTCAACCAAATTGGGACACTCACTGAAGCAACGGATGCGGCACACCTTGCAGGCTCTAGCGGGTATACTGTTGTTGTAAGCCATCGAAGTGGGGAAACCGAAAACACGTTTATTGCTGACCTCTCAGTGGCCCTGTCCTGTGGTCAAATTAAGACTGGTGCACCTGCACGAGGTGAACGAACAGCAAAATACAATCGCCTCACCAAAATCTCTCATGATTTGGGACCAAAAGGACACTATGCTGGAACACAATTTCGGAAGTATAGAGTCAGCTAACACCCTTTCAAAAATTACGGGGTAGACTAAAAACCAATTTGCTTGCGCAGTTCTTCAGGTGCTTTGTCGAGATGAAGTTTGCAGGGAGTAGGAAGCTTCATGGATGCCCGGCGAAGGGCGTTCTTGGCAATATCAAGATGCGGGTAATTTACTTCCAAGGTTAGTATCGGTTGACCGGATTTTACCCGTGCAGCTAAGGCAAAGGGCTTGCCGAAGGAGCGACGCATGCCTTCTTGAATACGGTCGGCTCCTGCAACGGCCATCATCTTCTTTTCGCGGAGAATTTGGTGTGGATAGGTTCGAATCCATAAAAAGTAATTTTCTGCTCCCAGCTCTTTCGTGAGATAGCGGTTGGCGGAAACTCGCATTGCCTCTAAGGCGGAGTGACGAATTTGCACGGCTTCTTTAGCCAAGAGGCTAATTGTCAGTTGGAAATTTCGGTTCCGTTTTTTCCCCATTCGCCACAAGACGACTTTGTTAACTGGCATCCGCTTGACATACTCTTTGCGTGTATACGGTGGACGTTTAATGTGTCTATAGCAGTGTCCTGGTCTAGCAGGCATTTTGAATAATCGCCTCTGGGTTTCAGGGTAGGGAGTAGTGCAAATCTCGGGGTCTTATTAATCTTACGTGCTGACAAGCTAGGAATCTGATGAAAATTATGATGTAAAGATCTGGATTACATCTTGATCTTCTAATACGAAGGTGAATCCAACTTTCTTCTTCATTTGTCCTGTGTGCATTCGATAGACAATGGCATACCGGAAGTTTTTGTGGAAATCACTATGAAGACGTTTCGCTAAATCCTCCACGGTAGATCCTTGGGGTAAAATTAAAGGTTTGTCACCAATTTCACCAGAGCTTTTTCGGGTGAAGATTCGGATAACTCCAAGTCCTTCAAAGATTCCTGCACCAGCAATTCTAATCTCCTTGTCTTTTTCCACTGAAACAGGATAGATTTGAAACATCTTTCCATATTCCGCCTGCAGTGTTTTGAAATTCTGAGAACTAGCCGGCAGATCACCTTTAGTACCAATAATGATTGCCGGGGTGTATTGTGTCCGACTGTCGAGAACCTCAATGAAATCCTCCAAAGTAGCAGTACCACGAAATTGCAGAGAACAATTGTGAATTCGCCGTCGACGAAGGAGTTGTCGAATAAGTTCTGGATCCTCTTGGAAGTTAGTGCCTCCAATAATATGAATTCCACCACTCCCGGTCTTCGCAAAACGAATGGGTGGTGGGTCCTTATTGAGTTTAATTCGCGCCTTTTCTAAAGTGCTCACCAAGAACTCTACTTGGGGTAGAGGGGGTTTAGAAAGATCGATAACTAGTACTACAAGATCCGCGTTTCGAACGCCTCCCAATATTTGACGACCTACACTACTGTCGTCCATTCCCTCAAATAACGCAGGCATCTCGATGATTTGAATATCAGTTCCGCCATATTTGAAAACGCCTGGTTCTGGCAGTTGGGTAGTAAATTCATAATCGCCAATTTTTGCTTTTGCACCAGTTAACCGATTGAGAAGAGCGCTTTTCCCTGAACTAGTTAACCCGACTAATACTACTTGTCCTGCACCCTCTTTGGCTATAGAGTAGGTTGGTCCTCCCTTTGCCATTTTTCGTCGTGCACGTCGCTCTTCTTGTTCCTGGCGTAGGACTGTTAGTCGATGGCGGTAATGTGCGACCATTTTTTCTGAGGATTTATGTTTGGGGATAAGTGATATGAATTTTTCAAGCTTCGCTATTCGATCTTCTAGGATGGTTGCCTCTTCATAGGCGTTCATCGCCGCTTTTGCTTCCGCAGTTAAGTTTACTGGCAAGGAACCACCCGCTTTTCATTCAGCATCAATGACTTCTAAAGCATTGTGTTCAATTAGGGTTGTTGTATCGGTTTACGTGCTAAGAATAATAGTAAACGCTCAAAGAAAAATGCCTTCTCCTCTTTCACTTGGACGGAGTGGAATTGTTGTTTCAGCTGAGTTCGAATGTGTTCTGGTTCGGAGAGTGAAGACTGAATTAATAGTAATCTTCCATCTGCATGAAGGTAGCGTGAACATTGAGCAATGAATTTCTCAGTGATTTCATAGCCTTTCTCACCACCAGACCATGCTGGATCAAAAGCGGTATCGGCCTTTGTGCCGGGAAGATAAGGTGGGTTAAAGGTCAGTAAAGAAAATTTTTCATCCGAGTGAATCGGGTCAAAGAGATTTCCTTGGCGTATCTCGACCAAGGAGTCAAGATTATGAAGCGCAACATTTTTCTTCGCGTTTTGAACCGCAAGGTCAGATTGATCCGTTGCAACCACCTGTGCCCCTGCTTTTGCGGCAACAATGGCTACGAGCCCACAACCCGTCCCCACTTCTAACATTGTGTCACCAAGAGCAATACCAAGATTCGCACAAAGCATGAACGTGTCATCAGACGGTTCATAGACTCCGTCATCTACAACGACCCAGACATCTTCATAAAACGCTGCTGAAGGACTCATACCTGCCGGTCCTCATAGATGATGTTCGAAATCTCTGCTATCTTGTCTGGTTCCAGCTCTTCCACTCGTTGCTCTAGCCACGGAATTTTTTCCTGTAATTGTTGAAAATCATTTTGACCTAAGAAGGACTTCAAAGGTGTTCGAATCTTTTTTCTTCGTTGGTTAAAAAGCACGGTCGTGATTTGTCCAAACAGACTCACATCTTTTACAGGGAATGTAGGTTGTGAACGTCGGTGAATTCGAACGAGTGCAGATGATACTTCTGGGGGCGGGTAGAACGATTCAGGGGTAACCAACTCTAACAATTCCACTGCTGCATAATATGCTGCCATCACAGTTAATCTTCCATATTGTTTCGATCCAGGTGTTGCTGTTAGACGTTCTCCAAATTCCTTTTGAAGCATTAAAACAGCCATAGGGATATTTGACTCAAAGAACTTGAATAACACAGGTGAGGAAATACTGTATGGAAGATTGGCGATGAGTTTGTCACTTTGCGGCCATTCGATTTTCACGGCATCGCCTGGAATTACCTTAATGCGTTGATTTGATTCTAGTTCCTGAGAAAGAATCCGAAAAAGTTTCACATCTTTTTCAATCGTGTAAACCTGGAGTACGTGATCGGCTAATGCCTGTGTTAAAATTCCGTTTCCTGTTCCAACTTCTAGGATTCGGTCATCCAGGGAGAGGTCGGCTGCCTGAATAATACGTTCTAGTACTCTTTCGTTAATGAGGAAATGTTGACCTAGTCTTTTTGACACTAGGACATTATGCGTCTTCAGCCACTGTTGGGTCCGGGTGAGAAGTGTTCCCGGGGTCATCTTTCATACAATCCTGGAAGTGCAATGAGTTTTTTTTCAGATGGCTTCTTAGCTTTTGTCAATCAAAAAGAGCGGTGTTGATGCTATTAAGGCTCCGATTAACTTCGACCTTGTTCCTTTTCTGCAACAGGTTTTCGGGTGAAGAGGTTGTATTTGTCTTCACCACCCAATTCAATAAGGATACGCTTCACGATTAGTTCCTTGGGATTGCGGATTTGGGTTCTATCTGCGACATCCTGGAAGCTAGTGAAAGGCGCTTTGCGGCGTTCTTCTAATAGATCCCACATAAGTTTCTTACCGATGCCCGGGAGAAGTTCAAGGCTATGCATTCGGGTTGTTAGAGGTCGAGCATTGTTGAAGAAGTCTACGAACCGCTGCTCCGACCTTTCTACAAGCTTTTCAATAACAAAGGGGAGCTCACTTCGAGAAGATGCCGTTAACACTTCGAAGGTGATGCGGCGTTTCACGTGGTCAATTTTATCGCGTCGATCACGTCCAATGAAGATAGATTCTTGTGGGTCGAATCGTGCCCCCTTACGTGGAACCAGTTCAAGGAGGGTGAAATAGGTGTCACCAACGGCTTGGACGATGGGTTCCTTTTTGAAGATCGGTCGTGTGTCATCTGGGTACCCACGCGGTAAATGGTCTAAGACATATGCATATTCTTCAAACTTCTTCGTGGGGGGACGTGTTGACATTGTTTTACCTCTCTAAAATAATGTAAAGGAAGGTTCAGCGGGTTTATCTCTTTTCCCGTTTATTACCTAGGACTTCTTCTTTTTCTTCGCTGCCTCCTTCGGTTTGGCTGCTTCAAGAAGCTCTAAAATCTCGGAAATCTGATCAGCGGAATAAGTCTGAGGTGCTCTGGCAAGAAAAGCAGCAAGTTCGTCCGTTGTTGAGGGAGCAATATCAACTAGTTGAATAGCTAACGGCTCCTCCATATCGTACTTGCTCTTAAGCTTTTTAACAAGAGATCTTGCACTGCGGGCGGAAATTGAAGAAAACTTGACAGTATGATCTAAGGTAACTCGCTGAATGTAACTTAATTCAGCTTTCTTCCCCCGCTTCGTTAGTGTGCTCTTGACCTCTGCCAATGTAAGCGGTTCTGATTCGATGACTTCTTTACTCATACTGGACCCCCCAACCGGATTATTTCGGTTGACCACCACTTGGTCGTAAATGCTCGGGACGAATAATTAGTAGTTTAACCTTCTTTCCTAGTGTGGTTTCCACTTCATAGGAATGACCACGACGTCCTCGAATAATCCCAACTCGACCATGGTATCGACGATGAGGTTGACCACCATGAATAGATGGGTCAATTATGATGTCGACTCGTTCGTCTTCTTCGTAGATTCGTAGCAACTTCCCAAGACTAGGCAGGCCACGTTCGCGGACTTTTTTTGTCATCATTTTCCGGCTACCGACACGATAACCGTGAGATCGTTTTACCATGGTAATTGGTCCTCCTCAATTTCTACCGTTACGACATCTAACTGTTTACAAACAGCTGGTGTTCCCAGGAGTTCTGCAATACTTGGTACAGTGCGTCCCTCATCGCCCGATATAAATTCTTTGACATATAAACCACCCTGACAACTGATGGTTAGTTCAAAGGATTTGGAGCTAACGGGTACAATTTCTAAGGTATGTATCCGTTTCTTCCGAGTTCGGTTAGCGCGACGGTGCAGGACGCGGTGCGGTGTTCGTTGGTTTACCTCTAGGGGTAAGGATACACTCTGGAGCGTTTGCAGCGTGTCTTGGCGGATGGGCGACTCCACATAGACAAGCGCCTTATAAACCTTTTTGGAAGTCGTAGCGCCTCCCTTCACGTGTTTTACAACATCTTTGTTAGCAAAGCGCAAATTACTAACTTTCACCTTTCCCTTGGTTGACTTGTTAATCCGTTTAATGGCTTTTTGCAAGTCAATGGTTCGTGTGTGAGGGCTAAGAATTTCAATGACAAAGGGACGCCCACTTCCAAGCATAAGGGCATCAATGTCCTCGCGACCTGCTCCATGGAATTTCACATCTTTGCCTTGAGTGAGTTCGAGGAGAACAGGTGCAATGAGTTCTTCTACTGATTCTGCGTACATTTTCCCAGTGTTTTTACACCGTTGACACCCTTTTCCGCCACATTCCCGGCAAGGCCAACGCGTTTGAGGAATTCCCCGTTTGAGTTTCTGGTACCGACCGTAGATAAACAGAGAATGTACTTCCAAATCAACAGAAAATTTAGGAATCTGAATTAAGGCAACAACGTCTGGAGATTCGAAATCAACGTCTATACCCTTTTCTTCGGTGACTAGTTTCCCAATTTCTCGATTCAATTCAGCCTTGATGGGTTCACCTGAATCAATTTGTAGTTCACTTCTCAACTGCTCCTCATTTTCAATAATAGTTGGGTCAATTCGGGTTCCGATAAGAAGTGAGGAAATTTCCCAGTCTTGGAGGCTTTGAATTGCTGCCTGTGCTGCTTCAGGAAGCCGATCCATTACGCCCTGACAGATATCACAAACTTGGCTGGGTTTGATATCAGTTATTCCTTCCTTGAGGAGAAATTCTCTGGCTGGTTGATACTGGCCATGTTCTACTAAGTGTCGAATGAGAGTTAAGCCCTGCTTAGGATTGTCATGATATGTCTCAGTGCCTGTCATCAGTAGGAGCGTTTTCAGTGCTAGTCCTCGATCCTTGTTGGTTAATCCGTAGCCTTGCATAGCAAATTGTCTACCTAAACACCAATCACAAATGGTGTACTTGCGAAGAATTCGTTTTGCACTAGTAATCGTTTTACCTAAAGTCATCAAGCCAAGGACAACTCTGCAACTTTTTCAGTCTTTCTGCAGTCCAATTTCGGCTGAATCAATGGCATGAACCACTTCAAGAATGGCTAAGTCTCGGTGAAGGTTTTTTGAATAAAAATCTGGGTTATAGGTTGCCAAGTCTTTCTGTTCCCATTCTTTGGAAAGGGGGCAGTACATCACCAGTTTATCAACCGAGGTGACCAATTTTTGCCATGTTGAGCTCTCGCCGGGAACCAGAAGCTTTACCTCGTCACGAGTTTCATTCGAAAGAACTTCGAGAGCTAGTTTATCTGAAAGGGTCACACCATGGGGAATCTTAGTTCTCGGTTTTCGAAAGGCTTCTTGTCCGCGTAATATCACATGTAAGATTGATCGTTCATCTGTTCCCAGATATCGAATTGTGTTCGGGTCAAGGGTCATAGTTAACGGACCCAGTTGTGTAAAACCAATTGATATTCGCACCCATTTTCGGAGTGCATGAGACACACAAAAACCTGCGCGGATGCAATGGGCAATGTCAACATATGGTTTAGTGATTGCGCCGATATCTACTTCTGTTTTTGTTACTTCATAAAGGGCAGGGGATTCAAGGATTATGTGCAGGAGGGGCAACTAGCGGCTTCCTCGCGGTAATTTTTGGTCGCCTATGGCTCCGGGCATTCCAGGAATTCGGAGACCTCCACGGCGTTTTCGGATTTGTTTTATGAATTTCTTGGATTGGCTGTACTGTTTCAAGAGTTCTTTGATGTCCTTTGGTTGAGTGCCTGATCCTCGGGCAATTCGTTGAGTGCGAGATCCTCGGATGAGTTTGGGATTTTCTAGTTCCTCATCAGTCATGGATTTCATGATAACCTTCCATTTCTCTAAGTTTTCTGTGGCAACATCTTGCATTTCTTCAGGAACTTTATACCCTAATCCCAGCATTTGGAGAATTTTACCAATGGATCCCACGTTACCCATGGCATCCATTTGGGCCATCATATCCTTCAATGAAAATTTCCCGGAAAGTAACGCTTTCGCCAAATCCTTGTCTGGCATTGCTTCGGCGTCTTCTACTTTCTTAAGTAGAGATTCGAAGTCCGCCATGCCCAAGAGTTGTCCAACAAATTTCTTGGGTTCGAATTTTTCTAAGTCATTTACTTTCTCGCCGGTGCCAATGTATTTGATGGGTGCTCCGGTTGCCGCAACGGCGGAAAGGGCACCTCCTCCGCGGGCGGATCCATCAAGTTTTGTTACAATTATGGATCCAATCGGGGTGGCGGCGTTGAAGGCTTCAGCTTGAGTTGACGCTTGTTGACCCAATGTTCCGTCGACAACTAGAATAATCTCGTCTGGTTTTACGGTCTTGGCAATCTGTTTCATTTCACGAATGAGACCTTTCTCTTCTTTATGTCGACCAGCTGTATCGACCAAAATAATTTCAGTTTTCTTTGATTTGTAATGTTTCACGCCTCTTTTCGCAATCGTGATGGATTCTTTCTCCTTTGGGTCACCAAAACACGGAACATCCGCTCGTTCAGAAAGCTGTTGTAATTGGTCATAAGCGCCCGCACGGAATGTGTCAGCAGCAACGATACCGACACTGTGTCCTTCTTTTTTGAGTAACTTAGCCAGCTTGACAATATTTGTTGTTTTTCCACTACCTTGGATACCAACAACGAGATAGATATTGGATTTGTTAGGTGTGAGGGTCAAAGGAACGACTTTCTGACCCAAGATGTCTGTTATCTCCTCGTACACGACTTTCACAACGTATTCCCGTCGAGAGACACCAGGAGCAATGTCATCTTTCAACGACCGTGATTCAATGCGCTTTGTAAGATCCATGACAAGGTGGACGTTGACGTCAGCTTGGAGAAGGGCTCGCTGTAAATCTTTCACAAGCTCTTTGACTGCCTTTTCATCAACTATGGATGACCTTAAGAGCTTTTGAACCGCTTTGTGAAGCGAAGAACCTAATTTTCCTAAGACCATATTCATTTCCTACTTCGAATGATTACTGCTCGGATAACCCAACACGCCATATTAATTCTTTCTAATCTGAATCGAGCTGTTCCAACACCGCTCCAATAAGAAGCGGAAATAATAGAGTAGCATCACCAATCACGGTCTCAAAGGTGGCGGTGGCTTCGACCTTCCCCCATGAAATGCCTTCTCTTAGTTTGGCACCACTTAAGCTCCCATCCTCTTCGCGTGCTGTGGTTATTTGGACTGCACTATTTAATCCACCACGCAAAATATTTGCACCTAAGGTGAAATGTTTGGGCAGTCCGCCACCCAGAATAATTGCACCTATCTGTTTTGCTTCATGTACCTGGTCATAGAGGATTTGCATATCTTTGAGCCCGTTGAGTTTCAAGGGTTTCATTTGATTAAAGAGGGCAATATGAAGACCAAGCATGGAATCAAGAATACCGGGGCAAAAAATCGGGACATTTTGTAAATATGCCTGATGCACAAAAGAGTGCAGATCCACAATATTTTCTCCAATGATTCGAATGAGTTCGGAGGGAGAAATCCCTTCACTGCGTTGCGGCTCAGAGATTTTATCGAGAATCGAATGGATGGTGGTTTCAAATTTCTCAAAACCCGCCGTTTCTATGAAAACATCACCTGCGCGTCCCAGCTGTTGCTCAGCGAGCTCTCGGTCATCTGCCTGTAACGTTCCCTTTACATGATGCCCTCCTATTGCTTCAAGAATATCATGGACAACATTCGCACCACTAGTTACAATCACATGAATGCGCTTTGTCTGCACAAGTCCTGCAATGATTTCTCGCAACCCGCCAGGAATCATGGGTCCTGCCATCGCTAGAAACACTAGATAATCCGGAGATTCGAAAAGATTACGTACGATATGTGTAGCCCGGGCTAACCGTCCGGCTCCCAAGACTCCAGCTTGTTGGAACTGCTTCATTAATTCGCCAATAGTCATTCCTTTCGTGATTTTCATCTGTTTGACGTATCGACGCGCCATTTTCTAAAAACCAGGTTCGATTATTCAATCAAGATCTCAGAATCTATCGACGTCTCACGAGTTTCCGGCGGCCAAGCACTATCCAGTATTCAATTTGGATGCCCTGCTCGACCTTTCCCTCAAAGTCCTCTGGATCTGGCATAGCTACTTCGAAGCTTTCGTAGCTCTCCATGTCCATCAATCCTAACATTGGAGGTGAAGAATCTGTGATGTAGTTGACTTGGGCTAGGCGTTTATCGATGACAGGTGCATCCACTTTGGTATCTGTAGGAAGAACAATGCTCTTTTTCGAGCCATCAAAAATCCCAACAGCAGTAATGCGGGCCTTAGCATGACCATGCTTCCCAGATTTGCTCTTCTCAATACTCACTACCCTGTAGGGTTCTCCTTCGATAACGAGATACCGACCAATCTTTAAGCTACCAGCTTCGACAACTTTGTGCGACATCTTCTGCCACCTTCCCCGAATACACAATAGCGGTCACTTAAACTTTTAGGCTACCGAGAAAAAGTCCTAATAAGAGTATCTCTCCACACATAGAGGAGGCTATCAAGTTGAAAATCGTAGGTCTCTTAACTCGTCCGGACTTCAAATCAGGTGTTCAGTTTTCCCAACAAATTCTAGCATATCTAGAAACGAAAAAACGCACAGTGGTCATCCCGCCACATTTAGCCAAAGCTCTTAAGCGCCCAGAATTAGCCCGTCCAATCAAAGAGATGAAAGCGGACGTGGTCATAACCCTTGGAGGAGATGGGACAACCCTCTACGCAGCGCAACATTTACCTTCAGATATCCCACTTCTTCCCGTAAATCTCGAATCCTTTGGATTTCTTTCCGAATGTGAAATTCAGGAAGTTGAGGATCTTCTCGATCAAGTGTTAGCAGGGCAATTAGCAATCCAAGAAACTTTGCGGCTTGGAGTCTGGTTAAAGAAAAAACGCCTCCCAGATGCAGCAAATGAAGCGGCTCTTTTTCCCATAAATCAAGGACGCCCAACCTTGATAACGGTTCAACTTAACAAAAGCACTGAATTTGAATTTCGTGCTAATGGGTTTCTAATTGCAACACCTATGGGTTCTACCGGACACACCCTATCCTTGGGAGGACCAATCTTAGACCTTCATCTTGATGGCATACTACTCTTCGCTGTAGCCCCTCTACGGCATAGTTTCCTCCCCCTCATCGTTCCAACCACTACCACAATTAAAGTCCAACTTGGACGAGTTGCCAATCTCTACATCGATGGTGAATACTCAACCGAGGTCAACCAAAACATCCCAATCACAGTGAAACATTCCGAATCCTCTCTCCGCATTCTTCGCCGGTCATCTCGCTTCTACGCCCGTTTACAAGGGAAACTACTGGGGTGCTAGAATGCCTCAGAAAAAACCCCTAATCTTTGTAATTGACACCTCCGCAATATTCAATCGAATCCAATATGCCGCCGAAGACATTCAACTGGCCACTACTCCCCTTCTTGAAAAAGAAATGCGGCAAAAAGGGTTGAAAGAAACGGTTGACATGCTACTCAGTGCACAAAAACTCTGCATCTTAGAACCAACACAGATATCACTGCGAAAAGTAAGAGAGGTGGCAAAACAATTGGGAGATTTGGATAATCTATCTGATCCCGATATAGAGCTGCTAGCCCTAGCCTTAGATTTAACCAGCCAAAATGGGCATCCCGTGCTAGTCACTGATGATTATTCTATTCAAAATGTTGCACAGAGCCTTTCTCTCGAATTTCGAGGTACAAACCAGCCTAGAATCCGTGAAGTTATTCAATGGGAAACCTATTGCTCAGCGTGTGGCCATAAAGCTCCAGATATGTCAAAAGATGAGCCCTGTCCTGTTTGTGGCACACCCCTCAAGCGGCGTGCAATCAAGAAAAAACCAATCTAGCGAAAATTAGTGTGATAGTGAACAAAATTTAAGAAGCCTATTAGCATCCTTCTGAACCACGCCCTTTTACAATGAAGGCGATTTAACATGAGTGAAACCAAAACCTCATTCTGCTCATGCTGTGGGGGTCTAATCACACCCCGAGAAAATTCAGTCCAATTTACATGCCCCGCATGTGGAAACTACACAATTCGTCGTTGCCAGAAGTGCCGGGAGTTTGCCAATGCTTACACATGTCCAGCGTGTAATTTCAAAGGGCCCTAAACAAATGGTTACTTTTCAGAGATTATACTATTGAGGGATTCTTCCATGGGAAAGGTTATTGCCATCATGAAAATCACACCTGAAGACGCGAACGCACCAATCGGTGAATTACGCCAACAAATCGATCAAACTCTCAAAGAGAAAGTGCATATTGAAGCTTGGGAGGAAATTCCCATCTTTGGTCCTCTATACGCTTTACGACTCCGGTTCATCGTTGATGATGAAGCTGGAGGAACTGACGTGGTTGAAGAAATTGTTAGGAACATACCTGGCGTTAGCCAGATTGAGATTGAAGCAGTCAGTCTCTTATAATCACTCAATCTCTAATCGTTAGAGAATGACAGTTCTGACAGTTTTTTATGTGTTTGTACCTTTTCATAGTGTGGAGACTAACAGTGGCAGAAGATCAATCCCCACCCGGAAAATCAGTCACACTTCGTGTAAAGAAAGCACATGAACGTGATGCAGGACGCTTCATCATTCGCATCGACTCCTCGACAATGGAAAAACTTGGAGTTCAAACCGGTGACATCCTCGGAATCAAAGGGCGAAAACAAACCGCCGGCATCGTATGGCCTGCTTATCCCCAAGATGAAGGGCAAAGCATTATTCGAATGGATGGTCGCATGCGTCGCAACGCTGGCGTCAGTTTAGAAGAAAATCTCTCAGTTTATCCTGTTCAAGAGCGACCCGGACTATCTGTAACTCTTGCCCCTCTTGAGATGAGATTTCCCGTTAAAGACTTCGATGATTTTGTCAAACAAAAATTACTCAACTGTCCTGTAGTAAAAGACGATACAGTCCATGTTTCGATTCTTGGACGACCTGTACGGTTTCTCGTCAGGCGCTCTCGCCCAACTGGTGTAGTCTTAATTGCCCTCAATACTCAAATCACCATTCTCAGTGAACCGCCCAAAGAACTCGATGTCGGTGTACCCCTAATCACCTACGAAGAAATCGGCGGATTGGATCACGAAATCCAACGAATTCGTGAGATGGTCGAGCTTCCACTCAAACACCCAGAACTCTTTGCACGATTAGGCATTAACCCACCCAAGGGCGTCTTATTATTCGGACCTCCCGGCTGCGGTAAAACCTTACTTGCACAAGCGGTTGCCAATGAATCCGAAGCCCACTTCATCTCCATAAACGGACCCGAAATAATGAGCAAATTTTATGGTGAGTCTGAGAAACGCCTTCGCCAGATTTTTGACGAGGCCGAAAAAAACGCACCCAGCATCATATTCATTGATGAACTTGATGCCATCGCACCAAAACGTGAAGAAGTAATTGGAGAAGTTGAACGACGCGTTGTCGCTCAACTCCTTGCCGTCATGGACGGACTCCAACAACGCGGACAAGTCATAGTCATCGGTGCGAGTGTTACAGGTGATACACCAATTCTAATAAAAGATTCACAGGGAACTAGACTAGTTCCTATAGGAGAATACGTTGATTCATTTTATGAGCACGGAGAGGCTGACGTTGAAAAAACAGTTGATGGAGTTTATACGCTTGGGTTCAAATCTCGAACACCTGACAATAATTTTGGAAACATCCATTTTGAGTGTGCTGAGTTCAAGTCTGTGAAAGGCGTCTTCAGACACAAAGTAAACGAAATATATGAAATTCAATTCACTGGAGGAACAATTAGGGCAACTGGCAATCATTCCGTGTTTGTAAGAACTAGGCGAGGAGTTGAAGCTAAACCTGTTTCAGAATTACAAGTAGGTGAGTTTTTAGTTGATTTACCCTACAGAGTTCAACAAACAGGATCACAATCACGAAAAGCTGAAATTGCTACAACTCATTCCACCTTAATCCCTGTTCCATTATTAGGAAATCTAATTGATGCATACGAGATGGCGACTGAAGTAGAACTAGATGACGAAGTTGTTATGGATGTGAAAACCATTGCTGCTAAGGTCGGTGTCCATCCGACGACAGTATATCGGTGGCAAAAAGGCAGTAAACCGCGGTTACTTAAGACTCCACTTGCAAACTCAATTCATTCGAACATTGAGGTAACTCCAAGATTTCTGAAATTGTTGGGATATTTTACAGCTGAAGGGTATGCCCGTAAGGAAGTTGGTTTTTGTTTTGGAACCCATGAAACTGAATTAATTACAGAATTAAAACAATTAATGAAGGAATGCTTTGGAGTCGAACCTTCAAAAGTGAAGGAAACAGGTTCAAGAACTAATATAATCTACTACTCAAAGATACTAGCATCGTTCTTTTCGGATTTATGTGGTCCAACCTCTCACAAAAAACATGTTCCACCAATGCTGTTTGAGTTGCCACAAGAATTCTTTCTTACTTTTCTTGAAGGAGTTACAGCAGGTGATGGGTATGTTTCTCCTCGAGGAAAAATTGAAATCACTTCAGTTAGCAAACAGCTCATAATAGAACTGAATTGGCTTTGTCGTATGCATGGGATAAAATCCTATACTCGACACTTCGAATCAGATGAGCGAGTTCTTGGAGAACGAGTCATTTCTCCAACCTCTTTTCATAGACTTGGGATAGGTGTGACACATAATCCCTTTTTACATAAATCAGAGAAACGTGCAAATATTCACCGGGCAAAAATAATCCAAATAGCAAAGAAACCCTTTGATGGATTTGTCTATGATTTATGTGGATGTGATAACGAGGCTTTCTTTGGGGGCGAGACCCCAGTTCTATTACATAACTCCAATCGTCCTAATGCTATTGATCCTGCGTTGCGTCGGCCTGGTCGGTTTGATCGTGAAGTTGAGATTCGAGTACCCGATAAAGAAGGTCGCCACCAAATCATCCTTATTCATTCTCGAGGGATGCCCCTCGAATCGGTTAAACCTGAATCCATTGCAAATATCACTCATGGCTTCGTCGGAGCTGACCTTGCCGCTCTTTGTCGAGAAGCCGCAATGAATGCACTCCGCCGATACCTGCCCCGGATCAATCTTGAGGAAGATGAAATTCCACCAGAAGTCCTTGCAGATCTCCGTGTCACAAACGATGACTTCATGGACGCCCTACGCGAAATCCAACCCACCGCCATGCGTGAGGTTACAATTGAGGTTCCCAATGTTCGCTGGTCGGATGTCGGAGGATTAGAAATAATCAAGCATAAATTACAACAGGCAGTACAATGGCCCCTTCAGAACCCTGAATCCTTCACCCGATTAGGTGTAGAACCACCACGTGGTGTGCTATTGTATGGACCACCCGGATGTGGGAAAACGCTGCTCGCACGGGCTGTCGCGACCGAAAGCGAAGCCAACTTCATTAGTATAAAAGGTCCTGAGGTTCTTAGCAAGTGGGTTGGTGAATCTGAAAAAGCCATCCGTGAAGTGTTCCGCCGGGCTCGACATGCTGCTCCTGCAATTATCTTCTTTGATGAAATCGATGCAATTGCTCCTGCTCGGGGAACTGGAGCTGGCGATTCCCATGTAACCGAACGCGTCATTAGCCAATTTCTCACCGAAATCGATGGTATCCAATCTCTCAAAGACATTGTTGTATTAGCTGCAACCAACCGACCAGACCTGCTCGATCCAGCTATGCTCCGACCAGGACGGTTTGATCGACACATCCTTGTGCCAGCACCGGATGAGAAAGCCCGAAAACAGATTTTTGAAATATACACTAGGGATATGCCAATTACCAAAGATGTGAAAATCGATGAATTAGTTCGATTATCAGAGAATTTTGCAGGTAGTGATATTGCCGCATGTTGTCGGGAGGCCGCATTAGCAGCTCTCGAAGAAAGCATGGAATCTAAAAAAGTGACCCGTAAACACTTCCTAAAAGCAATAGACGAAATTAACCCAACAGTCACACCCGAGATGGAAAAAGCCTACCTTTCATGGGGTAAACAAGCAGGTCAAACTCGACCTAGCACGTCACCATTTGTCTAGCAGAAACATAATGGCACAGTACAAGACTTGCCCTAGTCCTCAGCAATAGCGAGGTACCGCCGTTCACCAAGGAGTTCAATTTTCCGCTTCGCTTTTGTAATCTGTTGAACGTGAATTTTCCCTCCAATCTCCAACTCCATCAGAGTTCGGTCTAGCTCTTCGGGGGTCACTTTCACACGATTATTTTTCAATAAACGAATTAATTCCTTATCGATAAGAACCCCTTGACGCTTATCAAGTAAGGTTAGGATGATATTTCGAAGGGGAACGGTTCTCCATGTCAAAGCATTCAGCCTCTATACATCAATTATGAAAATAGTCATTCAAAGGAAGATGGAAATCCCAAGTCGAATGCCAGAGGAAAACTGGAAGGAGGGCTCTTTAAAGTTTCTCCTTTCAGATGAAGACTAAGAAGAGATAGAACTTTAAGGACTATAATGGGACAATCTACTCAAGATCAAGTGGCGGATATTACATGTCTTCAGACCCATTCACCAGAACACCTGCAGTCTTCACAGATATCGGTCAAATCACCTCAGAATATGCTGGTCGGCGTGTTCGAATAATGGGGTTTGTCGTTGACCATCAAGACCAATCTGGATTCATTCTCAGCGACGAAACCGGACGCATATCCGTTCTCTCCGAAGAATCAATTCCACAACTCCAATCCTTTGTCCGGGTCTTCGGGTCAGTTGCAGTATCGGGAGAAGGTCAACCCATACTCCGTGCTGAAATTATCCAAGACCTTGCCGCTCTTGATAAACAGCTTTATAGTAAAACAAGAAAAATAATCGAAGCCGTACCCCGCCGGAGGAATTCATAGTTGTTTGTTGCCAAATTCGATGATGCAAAAACCTGGCAGGCTCTTATTAGTGCTATTTCCGCATTAGTTGATGAAGCGAATTTTGAAATTTCAGCCAAAGGTATGACACTTCGCGCGATGGATCCCTCACGAATCGCCATGGTCGATTTTGAATTACCTAAAGGTGCTTTCAGTCATTTTGAATGTGATGAAGAAGGCCAACTTGGCGTGAATCTTGATGAAATGGAGAAAATCGTCAAACGCGCAGGAGCAGGAAATAGTCTAACTCTAGGGCTTGATCGTGAGAAAAATCAATTACAAATCACTCTTGAAGGACGTACACGGCGCAGTTTCAAAATCTCTCTCATCGATTTAGGCGCCGATCGCCCGCCAACACTCAATGTAGATTTTGATGTCAACATCAAAATCACCGCAGACACATTGAAAGAAATCATCCAAGATGCCGATATCATAAGTGACTTCATAGCAATTGATGCAGCTCCAGAAACCCTTACGATTTCTGCTCGCGGAGACACCGGGAATCTTGAAGTGAGCATTGGGAAAGATGAGGAAGCCCTCTTAGAATATTCCGTCAAACAGCCAGCTAAATCACTTTACGCCTTAGAGTATCTAAACGACATGATGAAAGCTGTTGCCGCTTCTGATACCGTTCAAATGGAATTCGGCAAAGGCACTCCCATTAAACTTCTCTTCGCAGTGAGCAGTGGCGGTCATATAACCTACTTTCTGGCTCCACGGGTCGAAGATGATTTCTAGCTCCCATCCCCTACTAACTCCCATCCATAGGCAGAGAAAATGCACGAGGATATCTCCATACACGAAGCAGCCAAATACCCTTGGTCAGTGATGGCTCGGTCTCTGCTAAAAAACCTCGATGTCACCCTTGGAGAAGTCGATAACAACCCACGTGTTGTTCAAAGAGCTCATGACAGATTAACACAGGCACTTGACTCTCGAAGAACCCAGACAAGAGAAATGCAAAGCGATGATGAGTACATAGAACTAACCAGTTTTTTTGTCGCCAAAGCTCTGGTCGATGGAATTGGAAGCATGTTTTTGCGCAGACGCTGGGCAACGGCTGAAGCAAAACGAGCTGAAGGCTTCCTTCTCAAAGAATCGGAGACTAAGCTTCCTCAATTTGCCAAGCAAGAATTTAATTGGCAAATCAGTTCAGCTGGACGTGTGGCAAGTCGAGTTTTTTCTCATAGGTTACATTTTTCCAACTATCTTGATGCCACAGCGGGGTTTCATGAACGTGAATGGAAACTTGTCAACAAACGGCTTGACAAGGGGTATGTTCTACTAAGAAAGAGTGAAACCGTGCGTGTTATCCGGGCTGCCGTGGAAAAGATGCTAATTCGCGATATCAAAAAGGTTCCTGCGAATTTCCCTCCCAATATTCAGAAAGTATACGAAGATATTGATGAAACGGTTCGAAAGCAAACAGATCGAATGCGCCAAGAAATCCAAGGAGAAATTGTCACGGAAGCTTTTCCACCCTGCATGCAAGCCCTTCTTGCGGATATGAATGAGGGTAAACCGTTATCGCATATAGCCCGTTTTGCCATTACCGCGTTTTTATTAAATGTAGGTATGGATGTTGACTCGGTTCTTGAACTCTTCATGAGAGCTCCAGATTTTCGAGAAGATCTTGCCCGATACCAAATCGAGCATATTGCTGGCAAACGCGGAAGCACGGAGTACACTCCGCCAAGTTGTGCCTACATGATTTCAGTACGCCTGTGTGTCGATCCAGATAAAGCGGAATCCCGTAGGCACCCCCTCGCCTATTATCGTCGAAGGAGGAAATGGCTATCAAAACGCTAAACTTCCTAGTAAAACAATTCTCAAATTACTATCGCGATCATGGAAACGCCATTTTGCCCCCTTCCCAATTCGAAAACCGGGAATTCGCGTTCTTCTGGTTTTCACGTGAAGGTGCACTTCGACACACCAGTTTCGCCAACTTGGAAGAACTCATTCAATTCATGGGGAGAGAAGGTCCCGCTCATACATTTCATTCAGCTGCATACTACGAAAAGCCCGATGCCCCCCAAATGCCCCTCAAAGAATGGCGTGGAACGGATTTGGTTTTTGATATTGACGCAGATCACTTTGATTTACCATGCCAGAAACAGCATGATATCTGGTGGTGTCTTGAATGCGGTCATCGTGACCACGGACGGCGACCTGATTTATGCCCCAAATGCAATGCCTCGCGACTTGATGAACTAAAATGGATGTGCGATGAATGTTTGGCCAAGTCGAAAGAAGAAGCCATCAAAATCATCGAAAACTTCCTTGTGCCCGACTTTGGAATATCACGGTCAGAGATTATGATAGTCTTCTCTGGGCACCGCGGGTATCATGTTCATAGTTACACATCCGAGATTTTGAGCCTTGGCTCTCAAGCTCGACGCGAAATTGTTGACTACATTTCTGGTACTGGTATTGATTTTCGGTCTCATGGCTTTGTTGATAATGCCTATGGTGTACCTAAAGGGCCAGATCCCCACTCGCCTGGATGGGAACGGAAAATCGCACAGGGCATTCGTTTCCTATTTCAGAACCCATCGCAATTACAGAAAATTCCTGGGCTTCGTGCCAATCAGGCACGCATTCTCCAAGAGGAAGCAAAAACAATTAGCGAACATCTCATGGAAGAACCAGCTCGGTATATCACGCCTAAAGGTGTGGGGAGAAAAACGTGGAGTACCATTGCCCAATATGTCTTAGAATCGACAAGTGCCATTGTCGATGAACCCGTTACAACCGATATTCACCGACTTATTCGGCTTCCTGGCTCGCTCCATGGGAAAACCGGATTTATCGTTAAAAAGGTGGAGCTCTCTGCACTAGCGGATTTTGACCCTTTTCGACATGCACAAACCTTTCAGGGAACGATAACAGTCTCCATAAAGGATTCACCAGCTTTCACTCTGGGCAGTGTCCATTATCCACCAATGCGCGAAATTAAAAAGGAGCTTCCCCTCTCCGCAGCCATGTTACTTCTGTGTAAGGGAGTAGCTGAGATCACCTGATATTGGAGGAAAAACACTGTGTATAATGCTCTCCTGGAAAGATGGAAAGCTGAACGTGACACACCCGAGCTTCTTTCCTTACGGGACTCTTTCCTCCAAAATGTACGCGAATACGTGGAACAGGTTCTCGAGCAAAAAAGTTCAGAGGCCATTACGGACTTGCAACGGCAATTAGTCGAAACCGAGTTGGCCAATCTCCAGTTTATGATGAAAAGTCTCCTTCAGATGCGTATTCAGAAAATCTTGACATTACTTGTCAATCAAGCAGTGGATTATGATCTACTAACCCGTAATGAACGTCGTTTTGTTGATCAAGTATCTCGGAACCTCAATTCCGTCCTGATGCCTGCAGATGAACTTTTCACGCCATTGCAGTCAGAATCCTCGTCCCAACTACAACTTGTACGTTTTCTCGAAGATCATCCTCAGCTTGTTGGAGTAGATTTAAAAACCTATGGACCATTCAGAGCCGATGACCTAGCGACGCTTCCTACTGAAAACGCTCGGCTCATAATCCGAAAAAATCAAGCTGAACCTGTTTCCCTAGGAGAAATCCACCATGAAAGTTCCGAAGACCATTAAGACATACTGTGCGCGATGTAAAACGCACAGAGAACATGCCGCTAGTTTATACAAGAAGGGTCGTGAGCGCGTACTTTCCGCTGGACGACGTCGGTATAACCGAAAAGAAGCAGGATATGGCTCACAACCAAAACCCATCCAAAAAAGATTCTCAAAGGTTACAAAGAAACAATCTTTGCGCCTAAAATGCTCAGAATGCGGGCATGTCACTGTTCGTGAAGGCATTCGACTGAAGAAATTAGAATTAACCTAACTTGGAGTGGAGATGTCGTGGCAAAAAAGAAAACTATCCCTGAACCAAAATCCCGATTTCTTCTCGTGAAATGCAAAGAATGTGAACACGAACAGACAGTGTTTGGATGGGCAACACGAAAAGTCATCTGCGATGTGTGTGGCAAACCCCTCACCGAACCCAGAGGTGGTAAAGCTCACATCATTGGAGAAGTCCTCCAAGAGCTAAGCTAATTCCTCCATTCAGCCCTATCCCACCTTCCAAGGTGATTTCCATGGCAAAGGACTCCCCAAACCCAGCATCTAAACGAAAACTTCCAGAAGTAGGCGACTTAGTCGTTGCTACAGTTAAGCGGATAACATCCCATGGTGCCTACTCCGAAATGGATGAATTCAACAATCAAGAATGCTTTATCCATATTTCAGAAATCGCATCAACTTGGGTACGCAATATTCGCAACTTCGTTCGAGAGAATCAAAAAATCGTGATCAAGGTCCTTCGCGTTGATCCAGAACGTCACCAAGTGGACACTTCATTGCGACGGGTAACTAAAGAACAAGGACGCATGAAAATCCAAGAATGGAAACGGGCACAACGCGGCAGTAAACTCCTAGCTCTTGCCGCTGAAAAAATGAAAAAGACCCCCGAAGAAGCCTACCAGATTGCAGGGCAGCTAATGGAACAACATTTTTCGGACCTGCTTGAAGCCTTGGAAGAAACAAAAGAAAAAGGATCCAAAGTGCTAACCGACCTTGGCATACCCAAGAAATGGGCTGACATACTATTCGAACTGGCACAAGCACATGTTATTGTTCGCGAGGTCAGCGTTGAATCAACCATTGAACTCACCTGCCGTGGTCCTGAGGGCGTTGAAGGCGTTCGAAAAGCCCTTCTGGCTGCACAAGAACTCGTTATCCCTTCAGGAGGCGAAGTTTTTCTTGAAGGCGCTCCTCGGTATCGAATTCGCGTAAGTGGGAAAGATTACAAACAGGCCGAACAAATTTTAGAACAAGCCCTTCAAGCCAGTCTAAAAACAATTAAAGAATCGGGCGGAGAAGGTCAAGTAGAAGCACGTACATAATCACTGGAAGGGTGTGCACAGCTGTAATGACCAAACTTCTAAAGAAATGCAGTCAGTGCAACACTTACACACTTAATCAAGAACAATGCCCGACCTGCAAGGGCTCAGTAAAAAACGCCCATCCTGCTCGCTTTTCGATTGAGGATCGCTACGGCTCATATCGGCGAAAAATGAAAAAGAACCTACTTTCTTCGAATGATTCCAAGAAGAGCAAAGAAAGTTCGTAGTTATATTCAATTATTTCTTGACTGGGGAGCTGTACTCCATTTGGTATGATATGATTAGTTTCAGTGGGAGCGATTGGTGCTGGTGGCGTTTCTTGGACGACGATTGGAATTGTGACGTTCAGTCCTTCGTAATCTGCTAGTAGGCTTGCATAATACAGTGTTACCTCGATGGTATCCCCTGAATCCATAAGTAACTCGTATTCTGCTCCGTCAATCCAAATACCGAGTTTCTCACCAGTGAAAAGAAGTCGACCTTGGGTCAACTCCTCTCCTCTTAGGTAGATATCCACCGTTCCTTCAGAATCTGTAGCTCTGGCAATTGAGTCAATCGTAACATAACCTATTCCCGTGTTTTCGACTTCAACGTAAATCGTTCCGTTATCATATGCATAGGCATTTGAAGTGAGAGCGGTCAACTCATAATCGGGGGGTGACCGAACAGGAATACTTACACTAGCATTCAAAGGTGGAGTATAGCCGTCGGCAAATAGATTAAACTCGATGTCGGTTCCAATGGTGAAGTACACAGGAACGCGAATGGAGAGCATGACCGTTTCACCGGGTGCAACCGTTAAGTTACCAGATGTTGTTGTAATCCCTCGAGTCGCAATATCAGTGACATTGAACGTCTGGTAGGTTCCTGATTCAGCTTCCCAATACCTGATGGTCGCCTCGTCGAGGGTTAAGGGGTGAAGTCCAGTATTAGTGACTTCGACAATCACCTCGCTCATATCTTCAGAGCCGAAAAAGGTCGTGTCATTGTTGATAGCATAGGCACTTGCACCCCCCAA
The DNA here is from genome assembly GCA_016840405.1 of Candidatus Hermodarchaeum yapensis. Taxonomy (GTDB): domain Archaea; phylum Asgardarchaeota; class Hermodarchaeia; order Hermodarchaeales; family Hermodarchaeaceae; genus Hermodarchaeum; species Hermodarchaeum yapensis. The sequence continues at coordinate 30,515 of JAEOSK010000029.1, forward strand.
TTCCATGCTACTATCAAGCCACGTGTAGTTGCACTGATAAACTTTCATTAGCTGTGTCTGAGAGAAATACACGGGTGGAAAGACACTGAAAATTGTTCTTGCGGGTTCAAGAGTCGGTTGAACTGGTAGACGTGATTGTCCAGCAGCATCCAATGGGGGCTGCATATATTGTTGAAATTCCCACACAGAGGCATTCACCCAGAGCATATTGTAAATCATGG
>JAEOSK010000001.1 GCA_016840405.1 Candidatus Hermodarchaeum yapensis
TGAGGAGAAAGCGTTTTAATAATATCCTGATATATGTCAGGGTATGTCCCGGGTAATACGCTTGCATTTGGTGTCAGTCAAACTCCCCAAGGCCTATGTCAAAGGGCTCGATACGCTGGTTGATCGAGGAACCTATCCAACGCGCAGTGAAGCAATACGTGTGGCTATTCGCGACCTACTTAAACGGGAACTCTGGATTTCAGGCTCCCCCCTCACTATGCTTCGAACGCCTGAAGATTAACTCCCCTTACTCAAGTATCAGCGTTCACGCGTCCCTTGGATGAACTCTTCAACTCGTAATTTAGGGATGTTATCCTCATCCTTTTTAGGCTCTCTTCAAGACATAAAAAATACCAGCACTAGAATAGGAATAACCAGTTTCATCAAAAATCGCTTCTGCGATTCTGCCATAAGAGATGCCCTTCCTTCGAAGTTCTAATATTCGTTCATAGATCTCAGAAGGCATCTCTGCATTTCCTCTTGATTGTCTCGCCCTTGCCATTTTGCCAACTTTTTTAGCTGCCTTTTGGCGTCCCGAAGCATTTAGAAAGAACGGCAAATTAACCGCCTGCTCAACGCTATCAGGCTTTTTTATCTGGATATTCCTACCTGCTTCAAATGCCCTAATTTTACAAGTTAAAAGTAATTTTGACACAAATGATTTGCTTACGCCACAAGTAATGCCAATAGCGTGATTACTAACGCTTGCCCACCCGTCTCCATCACTTAATCCTTGTAGAACTTTTACTTTTATCTCGTGAGGTGCCTTGAGAAGCCATTCAGCACGAATCTGATTGTAAGTTGTTACTTCGTTCCGTTTTATTCCCAGACAACAACGAAGCATCCATGTAATTATCGGGCTCTTTTCGGAGATCCAGTGGTGGTACGATCTCTTTTTCTTAGGTTCAAGTTCGTTTGCTGATATTCCCAATTTTTTAAGACAATTACAAGTATAATCTCCAATTTCCTTACTCCAGTCATAAGATTTTGAAAGACGGAGATCTAATCTCATCGAAGTCCCTCTTCCGTTCTTCACAGCATCGCTAGTCATAATACCTAACACATAAGCGAATGCCTCATTTTTTTCGATATCTTCAAAAAAGGTTTCTACTTTCATATTATGTTCGGTTTTTAATGAATCTACAACTTCACGAATTTGAACCCATTTTCTTGGTTTTAATGGAACTTCAGTGAAACCAACTGGGTAATAGGGGTACCCATTTCTCATTTTAATTGGAAGCCATTTGTTTCCGGGTTTCAACACACGCTTCGGTATTTTAGAAGCAAGATTAACAAGATCTGGCCTAATACCTTTGTTTATCCAGTTCCAAATTTGACTTTCACGCATTTGAACCCCTTTTGCTATCTGAGAATAACTTCCTCCCTCGCTTAGCTTATTTAAAACCTGAAAATATTTGTTAACTTGGTGTAATAAGTGAAAGAACTTTCTGGGTTGAGTTAAGATAATTAATTGAAACGCGTAATTTTTCAAAGCATTTTTTGCCTTCTGTCTTGGAAAATCCTTTCTCTATAAGAAAATAAAGACGAGGTTTGCGCCCGCCCTTAATGAAACCCTGGATCTTATTTCGTGATAAATTATATTTTCTTGCAAACTGTCTGAGCTCATCATAATTTAGGAATGTTCTATTACGAAGCTGGTTGAAAAGTTCAACATGACTTTCAGCATCACGAATTAGCTTACTAAAATTTTGAATGCGCCGAAGACCAAAATATTCCTGGTCAATTATTTCATGAAGAACTGCTTTTGAAGATATGTGTGTGTGACCAATTATGGGGCGCCAAATATTGATTGGTTTCAAGATTATATTTGTCGATTCTTCAGGAACCACACTGATTATTAGGTTTTAGAAAATATAACGGGAGAGAGAGGGCATTCAAGGTGAATGATAGTTTTGTTAATAGATTAAGATATATTCCAATTTGATTACTTCGTTTAACGCTCGCGTTCTCCTTGAATGAATTCTTCAACATACCTTTTTGCAATAGAATCTTCGATCTGTTCTGGAGGGTGTTTAAATGAGTAGGCTGAGATGCTAAGGAGCGGACCGCTCACTCCTCGGTCCAAGGCGATCTTAGTCGCCCGAATGACGTCCGCAACTACTCCCGCGCTGTTCGGTGAGTCTTCTACTGATAGCTTCAATGCTACACTAATTGGCATCCCACCCCATTTCTTTCCTTGGGCGTGGATGTAGCAAATCTTTGTATCATCAAGGAAAGGAACGTAGTCGCTGGGTCCAATTCGAGTGGGAACAGGATAATCAAGAATGCTGGTTACTGCTTCTGTCTTGCTGATACGCTTACTTTTCAAACGATGCTCAGCAAGCATATTCTCGAAATCAGTATTTCCACCGATATTGAGCTGATAGGTTTCATCAATTTCCACACCACGATCGGAAAGAAGCTGGGCAATCACTCGATGCAGAATTGTAGCGCCAACCTGGCTTTTGATGTCGTCTCCCGCCATTGGAAGACCTGCTTTGCGGAATTTCTCCTGCCAACCACTATCTGATACAATGAACTCAGGAATGCAATTAATAAATCCGCAACCAGCATCGAGAGCCGCTTGGGCATAATAGCGGGATGCTTCAGCACTTCCGACAGGAAGAAAATTGATCAGGATTTCTGCGCCCGCCTTTCGCAGCTCTTCTGCAACGTCAACTGGCTTCATCTCCTTCGCATCATATACATCAAAGGAGCCTTTCATGTGATCGGCAACGCCATCTAAAATGGGGGCTGGTAACACTTCAACTCCTAACTTGGGAACCTCGGCAAATTTGATAACTACGTTAGGATGTACGAAAATTGCCTCACTGATGTCTTTTCCAATTTTGCCAGCATTAACTTCGAAGGCTCCTACAAACTCTATGTCTCTAGGCAGATACTCGCCAAAGGAAGGGTGCATGAGTCCTGTAACTCGCTCCTCTTTTCCTGTAACGCCTTTGTAATAGTAGATGCCTTGAACAAGGCTTGATGCACAATTTCCAAGCCCTGCGATAGCGACTTTAATGGGTCCCATGATAACCGCCTACATGTAATAGTTTATGGTGATAAAGTATATGGGGCGACTAAGCCGCGTGCACCATTTAAGCATTTCTCCTCTTTCGAACAAAAAGCCTGCGGGAGGCAGCAAGTTAAAATCGGTGAATTCTCCTTAACGCTAGCGAGCAGCCATGTCATATATCTCTTATCAGACCCGAAGATCTAGTATTCTTCTCCCCATTCTTGTTGCCATCGGCATGATTGCCTACTTTGTTGTACTTGTATTTGCCTTTTCAAATCTCCACCTTGTCTTTCCCGAGATTCCTCCGCCTCCTCTTGCCAGTGCGCTTCGATATTTTCTCCTTCCAGTAGCCTTCGCATTCCCATGGATCCTCTTCGTCCTCATTTTCCGGGAACGAACTATTAATGCCACAGAAATCATGAACCAAAAGGGGAACCTCATTCCTCTCAGATGGCAAATGCTTTACGGGTTCAATACTCTGATAATCCTCGGCTTTTTCATCTTCCCATTCATCTCTCCTCCACTCGGAATTTTTGCTGCCCTCGTATTAGCCTATCGCCTTGTTCATCGGTCCGAAAACATATGGCAGAAAAGTCCAGGCATGCGAATGGGCTATACTCTGATTCTTTTCATCCTCTTAGCTGCTGTTCCTGTCTATTTAACAATAATCTGGTTTCAATACATTCTCGCTGTTGTTGGCGCTATGCTAGCTGGGTGGATTTTCTTCTTCGATCCATTATACTTCACATCACTTTGTATTGTCAACGCCCTGTCATTAGGTGCACTCCTCGCACTCTCTTACGGCACATTAGACGACAAAGGGAAGGTCACATACAGCGACAGCAAGAAAATGTGGTATATTTGGTTTGGACAACTCATCATAATTATTGCCCAATGGATTCTTCTCAATCCTTTCCCCTTTTTCTATAACATATGGGGATTCACCTTTGCTGCACCTGATCCCATCGGATTTGCAGGCAATTTAGGAAATATCTCCTACATCAACTACATATGTTTAGGTATCATTGCCATAGTTTACCTTGTTCGGTTCATCCTACGAATCGGAGGCCCCTTGCGGTTATCAATCATCGGTATCCTTTTTGCCTCTGCATTTCTTGTTGTCGAAATCCTGTCTACCTTATTCATTGTACCAGGAAGTGTAATTCGACCAGTTCTAATTATCGGATCAAGCCTGATATTCATCATTGCTTTCACAATCAGCTTCTTCGCAGCACCCGATGAACTCATCGAGAAAGACGAACTGATTGCTGAAGAGACCGACCGCTTGGAAGAACTAGCTACTGAAGAAGCTGAAACTGCAACTGAAGAAACTGAAGAGACTACAGCTGAAAGTTAATCGATTACACATTGCGGAGAAATGCGGGGACTTTTGATAATTCAATTAGGGGAATGTAAAGCCACTTCCGGTCAAATGTGCCCGAAGCATAATCCCACACTTCCTCAGGATCAGACTTGTATTTGATAAAAGGGCCCTTAGGTCCCTTGTCGAGTTCTACATACAGAAATAATGGCAAACCTTCCAGTTCCCAGTAACCAGGAATTGAAGTAAATGTACCCATGATGTGTTTATTTCCACGTTTGAAGTGGAGAATTGTGGCGGTACGTTCTCTAACAGCCCAAAAATGAACGAGGCGAACAAGATTGTTAAGATCTTTGATTTTCATGAGAACTGCGGGTTTGAAGTCTAAGTCAGTCAAAGCAATCAACTGTGCGTCATAATCAATTCATGAAAATAAAGTCTTTGCTTAGATGAAGGTTAGTACCAGCATTTTTGAGGATGTATGCAAAAAGCTAGTTTGCAATGGAGTTTCGAATTGCGTGCGCTCAAATGGATGTTGCATTGGGAAATAAGAAACAAAACTTGGAGCATGCAGCGGAGATTATGAAGGAGGCAGCGAGTCGCAAAGTTGATCTTATTGTTTTTCCAGAGCTCTTTACAACAGGTTATTGTTTGGATCAGGCAAATGTCCTTGCTGAACCATCCAATGGCCATTCCATTGAACTTCTTCGTGACTTGGCGGGTCGGTTTCGGATATTCATTGTCGCGGGTAGTATCCTTGAACGCCGCAATCAAGATATCTACAACACCTGCCATTTGATAGGAAAAGATGGGAAATTACTTGGGTATTATGACAAAGTTCATCTATTTCCCCCCTTCGAAGAACCTCGTTACCTAACGGCTGGAACAAGAGCTCCAATATTCAAAACTAGTCTAGGAATATTTGGGTTGATGATTTGTTTTGACCTCAGGTTTCCTGAGATAGCTCGTGAGTTGACAATTAATGGATCGCAAATCATATTTTGTCCTGCGGAGTTTCCTGCAGAACGGATAGCAGTATGGGCAACTCTATTACGGGCTAGAGCGATTGAAAATCAAGTATTTGTGGTGGGTTGTAACCGAACCGGGAGTGATGGCAAAACCCTCTTTGGTGGACGGAGTGCCATCATCGACCCTGAGGGTACTACCCTTTCTCAAGCTGATGATTCGCCTCAGCTAATTGATGTAAAAATAAATCTAGCTGATGTGGAATCAGTTCGCCAAAAGTTCCCGCTGATGAAGTATCGTCGCACCAAATTCTGAGCGATAATTTCTGCACACAAGTCAAACCTTTAAGAAGGACAAATTCAAGTTAAGGTGTTGACTATTCGCTCACTGGTGGCAAGAAACGTGTGGCGTCGAAAACGTGAAGGAGTCATTCAGGATCTGATTCTTCAGCATGCACAAATCGTACTAAAAACGGTCCAAGCGCTTTATGACTATATCAGTGTTGTTCGCAAGAAAAAACCTGACAAACGGGTGGTTGAGAAAGAAGAAGAACTCGGTGAGAATGTGTTAAAACTTGAGAGGCAAGCTGATGAACTTGAAGAAAAAGTTGACGAAGAACTCTTTCGTGGTGCATTTCTTCCTGTGACTAGTAGTGATCGATTCGATTTAATCGCTTCAGTAGACGGTATAGCGGATCGTTGCGAAATTATTGTTCGTAAACTCCGTATTATTGCTGAACCAATTGAGCTAGATGTTAAGGAAAAACTCAGTGAAATGGCCCGCCTTTCTGTTGAGGCTACAGAAGCGCTAGTTGAAAGTATTGAACTGATGGGTAAGGATTTTGATGGTGCCCTATCGAAAGGGCATTCTGTGTATTCTATTCGAGAAAAGAACCGTGATGTGGAATTTGAAACGCTTGAGCTGCTTGTCGACCTTGAAATGGAATGTTCAACCTTTGTGCTCTTGCATGATGTCATCCAACTATTAGGACAGACAACAGATAGAGCTAAAGTTGCAGCTGAAAGTGTCATCTCGATGGTAATCAAATATCGATCGTAAAAATGCGTGGCAAGCGTTTTCTCAGAAGAGCTCTAGCTGAATTCAGCTCGGCGTTTAAGATATTTTTCTCGCAGTCGTTGGTAGGTGGCTTCATCTACACCACCTGCTCGCATACGTTGCTCTAATCGGTTTAGCAATTCGTCAATAGCTTGCCGTTCTGATGACACCTCATCACTGGACATCTCATTGTTATTCGTCGTTATCTGAGAAGTTTCGGAGTTTGTGCTGGGTTGGTCCATTTCAGGAGGTGGTGTCGAATTAGAATTGGGTGAAGTGGATAAGCCATTTTGTTCAAGTTGTTCCTCAAGCTTTGCCATTTCCTCTTCAATGGCGTCAAGTTGTTCTTTGACGTGTTCATCCGTTTCCGCTGTCTCTTCTGCTCTGGTTCGGCGAGCCCGAAGGAACCTTGAACTTGACGGTGAATCTTGTTGGATACTCGAACTGGAACTATTTACTGAATTTACACCCGCAGGGGAGTTACTAATCGCACCTGGTTCAACCACGATGGTTTCCAATTCCGCGGCACGTTTATCTCGCCGAATTCTTGGTTGAGCACGTTTTCTGGTCACGCGCTCACCTGACGCAGAACGAGCACCTCTCGGGAGTGGGCGTCGCGGCTCTTCAGTCACAGTTGGTTGACTACGTCGGTCCAACAATAAACTAGCAGCCAAAACGGGAATCCAGGCTAGAATTACAATGTTTAAGAGGCTATTTAAGCCCGGAAACAAACTTTCGAGAAGACCTGTAATTACGAAGGCGTCGACGATTAAGAGGACTGCAAAGATGACAAATATTCCAATGATTGCTGATGAGCGCTTACTAGGCATGCTCTATTAGTCACCTGTGACTGACTCTTTTTTTCCCCGCATTGAAGAAGGTAAACGTCTTCTTTCCTTTTTTTCCAACCTGGCTAAATACTTGTTGCGCAACCGGTTGTATAACTGCTTTGAGATTGCGCGTTTCGCAAGCTTTTCATCCAACGCTTCAAGAAGCTGACGGACTGCAAGTTCGGACAAGTCTTCATCTTCATCGACTTGTTCTTCCACCACAGGAGCCGGTGAATCTAAAGTAAGATCAGTTATCTCGGAGTCACTTACGGATGCCTCAGCTAGTTGACTCTTTAGCATCTGAACGCGCTTTTCAAGTTCATCAATTCTCTCTTGGAGCTTTTCTGAAGGAACTTCTCTTTTGGGTTTCTGTATTTCTTCGGGCTCCTTTAGAGTAGGAGGAATTTCTGGTCTAGCTTCCTCTACTTCAGTATCTAGGAGTCTAGCTTGAACTGCTTCTATACTTCTCGGTTCTTCGGTTTCAGCTGCCTCCAAGGCTGTGTCCGGAAGGGGCGAAGAAAGAGACGGAGGAGGTGAAGGTTCATCAGAGTCTTGCGTTTGGTATACATAGACTATAGCAATTCCAAGACACATGATGATTAGAGCAAATATGCCAATTATCGGTGAAATAAAAAAGAGAAAAATGCCGAAAATGAAGGTTATACAACAACAAACAATATACCCTGCTCGACTTTCCCGACTCATCGGTTGTCAACCAAATTCCGGTAACTTGAGAGAAATTCTCTTCTCACATTAAGTCTTGTTGTATCACCCTAATAACTAATCCTTGTGGCTTGTCTAATTTCCGATTTCCCCTGAAAGTTTTCCTGGCAACACACATTTAAACACATTTTCCTGCAGAATGCTTGAGTGGTGTCCTTAAATTGCCAATTCTTCGTTCAGGAAAAGTCCCTCCAGAAACACTTGAAAAGCATGTCTTTCCATATCTTGGCTCTGGAGATTCAGATATAATTCATGGTCCAGGAATAGGCAGGGATGCAGCCTTAATTCGCATAGGTCGACAAGTAGCAGTAGCGACTACTGATCCCATTACTGGGACTGTTCACAAAATTGGATCATATGTTATCCATATCTGTGCTAATGATGTAGCCACGTTTGGTATACGCCCTCGCTGGTTCTTGGCTACAATCCTACTTCCTGAAAACGCTAACACACAGATGCTCGAAGATATCATGGCCTCAATGCATACAACTGCAAAGACGCTTAATGTGGCAATTATCGGTGGACATACTGAGGTAACGCCTGGTTTAGGGCGTCCCATAATTATCGGATTTATGCTTGGTATTGCTGAAGATGAGGAGTATGTGACCTCATCAAATGCTCAACCTGATAATTCCTTGATTCTCACCAAAGGCGTAGCTATAGAAGGAACTGCAATTCTCGCGTCTGAACGTGCTAATGACCTCCGCCAAAAGCTAGCTGAGAATGTGATTGAACGAGCGCAACTGTTCATCAATCAACTAAGTGTTGTTCCTGAGGCAATGGAAGCTATGAAAACTGGAGCAGTTACTGCCATGCATGATCCCACTGAAGGTGGGGTTGCAAATGGGATTCATGAAATGGCTGATGCCTCAGGAGTTGGCTTCATAGTCGATCGTGGCGCACTGATGGTTCATGAAGAAACCCGCCATATCTGCCAAGCGCTTGAGATTGACCCTCTAAATTTGATTGCAAGTGGAGCAATGATAATCGCTGTTGATCGTACTAAGGCGAATAGTGTCATAGACGTCCTGCAAAAGGCAGGAATCTCTGCTACTACCATTGGGCGCTTAGTAAGAGATCCGAAAATTCGAAATATCATTGAACCCGATGGATCTATCCATCCCCTGCCAAAACCCAAGGAAGACGCACTCTGGAATGCACTATCCAAATCTGTGAAGTAATAATTAGATTACTTCTTCCCAATGCGTTTCAAAATGATATCTAATATTAGGTGGGCGATTTTTTTCTTTGACGTTTTTGGAATATGAATAATTTCCTTCGCTTCATCAATTGCAAATAATTCATTCGTCTCGGTGTCGAAACCCACACCCTTTCGACCCACATCATTTGCTAAAATCAAATCTGCTTTCGCAGTCTTCAATCGTGCGTATGCCCGTGTAATTAATTCATCATCAGAAACCTGATGTTCGGCTTTGAAGAGAACGAGAAATGGTGTTTTCTGTTTCTTTTTAATGGAATCAACAACTTTGGGAGTAGGTTGAAAGGTTATTGATAGGGTAGCGGTTTTTTCTGTGGGAACTTTTTCTTTTCGAGGTTGTTTCGGTGTCCAATCTGCTACTGCTGCAGCAGCAATTGCTACATCAAATTTTGTGGTTTCTAGCTCTGCAACAACGGCATCAACCATTTCCTGAGTCGTTTCAACAGGAATGACTTTCACACCCTCTGGTGGAGGGACGGAGCCTCTTCCATAAACCAAAGTAACTTTAGCTCCCCTTGCATATGCCGCTTTTGCTAACTCGACACCCATTCGACCTGAACTCTTACTTGTCACAATACGAACCGGGTCAATATATTCAATAGTTGGGCCCGCAGTAATCAGGAACTGTTTCTTATCCAAATCGTGTTTAGCTCCGATTTTCTGGATGATAGCACTGACAACCTCTTTTGTAGTAGCAATTTTCGCTTTTCCTTCCTCTAGTCGTGGACCAATGAACACTACGCCCAAGTCTTCAAGTTTCTTGATGTTCTCTCGGACAATCGGATGATTATACATGGAGGCATGCATCGCTGGTACAATCATAATTGGAATACCCGTACCAAATGCGGTTGTAACAGTGGAGGTAACGGGTGTATCATCAACACCCATAGCAATCTTCGAGATGGTATTCGCCGTAGCTGGTGCTACAAGGATGAGATCCGCTTTTTCTTCGTGCTCACCAGCTAACGCCACATGTTCAATTGCACCAGTTAATTCCGTGATGACCGAATTCCCTGTCGCCCACTCCATAAGATAGGGATGAATAATGATATGTGCCGCTTCGGAGAATACGGCGACAACTTCCGCTCCATGACGCATTAGCAAACGGGCAATCTCTGGGCTTTGAACCGCGGCAACACTTCCTGTGATACAGTGTACTATGAATTTACCACGGAGTTCAACTCCTTGAGACTCGATTATATCCCTTGATGGGTGCGTTGCTTTTCGCATTGTAATCTCATCCTAATGATAGGTATGTTGTTTATCAGGGTATTTTCCTGTTCTAACTTCGTCCATGAACTCTATAATTGCATCGCGAATAGTTTTATCGAGATTCGCAAACCGCTTTACAAATTTAGGTAAATTTTGATTACCAACCAATCCCAGAACTTCAGTGATCACTAAAACTTGACCATCACAATGTTTTCCTGCCCCAATTCCAATTGTGGGAATCTTCACATCATGTGTGATTTTACGAGCAAGCCATTCTGGAATGCATTCTAAAACCATAGAAAACACCCCTATTTTCTCAAGATTGAGCGCATCACGCCATATCTGGTCAGCCTGTTTGGGGGTTTTTCCCTGAACCTTATATTTTTCAGCGAATTGTGGAAGGAGCCCTACGTGCCCCATAACCGGGATGTTATTCTTCAAAAGAACGGTGATAACTTCTGGCTGATTTCCCTCAATTTTTACAGCATGAGCTCCTGCTTGAAGCAACTGTTGGGCATTAGCTAAGGCTTCTTGAGGAGTGTCATAACTATGAATTGGCATATCAGAAACAATTAGGGAATTTTTCGCACCTTGAGCCACTGCACGCGTATGATACTCCATTGCAGCCATTGTAACTTTCTTCGTATCGGGATTCCCTTGGAAAACCATCCCTAAACTGTCTCCTACTAAAATCAAATCAATTTCTGCATCTTCCAAGATTCTTGCTATTTGATAATCGTAGGCTGTCAACATCGTAATTTTTCGTTTCCCTTTTAACTCTCGAATTTCATTCACATTCACGTCTAAGCACTCTCCTTGAAACGCACCAATTGTGCAATACACTCATTTACTGGAGTTTGGATATTGTGTTTTTTCCCCAGCTCGACAATCTTTCCGTTAAGGAAGTCAATCTCAGTTTTTCTACCTCGCTCTATGTCCTGCAACATAGAGGTTTGATTTGTATACCGCGGGAGATTCTGATTCATCAATTGAATCAGATTCAAATCAATTTTCACGCCCTCAGCAGCTCCAACGGCAATACATTCCTCTACAACACAGAGTTGAATTTCTGATAAATGGGGAGAAACAAGAGTTGCAGTTGGAACGTGTAAAATGGCACTCAAAGGATTAGTATAGCAATTTATAGTGACTTTTCTCCACACGGCGGTTTGAAAAGAATCAGAAATTACAGCATCAAGTCCACTAGTTTGAAAAAGCTTGGCAACCTGCTTCGAGTCTTTATCTGAATCGAAAATGGTGGAATTCAAGCACACTTTGACTCGTCCAGGCTCAACCATCTCTGCACCCGTTTCTACAATTCCGCGGATTACAGTCCCCTTTCCATTTGTCACTTTACGCGTAATCTCTTCAATGCCGAGGCCATTTTGTAAAAGAAGTAACACGGTATCTTCTTGGATAAGAGGGGCGATTGAGGTCAATGCTTCCTCTAAATCAACAGCTTTCACCGTGACAAGAAGGAGCGTTTTGGAAGGAATTTTGTCAATCAAGGTTATGGGTGTGATGTTTTTCACATAGGTCCCCGCGCCATCGCTGATTAGTACAAGTCCCTTTTCTTTTATTGCATCCATATGAGCGGGGCGTCCTACCAATATCACTGGAGTATTTTGTGATAGAAAAGCTCCGTAAACTGAACCGATAGCCCCTGCACCCAAGATGAAAATTTGGTTAAACGTCATTACGTTTTACCTCGCATGTATTCAAGCTTCTCCCGCTTTGCAAGGTTTTCTAGCCGCTCATTAATCAGTTGTATCGCTTTGGACAGATTTTCCTGATTGTCAAAAGCTGTCACTATTTCCGTTAAAGTAGTTTCAGGTTCTTTTTTGAGCTCCTTGGTAACTGAGATTAGTAATGGCATTGTGCGTACAATGTTGTCCACAATAGTGATTTTTGCCATTTGAGCGGTTCGCGAAAGGGGATTTAAGTCAACGGTAACAACATCCTTTCCTAATTTCACAAGTCCTTCTGTACGATCACCATCTTCAAGTGGCACAAATGCGAAATCAGCGACGAATAATCCTCGATGATCCACAACTCGCCGATCACTGTATATTTCGGGAATAGTTTCTTGAAACGCCGTATCAATTCCGTAAATCTCCTTTGCCCCTGCCTCTCTCAGCACTCGAGCAATAGCTTCCTCCCGCTCTCGTGACCGATGATACAGGTTAATTTCTAATTTCGCTCCTGACACTCGTGCTAATTTCACTAATTCCTTTGGCACTAATGCTGCCAAATTGCCGTTAACTGAAACCACTGGATTCTTTGCCAACAATAAACTTGCAGCAGCAGCACGTATCGCCACCCGGGCATTCTCAGTTGTTGTTTCACCTATCAGATAATCAAAGGCTTCACCACGTCCGTGAGCAAACAATCCAAAACTTGATGTTACTCCAGACTCAAACCCTCGGACCAATTTCGTTCGAATGCGAAGAGATGTAGCTCGGGGATGTTTCTCCGAAATTTTATGTTCATTCATTTAGGATACGCGCTCCTTCACAATCCACATTCATTACCAAAACATCATGTTCAGGTATTTTGTGTTCCTCAAAAATCGCGACGATCTCTTTCACCTGATCTGGCTGAACAAGTGTAAACACGTTTTCACCAAAAATCGCGGTACTACATGTAATACCCGTCAAATCTGTTGCTTGTAATACTGCTTGAACACGCTCCGTGATAATTCCAATATATTCTGCAAAATGCCGGGAATAATCTAAGAAATTCCCCACGGTAGGGTGACCCTGTAAAGCGTCGGTCAACATTCCTCCCCGTTCATTAATACGTTGCCTTGCTTCATCATTCTGTAAATACTGGGGTGTAGAGAGAGCACCAAAAGGAAGACACACCACCATATAGTCATTACTCGAAGGTAGAATCTCAATATGCCCAATACCAGGTGCCCCTTCATGGGTTCGAATCTCGATACCTCCATATGTTTCAGCAATTACCGTTCCCAAACCCGTGTGTAACTCAACTTCTACGACATGTGCAATTTGAGCAACTTTAATGGATTTTAAACCTAGACCTAAAGCTTCGTTCAGTGCAAGCGATAGGCTGAGCGCACCTGCACCGCTCGTTCCAAAACCACAACCAACTGGTAATGCAACCTCGTGTTTGACCTGAATGTCAAAGGTTTTACTTGATACAAATTCAAGCATCCGAGTTATCACAGCCTCAGAAACAGGGACCGGGTGTGAAGTGCTGCCATTCATTTCAATGTGGATGCGCGTGTCTTTTGCAGGTTCGACTTCAACAGTTGTAGTCACTCCCTTGTCAACTGAGACGCCCGCTCCCCGTGATCCCTTCTTAAGAGGGTCTTCAGACTCATCGCATATCTGAAAGAAACCGGTGATGTGACCTGGGGAAAATCCACATGCCTTCATTATCTAGCCTGCCTGGAATCGCGTTTTGAACAGGTGGAGCAAGTCGCCTGATGTTTGATAAGAAAATAAATATTTTGCATACGATATTTAAAGAATTTAAATTCCATTCATATATTGCACTGCAAAATAGTTGTAACATGCCATTTAGTTTATAGAGAATGGCCAAGGTGTTCAAAACACTATGATGAGTGCTTCAGCATTTTGCCCAGCTGGAATTTCTAGTTTCTTTCAAGCAGTGACTACCAGTCCAATTCCTCAATCCATAGAAGCCGCTTGTCGCATTGGTGCGAGAGGTGGCGGTTTTGTTATCGACAAAGGAGTCACTACGGAGGTAAAACTCACTTCTACAAAGAAAACCGAAATAGATGTTACCATTAACGGCAAAAACGCTCCCGAAGCAAATGTTACTCGTGAAGTTTTCAAACTTCTTCTCCCCAAAATCAAAACACCTTGCCGGATTTCGGTGAGCCACAAAGTTGAGGTTCCGATTGGTGCAGGCTATGGCGCAAGTGCCGCTGGGGCTGTTAGTACTGCTATGGCCTTAGCTAAAGCATTTGATTTGAAGATGAGTCTGAACCAGATTGGGCAAATCGCACATACCGCTGAAATTCGCTGTGCCACAGGATTAGGGAGTGTAAGTGGGGTCATTCGTGGCGGCGCAATCCTAATTTTGGAACCTGGTGCACCCGGTTATGATCGAGTTGATTGGCTCCCCATGAATCCCACTCATCGAATAGTCACGGCAAGCTTTGCTCCGATATCGAAAAAAGATATTATTTTCTCCAAGGAAGCGCTACAAGTGGTCAATTGCGAAGGTCGAGAGGTTTTACGGCAAATCTTGATAGATCCAGATCCTGTGCGCTTCATGAAATTATGCCGAGGATTTGCTACAAAGGCTGGATTTCTCTCTGATCGTCTAGCCGAAGTAATAAAGAAAGCTATGGATGCCGGTGCTTTGGGCGCCACTCAAAATATGATTGGTGACGCTTTCCATGCACTCGTTGATGTGATGAGTGTTGATTCAGTGGTAAGCTCAGTAGCTGATGACTTTAAATCAGAAGTACTAGTATCAAAGATTTCGCATGGTGGACCAATCTATAGGTGAACTACTCCGTCTTTAAGGACGGAGCTTCCTGCTTCGACGCTTCAGCCAGTGCTGACAGCTTTACAGGCTCTTCCCGAGGTTCCCTCGGTGTCATGATGGATCTCAATCCCATCATCTTAATATTTTTAGCGGCGTTGACATCCCGGTCCAGTAATAAGCCACAGGCAGGGCAGGTCCACGTCCGGTCTGATAAAGTGAGCTCTTCATTGAGATTCCCACAGCCATTACAGTGTTTTGATGAAAATTGTCGATGGAAGACTGTCTTAACTGCCCCTATCTTGGGAAGCCTTACACGTCGAGTTGCAAAGTCGATGGTGAAAAATTGGGGCACTTCAAAGGATTGACGCCGTGCCTTCCGCCTTTGAAATTTCGGATAGCCCTGCTGTTCCTTACCCTCTGTGATGCGGCAAAAGAAATGTTCGAAGGCAAGCATGACACGTTTGACCGCATGTTGCAGGGATTGGGAGTACGCGTCTTTTAAAAAAGGGTTCTTCTTTTTCAGTTCGGGTAGGCGAGTGTTCAAATCGAACCAACTGAGGTTCGTTTCATCCGTCTCATAAGCGGTTTTCTTGGTTTCCAGCGCCCAGTTATAGACGAACCGACAACCATCGATGGTTTTCCGGATTCGCTCTCGTTGCGTTTGATTGGGATAGAGACGATACCGGAAGGTTTTGAGCATACATCTAGTTTCAGCAACGGTGTATTTGAAGTCCGCGATTCATCTCTAGCAATTGGACGTGTCTTCTCGCAATTTTGATAAATAGTAATAAGGTTGTAACAAGTAGAAGTGAAAGTGATGAAGAATCAACCGTCTTCGATTTTGTTTCCTCAAATGCCGAAATCTCTGCTAATCTCGATAACGGCATTGATGGCTGCCCTTGTTGCTGTATTGACCATGGCATTCCAAGTTTATGTTCCCGCGACAACGGGCTATTTTAACTTGGGTGAGGTCGGGGTCTTTATCTCCGCCATCTTATTTGGACCGATAGTCGGAGCCGTAGCCGGTGGTGTCGGTTCAATGGTTGCTGACATTGCGACAGGCTTTGTGCAATATGCTTTCGCTACTCTGTTGATTAAGGGTCTGGAAGGGTTTGTGGTTGGTTACTTTAGCTTCGCCTTTCGAGATCGATTGGCGCCAAAACAATTGAGATATCTTGGAATCGGGCTAGGTTTTGGGCTAGCGTTTTGTGTCATCCTCATTGGAGTCTTTCGGTTTAGTGGTGAATTGCAATTAATAGGAGGCCCTGAAGTGCCTTGGTGGGAGATTCCCCTCTTTCTCCCCTCATGGGTCTGGTTCCTCCTAGGAATTTTTCTTGGATCTATGACTGTTTTCATAACCTTAAGGTTTGAACCACAGGCAGCATGGAATGTAATGGTGATTTTATTCGGTGGGGGACTAATGATAACAGGTTACTTCCTCTATGAGTTTTTCATCTTCCAATATGCCGCCATTGCGGAATTACCCTTTAACGTCATGCAGGTAATTATTGGAATAACCATTGCACTTCCCATAACTGAACGTCTATTAAGAACTATGAAGAATTCAGAATGGATTGATTAAACCTGAGGGTAGGCGCAGGTTTTTAGCGGTGTGAATTAAGTTTTATTTCGATATCGCACTATATTCCGTGTTGCATATGACTGAACCCGAACTGCCCGAAGATCCCATGGAAGCCATCATGCAAATTCTCCGGGAAGCTGAACAAAGTGTAGATGGCGTCCAGGGTGTGGCAGTAGTCTCAACGGACGGACTCCCGATGGCAAGTGCCGTTGATACAAAAATGGGTGAAGCAGAGCTTGCAGCTTTGGCTTCCTCGATGCTTTCTATCGGTTCGACTGCAATGGATAATCTCAAGAAAGGCGAACTAGATAGCATCTATGTCAAATGCGATAAAGGGTACATATTGCTCCGATACAGTGGACCCTTAGCGGTTGTGCTTTTTATCACTGAAGAAAATGCGCGATTAGGTCCACTTTTACTTGAATTAAAACGTACAGCTGCACGTCTTGAAGAGATGCTTGGATTCGGTTAGAAGTTCCGTGTCTTTTTAGAATCCTAAATGTTTGATGATTTCATCAACACCAATATCTTTCCGGATGCTTGTTTGGAATACAACAAGATTGGAATTGATTTCCTTCGCATCCCGCTCAAGTTGGTCTACATCGACTTCCATGACCTCAGCTAAGTCAATTTTGTTGATGACAAGAATATCAGCTTCGTGAAACATCACTGGATGTTTTTGAATCATCCACGGTCCCTCAGTAACACTAACCACGACAAGTCGAAGATGACTGCCCAGAGGAAAGTCAGCAGGGCATATGAGATTCCCCACATTTTCGATAATGATAATCTTGACGGAATCAATGTCAACAGACTGCAAGGCTTTTTGAATTAATTTTGCATCGAGATGACATTCTACACCGGTATTGACTTGAATGGTTTGAACTCCGTGTTTTGCAATCCTGTCAGCGTCGATTGTTGTGGTAACATCACCGGCAATTACCAGTATTTCTTTTCGCCGAGAGGCTATTTTTTGAGAAATTGCTTCTATAAGGGAGGTCTTGCCCGATCCAACACTACCTAAGATATTGATGGTCTTGATACCGTGTTTTTCGAAAAACTCTAAATTCTCTCTTGCTAAGGCTTTGTTTCGTTCCATGAAGTTTTCTTCTAGTTTTATCTCGACGGTTCCAGAACTTGGAGAATGTGTATGCCCGTGATGACCCCCTGAATGATCGTGGTGGTGTTCTCCCTCATCAGGTGTAATCACGATACGTTTTTTCTCTTTGTTTTTTGGTGTCAAAGGATTACCCACCAGTACTTGGGCAATTCATATCCAGTCTTTTGAATTCTTCCATCATTCTATTGGTTTGGAAATAAAGCGACTCAATTGTAATTTTTTCAAGATATATAGAACATCAACCATAATTGATGGGGAAGGAGGTATTTCGGTGCAGGCGTTACATATTACCGAAACTCGAGCCATTGTACCGGTTACTCGTAAACTTACACAACTAAGATTTACGCTCGAAGATCTAGTTGGTCCAGTCTTGGAAGGTGAGGAAGAATCCGGGCCTACCGGAGCACCTCGAGGACGTTTAAGCAATCGTCGCATAGGACAACTAATTCCAAATGCCGTTTTACAATGTCAAAAAGCTTCCTCGGAATTTATCGAGTTAACCTTGACATATGACCGTACAGTAAAGGTTCCTGAATATATTGCGCGAGAGCGCCGATATAGGACGTTAACATATTCAGCGAGTGCTGATATCCTTTGGCGACCTGAAACGGGATTCTGTTTCATTATGGACATTCCACGGCGTGCAGTAAAAGCTACAACCTGGATATTATCTGCTGCTGTACTTGGGTATCCAGGCCGATTATCAAGTTATGATGTAGATCGTACTCAAATGCGCAAAGTAATCAGTTTCCTGACAAGCATGTCGCGAGGAGGTCCTGGCGAACTTGTGCGTGCGGTTTTTCGAGAAATTGAACTCAATGGAAACTATTTTGATGAGTTAAATATCCGCGCTCGAGATTTGAACAAAATGGATCTATACAAAGAAGTGCAAAAGGGTGCTGGGCATATTCATGCCATCAGTTTTGTTACTCCTATTATCGATGGTGTCGGGCGTCCCTTGGTTTGTCGAATGGACTCAACAGGTGCAATTCAAATTTATTCGCAGCGGCTTCCCAATGATTCCTTACGCGCTCTTCTTCTTTGGCTAGAGGAAATGTTTGCGAAGTAAACTAAGGTCGTTATCCCAAACGCGTGGTTTCCACTAAGCTTATTTGTGCCTGTTCAGAGTTAGGGATATCGCTACTTGAGGTTCGTCATCAATGGTTCTTGTAACCAGTGGAAGTCCATCAAAAACCCTTGCCTGGAAAGTTGCGCAGCAACTTAATACCAAGTTCTTTGACACCGAAGTCAAACGGTTTCCCGATGGTGAAACCTACGTTAGAATTCTTGGTGAAGTTGCGAAAGAAGAAGTAGTCGTCGTTCAATCGTTGGGGCATCAACCCAATCATTATCTGGTTGAACTTTTTCTCATACTTGATGCGCTTAAAGACTTGAAAGCAAAACGGGTCATTACAGTCTTGCCCTATTTCGCTTATGCCCGGCAGGATGAACGGTTCAAACCTGGAGAGGCTATCAGTCTCAAGACAGTGAGCCGTCTCATTGAAGCGGCTGGAGCCGACCATATTTTCACAATTGATTCACACCGTCATCGTGTCGTTGAACAGGATGAATTAACTAAAGTACCTCTCGAAGATCTAACTGCAATGGCTGAGCTTGCAGAACATGTGAACTCAAAGTATGAATTGACCAATCCCGCGGTTATTGGCCCTGACTCGGAAGCAGGGGCATGGGCAAAAATTGCCGCTGACGCACTCTCTGTAGATTATGACGCCCTCGAAAAGAAACGGTTCGACGCTGAAACCGTTGAAATCAAACCCCGCCACCTCGATCTGAAGGGACGCGATGTGTTAATTGTTGATGACATCATCAGCACTGGGAATACCATCATCAAAGCAATTGATGTTTTGAAGAAAAATGGAGTCAAAGATATCTACGTCGCATGTACACATCCCCTCCTTGTGCTAAATGCCTTGGTCCGAATCTATCAAGCCGGCGCGCTAGATGTGGTTGGTACAGATACTGTGAGTTCAGTGATTAGCCAAGTATCAGTCGCGCCAGTCATTGCAAACGCCATTAATAAAATCAAATAATCGGAGATAACCACATGTCCGCTAAAACACGAAAATTCTGGAAAGCCCTCAAATGCCCTGTGTGTGGGGAACGTGCTGTCTTCTTCGTCACAATGGACGCAGTAAAAGATGCGACTCAGTACCCTGTTCCCTTTGAAGTCATTCACGATGACCATAAATTTTTAATTTACCTTGACTCCGGTCTTTTAATTAGCCGAATTGAAGAGGCAAAACCCCCAATAGCATCAACAGAAGCGAAGCCAAAGGCAAAATCAAAGCCAAAGGCAAAAACCAAAAAGACTAAAAAAGAGACCTGAGACTTTCAACGCTGCAGCCCGGTAGTGTAGACTCCTTCAACAGAGGAGGCACTATGGTCAATCATCCGAGGCTCTGGATTCGCCAATAAATTGCGGTGGAGAAACCTTGGGACCGCGGTTCGAATCCGCGCCGGGCTACCATTTCCTTTTAGAATTGTTATAGCGGGCTATCGGTCGAAGAATGGACTCTTTCCCGTTGCCGCTAAAGGAATACCAATGATGATGGTGCTATCTGGCATAAGTTTCATCTGATATGCCCCTACTCCTGCCCGGAAGAAAATCCGATTATCAACATTGTGAATTTGAGCTGTCTTAACAGCACTTCCTAAAGCAATTCCCATATCCAGGGCTTTAATGATGCAAGTGGGGCCAGCGAAAAAGAGTCCCTGCTTCCGCCCCTCCTTGAGCATTTTTGCACAGGTTTCATACCCACAAGCCCCACAATTTGTACCTAATGGTTTAGGACCTTTCAAGCCGATTAAAACTAACGCCGTACATTTCTCTACATTCTTTGCATCACGTGTCCAGTGATCATCAGGGGCTTTGGAGATTTTGTACATTTGTTTAGCAACAGCATCCTTTTCTTTTCCCGTAAGAATCATGGTTTCAATATCATCAATACCCCTGCCTTTTGGCGCTGTTCGCGCTGCAATGAGCATGAGTTTTGCTACTTCAATCACAGTTTTTGCTTCTTCTTCAGGACCAGTTATTGGCATATCAACACCGGTCATCTCAGTACTGACTTGGGATTTTAGTTTTTACTATGAACTGAGATTCTGCCTATACGAAATCTCCACCAAAAATAAAATGAAGAAAAATTGCTTTTGCCCAAATATCATAAACCCGAAAGGCTAATTTTCCCTATGGATACTGGCTACATAACAGTCACACCCGTACTAACCACTTCTCCTATGAGGTAAATCACTTGTCGGAGTTCATTCGTGTATCAGTTGGAACAGCGGCTACACTTGACTTACTCCACTGTAGGCTCGATGCCTTACCAACAACGGCGTACACCATGACCTCAACTGAAAATCGATGTAGGGCTAATTGCGCTTTTTGCGCACAAGCCCGAAGCAGTAATGCAAAATCCAATCAACTGTCAAGGATCACTTGGCCTAAATTTTCTCGCTCCCAAATCATCCGCGCCCTTGAAATGACAAAACAAACGGGACAATTTCAGCGCCTCTGCATCCAAACCCTATATTACCCCAACCTCATGGAAGACCTCAAACAACTTGTTAAAGAATTCACGCAGCACCTACCCTCCATTCCCATTTCAATAGCTCTACCACCCTTTGAGCTAGATCAAATTCAACACCTCTTCAACTTAGGTGTTGATCGTGTCGCAATTTCGCTTGATGCCGCTACTCCGAAACTATTTGAATCGATCAAAGGAAACGGCGTGAAAGGACCATTCAGATGGGAACATCATAAAACCGCGCTACAATCCGCCCTTTCAATCTTCGGTGCTGGTCGAACAACGACTCATATCATAATTGGATTGGGAGAAACTGATGAACAGGCTATTACGCTCTTCCAAGAATTAACCGATCAAGGAATCACCATTGGTCTTTTTCCCTTTACACCAATTTCTGGTACAGCTTTAGCAGAACAACACCGCCCCTCAATTAAGAGGTATCGACGTATCCAACTAACTCATTTCCTAATCCAAAACCAACTAGCACACCTTAGCCAAATGAAATTCAATTCACCACAGAAACAGCTTGTGCACATTGATCTTCCAATAGAGGCACTCAGAGAGGTTATTGAATGTGGAACAGCTTTTCAAACCTCTGGGTGCCCATCATGTAATCGTCCTTTCTTTACCGAAAATCCTGGGGGACCACTTTATAATTATCCGCGCCCTCCAAATGAAACGGAAATCAAAGAAATACGCAACCAATTAGGAGGCTTATTCTGAACAATGACTCAACCATGGCGGCTCGTACGAACTGGCATTTTCAACGCCTATGAGAATATGGCTATTGATCATGTATTACTCGACGCGCTACACAAAGAAACAGCCGCTAATACGATTCGCTTCTATCGGTGGAATCCTTCGGCGGTCTCAATTGGGCGATTTCAACATCTTGATGATGAGGTAGACGTGGATGCTTGTCGTACACTCAATATCGATATCGTACGCAGAATGTCAAGCGGTGGCGCGGTATTTCATGATTTTGAAGGAGAGCTAACTTACAGTATTATATGTCGAACAGACAACACAAAACTACCCACGGATGTTATAGAAACCTACCAATACCTCTGTAATGGTCTACTCAAGGGGCTCAGTCGTCTAGGAGTCCATGCCAAATTTTCTTCGGGGTCTGAAAGCTTTTGCCCGAATCTCTTTGTGAAAAAACGGAAAATTTCAGGAAATGCTCAATCACGGCGGGGAAACACCCTTCTACAACATGGAACCATTCTTCGCCAACTTGACCTAACCAAGATGTTTGCTGTGTTAAAGGTCAACAAGGACAAAGCCGATGCGAAGGTAATGGAAAGAGCTGCCCAACAATTGACATCGCTCCAACTTGAACTTGGAAAACCACCTGCCTTCGGACAAATTGAAGAGGTACTTATTGAAGGCTTAGCAAACACGTTGCCTGCCCGATTCTACGAAGAGGGATTAACCGACGCTGAATTACAATCTGCCCGAAAAATCGCGAAATCCTGGTATGCTAACCCCAAGTGGACACTTCAACGGGGGTTTAAACCCTGACCTCCTCACCTCCCAAATCAAAAAACCTAGAACATTGGTTTAACACTCACTCAACAGAACTTGACGATTTATTTGAGCAAGCCCACAGTCTAACTAAACAACACTTTGACAATCACATCACCGTCTTCAATCCTGGCTGGCAATTTCCTGCGGTTTCAATAACAGGAAATCAGTGCCAGCTTAACTGCCAACATTGTGGTGGGCACTTTCTCCAACAAATGCATGCCATTACTCGCCCCAATGATCTTCTCACCTTCTGTCAGGATCTAGCTCAACGAAATGGAATGGGCTGTCTCATTAGTGGTGGATGCGATTCAGATGGCAACATTCCCCTTACTCCTTTTCTTCCGGTTCTCACTGAAATTAAACAAACAACAAAGCTGTTTCTCAATGTGCATACTGGATTTCTCACTAACTCAGAGGCAGAACAGCTTGCACGTACAGGGATTGACTGTGCTTCAGTCGACATTGTAGGCGATGAAACCCCACTCCACACAATATATGGGTTAAACCACCGCTCAACAACCGATTATGCCACAACCCTACACGCGCTCAAAAATGCCAAATTACCTGTCGCTCCACATATTTGCGTTGGCCTCAATCATGGCCAACTATCTGGTGAACTGGTCGGGCTCCAACTTATCCATTCAATTTTACAACCCATGGTGCTAGTAATCATTGCCTTAATGCCCACTCAGGGAACTCCAATGGCCAACAGCCCTCCCGCTAATCCAGTAGATGTAGCGAGAATCTGTGCAATAAGTCGTCTCCTTTTTCCTGAATGTGAAATTGCACTTGGGTGCATGCGACCTCGAGGCGCAGTTCGACGAGAATTAGAACAATTGGCTATTCATGCTGGGGTTACCCGTCTTGTGCTTCCTACAAAATCCACTATTCAGTATTTACAACATAATGGATACACAATTCGGACTATGAATGCTTGCTGTGTAATGTAATCGGCGATCTGAAAATTTCAAGTAGAAATCTGAGCTAAGCCAATTCTTCTTTAGAGATTTTTACGCCCTTGGAATCAATTACAGCGATTTGAATTGAACCCCCAGAAGCGATATCTCTCCTTCGGGCAGCATTTACCGCACGCATCACTAATTGTTTGCCATCTTCGATGGTCATACCCTTTCGATACTCATCTTCAAGGACACCATAGGCAACAACTGATCCGCTCCCGGTTGCGGTGAAATCCTCTTCTTCCAACATGCTACCTAATGGGTCCAACATATACACGTGACTACCTTCTTCGTCCACACCGCCTACAATCAACATAGCAATCAAAGGAAACATCCGGTTTCGAAATAGAATAGATGAGGTTAATCGAGAAATAGCCTTAACCGTTAGGTCTCGACCTTTGTCCAGCGCCTCCAACTTCGCAATAGCCCGAACGCTATTAATGAGTTGTTGGGCATCCGCCACTGAACCTGAAATCGTCATAGCCGTGTGGTCAGTGATTTGCAGAATTTTTGGAGCGGTGTCGCTAGCAACAAGATAGCCCATGGTTGCTTGACTCTCAGTACCAAGAATAATGCCTCCATCAACCTTCACAGCTACTGTAGTCGTATGAGACATTAAACGGTGATTATTATTTTGCTCCATGATGCTTGTACCCTCTAACATAGTGGATGTTTGCCCACGACTATGCCCACGAATTTAAGTCTTATTCTCTTTTTGGTTTCATATGCTCCCTCTCCGAATGTCAAATCTAAAGTATGACATGTCAAAACATTTTTAGCTGGGGCTCTTCTCGTTCCCTTCACTCAAGTTAAGGATGAAATAGCCTTGGCATTCCGACCCGAAATTCGTACTCCTCAATCTGGTGAGCCTCGTCGCGGGCGAGGTTTTAGCCTCGAAGAATTAAAAGCCGCCAAAATAAGCCTCGCCGATGCCCGATGGATGGCCATCCCAATTGACAGTCGCCGAAAATCACATCACGCAGAAAACGTGAAATCGCTTCAAGATTACGTAAAACGGATCAAGAAACTCGGAAAAGAAACGAGGAAACCTAAGGCAAAACCCAAGGCGGAAAAACCTGCTCCTACGAAACCCAAAGCCATTGAAACAAACCTAACTGAACTTTCTGGCGTAACAAAGAAGACTGCCGAGACTTTAGTAGCCGCTGGTATTGCTAACATTCACGATCTATCAACAACTTCTCCTCGTCGCTTGGCGAGAAGAACTGATATTAAACGTGATCGCGCTGAACGGTTAATTGAAACCGCTAAACGATATGAGCGAGAAAAGTCGAAAGCAGCTCGAGAAGAAAAAGCCAAAGAACCTCAAATTAAAGAACTTAAACACCTCCCCGAAATTACACGTGATGATGTGAGAAATCTACAAGATCTGGGAGTCAAAAAGCTTGACGATTTGAAGGCTGAGAATCCTCGTGATCTCTCATTATTAACAGGTATTCCGGAAACCAGAATCAAAGAATGGCGAAAAATTCTCCGCGCTTTAGATAAAGCATAATATCCTCAATAATTCAGCCAATCATTTTTATTCAAGGTAGGGCTCCCAAGGCATTGCTTGTTCAGTAGAATACCATCCGAATTCCTGATGGAGGATCGCAATTGCGCCTTGAGGTGGGATTATACCATGTTCAGTAATAATTGAATCAATGTATTCTGGAGGAGTGACATCAAAAGCTGGATTTCGGACATTCACGTGTTTCCATCGTGCAAGGACATCAGGTGATACAACCTCAGAAACATCTCGCTCTTCAATCTCAATGAGTTCGCCTGCCATGGTTGCCGGGCTAAATTTGTAACTTTCAGCGGCAACAAAGACATCGACTCGTGCTTCATGGGCGGCAAGTGCCACAAAACTGGTACCAATCTTGTTTACTACTGCACCATTCGCAGTAATCGCATCTGCACCCACGAAGACTTTATCTGCACGACTAATGAGATGTCGAATCGCATTATCCGTTATTATCGAACAAGGAATCCCTGCCTCATCAAGCCAAGTCGCGGTAATATGACCTTGGTATTTTGGTCGAGTTTCAGGAACATAAACAGTAAATTCTTTTCCCATCGAATAAGCGGTTTTCAGCACACCAAAGGCTGTAGCGCTGTTACAATATGTAAAGATAATATCTCCCTCGACTATTAGCCGTGAACCAATCTGTCCTATGGCTTTGACGGCATTAATTGACAAATCAATGAAACCAGATCCAATTGTTTCCCCCGCTTCTCTTAATTCAACAATATTTTTGGTTTGATCTGCCTTCGACAGTAATCTGGTGTAAAAATATCGCAATCCATTGGGTAAGGATACAGCTGTGGGTCTTGTCTCGTATAGTGTTTGAGCCGCCGCTGCTACATCTTTGAGTAGTTTCGGGATCCGTTTTGCTTTTGATTCATTGGTAGCAACCATTAACCCTTTTACTGCGGCACGTGCAATTCGCCCCGCACCCCTAGTTCGCATCGAACGAATCTCCTCAGCAATGAATTGAACTTCTTGAGGGATGACCACCATGTCTTTTCGCCGAGCCATTTAATACATACTCAAGGTATTAATGCTGCCATGGGGGCGCGTTGCTATGAACCTTGATTGGCTGATAAAGAAATTCAATACTTACGAAATTGCAAGTGCCGATGGCACAGCTATTGCTGCAGCCTCGGCCTTGAAAGATCTCACATTAAAAACCCAAGCCAAATCGGGGAAGGACCTTTTCGACCAAATAAAAGTCGCCGCATTGGGACTACGTGAGGCTCGACAAAGTTCAGCCGCGTTACTTAATTGCCTTGATTTCATCGAAGATACCGCACAAGCGACCTACCTGAAAAAGACTCCATTGAAGAAAATGCGTGGAATTATTAGTCAAGCGTGCGACGACTTTCTAACTCGCATAGATGAGGCGAAAGAGCGCATCGGAGAAATTGGATCAAAACGCATCAGGTCAGGAGATCGCATTCTCACCCTTTGCCGTAGCACGACAGTTCTCACGGTTTTGAAAAAAGTGGTGGAACAAGGTAAAGAAATTCAGGTTTTTGTGGCTGAAAGTCGACCCGATCTTGAAGGTCGATTATTAGCCAATGAGGTCGCCGCCTTAGGTGTTCCTGTCACGCTCTTCACTGATTTCGCTGCTAGAATCTTCTTACCTGATATGGATATCATGCTCGCAGGAGGCGAAGCTATTGCCGCCAGCGGCGCAATTGTCTCTAAAGTTGGCACCGCAACCCTTGCAGCATTATGTCATGATGCACGTGTTCGTGTTCTTGTTGCCCTTGGTAGCTACAAATTCTCATATGAGACAATTTTGGGTCGGCTTATCACAATAGAGGAAGGAAATTCAGAACAAGTCGTCCCCACAAGTGAAATCGATTCAAAAATTACAGTTCGCAATCCCTTGTTTGATGTCACCGGACCTGAACATATCGATGCCTTAATCACAGAACGGGGCATCATCCCCCCTCAAGGCGCATATCTTCTTTTCACTAGCAACCAAGTATCCACAAAGTAGAAAGGCTCAAAAACCCCTAATGCCCGTGTGTCTCCGACAAGAAATAGGAGTGCTTTACCATGTCTCCTGCAACTTCCACCACGAAAAAAAGCGCTAAAAAACTCGCTGATGTTGATGGAGAACTCTGTGGCGTTTGCCAAGCTTGTGCCACCGTTTGCCCTGTCAATGCAATAGAGGTAACAGAAAACTATATCGTCATAATTTCTGAGAAATGCACTGGCTGTGGAGTTTGTGTCAAGGTCTGTCCTGTAGGAGCCATTTCCCTTATCAATCGTTAAATTTGCTTCAATATGAGATGAGAAAATGTCTGATGATAATCGTGTTATTGTGGTTGGAGCAGGACCCGCAGGTTCCTCAGTAGCTCTCGGCGCACTCCGTGCTGGCAGCGATGTAACCATTATTGATAGGAAAACCAATGTGGGAATTCCGGTTCAATGTGGAGAAGCTATCGGTAAAACCGGTCCCGGATTAGCTGAAATCGAAATTCCAGAAGAATCAATTCGAGCGCCCCTTCGGGGCTTCCGGGTATATAGCCCCGGGTTGCTTTCTGTCGACTATGCGGAAAAAGAAACAAGTGGATATATTGTTGATCGACGTGTTTTTGATAAGGAATTATTTGTACGTGCCACCGAAGCTGGAGCAGACAGCTTGCTAGGTGCGAGAGTAATCGACCTTGTCCGGTTTAATGGGACGGTAACTGGAGTAATCATCCGTCATGAAGGACAAC
The DNA here is from genome assembly GCA_016840405.1 of Candidatus Hermodarchaeum yapensis. Classification (GTDB taxonomy): domain Archaea; phylum Asgardarchaeota; class Hermodarchaeia; order Hermodarchaeales; family Hermodarchaeaceae; genus Hermodarchaeum; species Hermodarchaeum yapensis. The sequence continues at coordinate 27,810 of JAEOSK010000001.1, forward strand.
GAAAAACAATGAAAGCCAATGTCGTGGTGGGTGCCGACGGGGTCAATAGTCAGATTGCAAGACTCACAGGCCTTCGCAACTCCTACAAACCTTCAGATATCGATTCCTGTTTTGCTTATGAAATGTCTAACTGTAATCTGGATGTCACCGATCTCATGCAATTTCTCTTGGGGAGTGAAGTGTCGCCACGAGGCTACATCTGGATCTTCCCCAAGGGAAACAATCGCGCAAATGTAGGAATAGGCATCGGGGGAGGAATCGAAACTAAGACAGCGAAAGAATACTTGGACCATTTTCTCCAAAATCACGATGTAGCAAAGAAGCAACTCAGTAAAGCTAGGGTAATTGAAACCCGAGTAGGCGCCCTTCCTGTTTGTGGACCGAATAAAACAAATGTTGTTGATGGCGCGCTTCTTGTTGGTGATGCAGCAGGTCATGTTCATCCAATAACGGGTGGTGGAATGGGCTATGCAATGGTCTGTGGTAATATCGCAGGTAGAGTGGCTGCAGAATGTTCAGCGAAGGGAAAGGTTGGTTCATCGCACTTACAGCAGTACGAAAAAGAATGGCGAAAACTTTACGGTGCGGAATTTGACCAATCTCTAAAGCTCCGAGAACTCCTTCTACAAACCGATGACGCAACACTGGATAAACTAGGTGAAATTGTCACCGGTGAATCTATTGTCAAAATGACAGCAGGGAAGAAAGTGAAGATTTTCATGAGGGCGATGGCTACCCGAGATAGAAAGCTTATCGCGCTGATGCAAGAATTACGAAAACTTCGTATGGTCTAATAATCGACCAATAACGGTAAACAACTTTAAATCATCATTTTCCTCACATAAACAAAGAAACTCGAGGTTTACACCATGGCATCCTCAACCACTGGAACAATAATTGGAATACTCATAGGATTTCTTATCGCCATCGGAATCGGTTACGGACTTCTTTACGCTGCAAGTATCGGATATCCGTTAATAGGACCAGGTCTAATCACTCCTCAAGTTGCTTCAGCATTCGCAACTGCTGTTGCTACTGGTGATATTCTCCTGCAAATTCAAATCGTGTTTGGTGAATATCTCCTGAATATACTCAATGTGTATATCCTTGCACCCGTAGTATGGCTTATTAGTGGATTAATTGCTGGTCTTATTGTTCGAGATATGATCAAGGGCGCAGCCGCTGGGCTGATTGCCGCTATCATTGCACCATTTGTTTGCTGGCTAATTACCTGGTACATTACATTTGGTCTGAATTTTAGTGGACTCGCTGACCCCGCCCTTTTGAATCTACTACTCGCTTGGGTTATGAATGGAATACTCGCTGGAATTATTGCCGCTGTCGGCGGCGTCATTGGTGGCACCCTCACATCGCAATTCGAAGCCCACTAGAGCCACATTAATAAGTTCACGTCCCAAGGCTCCATACCATGCCCAATCCAAAGAGGTCCATAATTGTCCCACTTGGACTTCTAATTAGTGTAGTACTAGCTGTTATTGTTTATTTTACTCAATGGCCAGTCCTCTACTCTCTAGTCTACAATACCTATGCTGGATTCACCAATCCTCTCCAATTGTATGAGCTAGCATGGATTCTTGCTACCATCGATTATCTTCTCAACTTCTCAATCCTATACTCTCTGCTCCTGTGGGTTGGCATCACAATTCTTATCGCCCTTATCATTCGCAATTTAAATGCAACCCTGACTGTCCTCACAGTCGCTATGCTCCTTCTGGGCGGAACTTGGCTCTTATTTTCTATCAAGTATGCATTTGTCGCTGGCTTCTCCATTTCCTTTCTCTTCACCTTCTTCTTCTGGCAAATAGTGATCCCACTAGCAATCATTCTGGGGCTTGCGACAATAGTTTCACTCCCCTTTTGGTTATTGCAACGTCAACGACCAGCTGCTACTTCTGCTCCAACCACTTTTGACTTTGAGTGTACTCATTGTAATACGAAGTATCGCTCCAAACCCCTCATCTGCGTGCGTTGTGGTAAAGAAGGTTCAATCGAAGCAACAGCTTCTAATAATTCAGAATAGCGCAAAAATTATTTTGATATTCGCAATGAAATAATGAGGTTATTGAGGAAAACCTAGGGTTTTATATTCATTACTGCTGATTATTTAAGAGCCGGTGTGGGGCAGCGGTACAATTTTGAAGAAACCAGATACCTCAAACTCCTCATAGGCAGAATCCTCCCAAGGAGGCCTCAGGCCCGAGTCGTCCTCGCCCTCCAAAACATCCCTCCTCCCTCGGCTGCCCTTCCGGCATCATTTTTTTTAGAAATCTAAAAGATGAGAATTCAAGCAAGCCAGAAAATCTCGGAAATTAAAATTTAGGCAGCAGCTGGCTCAGCTAAGATGTTGTTTGAAATTGCAAATTCTAAAACTTCGACGATTGCATATTCTGGAAGACCCAGAAGGAAGGCGATCGTTTTCACGTCTCGTTTTCCATCAACGAGGAAAAGGACATCTCTTGCATAAGGACCAAATTTCTCGAAGAGTGTACCGCCCACAGGGGAACCCTTGTCTAAGGCTGCAAGGAGGGCGTCACCACCTTGCGGTACGAAAGTAAGATCTATTCGTCCTTCTGATGGTGTGGGTGGTGGGGGAGGTGGTTCAACGGCTTCGACGGGTGGTGGTTCTATTGGCGGTGGCATTGCTTCTTCAACAGGTGGGGCTTCTGTTGATTCGGGGGGTGGGATTGGCTCTACCGATGGAGGAGGAGTTGGTGGTGGGCTTGTCTCAGGGGGTGTTTCAACTTCTGGTTCGGGCGGAGGGGGTGGAGGTGTCGGGGTTGGTGTAGGTGTTGGTGCGGGGGTTGGTGTAGGTTCAACAGGTTTTACTGGCATGGTCTTTAGTATGTTTAGATCAAGTTCGCGAAGTGCAAGCAGTGTTGCCTTGGTTTTGACGACAGCAATTCCGAGTGAAAGGTTGGGTGGAAATAACACGGCGAGTAGCCAATTCTCTGCAATTTTTGATATTACTACTAGCCCGGCTTCTGTGTTAACTGTCAGCTGGCTAATCTGTCCTTTGTAAAGGCTTACTGTCTGTGTGACCATGACCTCGGTGTCCGGGTCAAGGGTGCTTTGATAGACTATGTTGTCGGGTGATATGATACAGAATGCTTTGACCATGCGGTCGAATCGAAGATTGTCAAGTGCTCGCTGGACGTCCTCAACCATGGCTAATCCTGTGCCTCCGAATGCGCAATGTAGCTATACGGTATTTAGAGTTAGCGCTCTAAAATCTTTGCGCCCTTGCTCATTCGGTCATATTGATGTTGACTTTCTCACCATTTTCGTCTACGAACCCGAATCCTTTCCGCTCCAATTGAATAATTGATTCTGGTTTTACATCTTTAATGGCGGCCTCTCCTCTTCCCTCAATTATTTGAAGACTATCTGAATTGAGTTCACCCTTGATAAAAAGAACATTTGGAATCCTTAGTTCCACGGGCACCGTATCATCTGTAACCCATTGAATCTTCAATCCCGCCTGATCAAGTTCATCACCCGCAAAAACACAACTAATAGCCTTAACGGTCTTCTTTTCAACACGGAGATTGAATACGTGCTTTAGCCGAAAGATGTCTCCTTTCTTTAGTCTAGCAGCATCTTGCCCATCAATAAACACACGATCTTCCACTGTAACCGTTCGTGTGCCGCGTTCAGCGAAATCAGGGTGAAATGGAATGATAGCCTTTGTCGGTTTTCCATCTTCTATAATGACTGGTACCGGGGAAGTAACGCAATAATATCGACTAGCAATTGGGTCAACTAATCGACGATTAATACCAATTAACACTGACCAGTCCAAGACTGGTTGTGCCACACTTAACCCCACTTCTCGTGTCATTTCCTTAATGGTCTCAGGGATAATTCCCCGTCGACGTAAGGCTAGAAGTGTAGTCAACCGAATATCGTCCCAACCACTGATGAATCCAGATTCAATTAATGGTCGAATCTTCCGCTTACTTACAGGACTTCCTTCAATAGCAAATCTTGACCATTCCTGGATGAGTGGTTGCGGAAATCCAAAGAGGTCCCGAATATAGGCTTGGAGTTCCCCTCGGGTAGCAAATTCATTGCTTCGCAGAACGTGGCTAATGCCGTTGCGGTGGTCCTCTAATGCATTCGCAAAATCATAGGTGGGCCAGAGACGGTACTTCTCCTTCTGAATCGGATGGGGATAATCAATTATTCGAAAGATGTTGGGATCACGCATCACTGCATTTGGATGGGTCATATCAATTCTGAGGCGACACACTATCTCTCCTTCAGCGTAGTTGCCATCAATAATTTTGTCCCAAATTTCAAGATTATCTTCACTCTTTGTTTGGCGATGTGAACATGCGGTTCCCGTGCGTCGACTTGCCTTAATATCGTCGGCTTCGCATGAGCAGAAGTAGGCTTCGCCCCGATTTAGTAATTCACGGGCTTTTTCATAAAAATAAGGCAGGTCATCGGAAACCTTGAGCTCTTTATCCCATTCGATGTCCATCCATTGATAGCCATCTTTGAAGGCTTCGTAGTATTCTTCATGCACATTGCGTGGGTTTGTATCCTCAAATCGAAGAATTAACTGACCCTTGTATTTTCGTGCATAATACCAGTTAATGAACCCTGCGTAAGCATGGCCGATATGGGGGTATCCACTGGGTTCTGGAGGGAGTCGAGTGACTACCTTCCCCATCTTTGCTCCGACAAGTGATGGCAGTTTTTTTTCGTGGCTTTCCTTAGCCGATTCCAATAATTCCGGCGCAATTGATTGCAGCTCTTTAATCTGGTCAGTAAGGGGTATTTGGTTTATTTCATCCACAACACGATTCACTAGACTGGTGAGATCCTTTGCCTTTGTTCTAAGCTCTGGACGTTCAGCCAATAACTTACCAATAACTGCACGGGCATTTGCCTTACCATCAAACTTTATGGCATTGGCTAAACTGAATTTGCGAATTGTCTGCTCGATGTTTGCGGCGTTAGTTTCAATCAACGAGAGCCCTACCCGGTTTTGGCTTAATGTTCAAGGCGTAGAGGTACACCAATACTTTTTACGATTTTGATGGGAGCGTATTTTCCTCCATTATTTCATGTATTATCCGTGGATCTAATGTGCTAAGCCATGAAATATGCCCAACTGTATATTCATGACTGGTCCCTGCTTGGATAACCTCAATAGCGTCAGCTACTTCTTTCAGTGTCGCTTCCGTTGTATCTATCTCAAAAACCTTATCCCGTTTGTGACGCAAGAGCGCTTGCATTGTACATTCACCCAGAATTTCAGCTTGAACGTTTTCCAGAATCTTACTCTGCGACCATTGACGATTACTGAGTCTCTGGGTAAGGGTGATGGGGTTACATCGAAGCACCACCAAGAATTCAAGTATTTTTTCGGGTACTTCGTCTGCAAAATGGCCCACGATAACATAGGTTTTCGGGAATTCGCGAATGAGATTAATAAGGTACTGTTGTAGCTTTTCTGTATCCGCGATGAGAGTCTCACGCTTTAGATCTTCACCAAGTAAGAGCTGTTGTTCCTTGGCAAGGTGACTTAATTCAATAAGTGTGGCATTTAAGCGTTTAACCAATAGCTGACCTATACCCGTTTTTCCTGTTCCAGGAGTTCCTGAAATCGCTATTACCGAGGGCACAAACGCTCACCAAATGTTCTCATATCTTTGAACTGCTATTGTGATACAGTTCAATCTCTAGTAGGCTACTTGATAAGAATAGTGCCTAGATGTGAAAAATCTGCTTTTAGAATTTTTCTAAAACTATGTGAGCACGGTCAGCTCAAAATATTGTTGCCGCTTCTCTCGTTCATAATCTTCTAAAGCAGCTAATTCCCGTTGGAGACGAATACGATGGGGGCCAGTTGATGCAGCTATTGCTTGACGTAGGAGGCGTTTTTCTCGTCGGATATCCCGGTGCGGTGGGTCTTCTCTGGACCCAGAACTACGTCGAATGGGTTCAATACAATCGGTGCTCACGTATCTTACACCGACTAAAACCTCGAAAGCTACTATTTAAAGTCAGAGAGGGTTCCAGATAAGTGAAATAGACTTCCTAGTCCTCTTCTGTAACTTGATATCTGGTTCCACCCACAAAACTCTTTTTTTGCGCCACCATTTTTTTCGCCATCAGCGAGTTCAAGGCTATTGTTACCCGTGCTTGTGACCATTGTGTCGTGAGCATAATTTGTTCCAAGGTAACCTTGCCTCCTTTCCTCGCTGCAATATCGAGAATCGTTGCGGCATCTTCACTGAGGAACTCATCATGCATCCGAACCAATAACGTACCTTGAATTTCGCTAACCTGCACCATTTCGTCTTTTTCAAGTTGTTTGAGGGCTTTTTGAAATTCCTTATTGGAAAGCTGATTGAAACGATCAGTTTCGTGTATTCGAGAGTACAGATCAGCAGCCGACATTGTACAATCTTGGATTCCACTCTTCCGTTCTTGGGCGAGTAAATGCACGATTTGTTCAGGGAGTGTTTGAGGTGTTTGAACTTCGATGTGGAACTCTTCCTTCAATTGCTGGAGACGTGAATCTGCATCAGAAAATAACGGTGTCTTTGAGGGGGCCTGGTCATTAATAGCTTCAAGTCGAGAACGTAGTTCAGTATCCTTGATCGGTTCACTCTCGGACGTTTTCTTTTTCAGACGCTTTGTATATCGCCGAAAGGCTTCGTCAAGCTCACTGTTATCATCTTGTTCAGAGGGCATAATTGTAGCATCCCATTGTCGGTTCATTTAATCTAAGAAGTGTCGCACTTTTAAAGCCTCGGAGCTGCTCTTATCTTTAAGATGGGGTGGCAGGTTTGATTGAGAAATGCCCAATGCTCCTGTCAACAAATGTGGGTTCACAACATCTACGGAAATCAGACAAATTCCTGCTTGTCGGTTCATGTGTCCTCAATGAGCATCCCGAACTCTTCAAACGATATGCGCAAAATCGTGTTTGCCTCCAAGTGTGCCTTGAAACCTTCCACATGAATATGGCTGAAACCAAACTAGCTTGTATGATACACGTTCACAAACCCACTGAATTACTTGTTCTTACTGTAGACGGGTCACCCCATTGTCTTCAACTTCACATCCTCGCCGAGGACATGAACCGCTACTTCAACCACGAACTAAAAATTGAGCACATAGTAATCGAACAGGGAATACCCCATACTATTGAGAGTAATGCTGTGAAGACAGCCCGACATCTACACAAAATTCAACGTCTTTTAAATCCAGGTTAGTCGTCGGATTCTGACAGTTTCTAGTGGCACCTGAAAAGGTGTTCCAAGTTGGGTCGAATCAGAAGAAACTAATGGGTACTGAACAGAAGTACTTGTTTCTTTCAACTCAAAATATGAATTTTGAAAGACATGGTGCTTACTTGGTGTCTTTGGCATATACAGCGAAATCGCAGGCCCTGGACCTGGTGTGGAATTTACTTCAACCCAAACTTGTGGGAAAGAAAAGTAAAGATTCGTAACATTAAGCCAAACATCCTCATCGCGGTCTGTGTGAACAGAAATATCCGAAAACGGATAATACAAGGGTTGCGGATCGTTTCGCAATGTTTCGCCTGATTGTAAGAAATATTCATTCCCAGGCGTAGTAAGATCAAGAAGAATAAATGATGAATTCGTGAAGGCTGTGACATTCAAATCAAAGATGTATCCATAGAAGTTGTCTTGTGACAACGAGATATCAAAGGGATCTTCGTTAAATTCAATATGGGTCGCATTATCGATGACATTGGGATAGGGGAGGGTTAAGTTAGCAGTTCGGCTACCAATTCGCTCCACATTAGCCAAGGTAATATTCGCCAATAGGGTGGATTCATTGTAGACCTGTTTAGGGAAGACAAGGCGGACTTTCCCATAATTGTAAACATTAGTACCGTCGGGGGGATTGTGGAAGGTTATGTTGCAGTGGACTATTGTTGGAGTATTGTAGATGAGCGTGCCGTTTTCTGGTGTGATTGAGAAGGTAAAATTGAACAGACTAGACATGTCATCTTGGGCGAGGAAGCGGTTCTGGCTACTGTTAAGGAAGTAGTCCCAGAAAACCGCCCAGTGTCCTTTCATTTCCTCATGTCCTATGGTTCTGGTCCCGTTATCCTCAAGGAGGAAGGTAGGATATATGTCATTCAAAATATATTCATAACTATCCGATTCAACATTTGGCACAATATTGTACGCGTTGCCAAAATAATCATAGTAAACACTCAAATCAGGAAAGGTGAAGTTCACCTGAGATTCTCCAAAGTCACGGGTTATGGTGAGATTTAGAGGCATTTCTCCAAGTTGTGTACCTGCACCATAGCGGCCATGCATATACAGCACATTTACAGAACCGTTTTCACCGATGTAGACGTAAAAGGTGTCCTCTTGGAGAATATGAACCGTACCTAATTCTGGTTCAGGTGGTTCAGGTGGTACTCGCGGTATGAGAATCCACGCGGCTACGATAATTACAATGAGAAGGCTGACCACAAGGCCATAAGTCACACTTCTTGGTGTACGGCGAACGCGATATCGTTCTCGGCGTTCCCGCTTCCGCTGGAGTTTTTCTGGAATACGTTCCAGTCGTTTCTCCTTGCGTTTTTTCTCCTTGCGTCGTCGTGACACCGCGAACTTCCTGCCGCGCTAGGCGCATCGTCGATAATGCTTCCCGTATTTCAACCTTACGGCTTGGGAAATCAACAACCTGGTTGTTCGGAAAAATTCTCTTCCCGTTCCTTTCATCAGAAACTTTAAATGATTCATAGTGAACTGAGGTCGCGCCATCCAAGATTATGATTAAGCTGTCTTGAGGTGTGGTGGTTCAAATGTCAAAGAAAAAAGCTCCCGAAGAAAAGGTTCCTAAAGATGAGGCTCCCGAAGAAGCTGAACCTCAAGAATCGATAGAAGAAGAACCCGTCGTTGAGGTTCCTGAAGAAGTAGTTACTGACGTTGATGAGGAACCCGAAGAAGAAGAGAAGCCCAAACGCAAGACAACAAAGAAGACGCGGGCAAAATTAACAGTGCTTCAAGCCGCAATTTTTGAAACGATTCGGGAACGCCCACAGCGACCTCGAGCCATCCAAACAATCATCCGTAGTGCTGGTGGAGTAGATATTCCCCGCAATGAAATAATTCGATCTCTCAATGAACTACGGGATAAAGGGCTTGTTGATAAAGTGACAGCTAAAGCTTGGCAAGCGAAATAGAACACCACGCGTTCCTTTATTTTCGCCCTTTTAGTTCGGCAAGCGCGCGTTCAGCAATGTTCATTGCTTTTTGATATTTCTTCTCCGTTTTCTCTAATTCGGTCTGCAATTCACGAACCCGAACAGCTAGTTTATTATTTTCTCCTCGAAGTTCTCGGAGTTTTTGTTCAGTTGCTTGGAGTTCTGAACGTAAGGTATGGACTTGTTGTGGCGCTTGTCCTTCAGAGGCATCGGCTGTTAGGTGTTTGAACCGCTCTACTGCTGCTTTAATGCGTCCAGCAAAATCAGTTCGCAGGCGAATGCGTCGTTTCTCTAGCTCCTCTAATGTCTGACGTTCTGCAAAATCAAGAGGATTAAAACCGGTAGCGCCATGTGTAGTCTCACGGATGCGAACATCAAGGAAAAGAGGTACCTCAACAGCATCTCCTGCTACAACTGCTTGTCCAGTATCAAGGCGTTGTATGTCTTCAACCCAGTCTTTGGAGAGCCCCTCTGTGCTAGAGACTGTAATATCAACATCGCGGACATCAGTGAGTTGGTGAATAATCCACGTTCCCACCTGACTCCGTACAGTCGTGTCAAGCAATTGCGGTTTTTGTGTGATTACTACTAAATTGGCAGCGAATTTTCTCCCTTCTTGGGCTATTAGTCGCATCATCCCCGTTGTTGCGGCTTTTCCGCGATTTGGCGCTAAAAGATGGGCTTCATCGACAAAACAATAAAAGGGCGGAATTTCGCGGTTCACAGCTGCTTGATAGAGGTTATTCAAAATTTCTTGTGATAATGCTTCTTGTATTCCTAAGTCTAATCCTCGGAAGTTGATGATTGTTCCTTGGCCCGACACAATGAGGTCTTTCGGATGTGTTCCGAGGATTGCTTCGATTGGAAGATCAGCCCCTGGATTAGCATGCAAATCTGCAAACTCTATCACACTCAATTCGAAACTCCGTGGCTTCACACCGAACCTTTCATTGCCTTCCTCGGCTGGAATTTTTAGACTTGAATATTCTCCATGGCGATCTAAGACTACAATTGGAATACCTTTCTTCAGAAATTCTTCCATGATGACTGCAGTTGTGTAGCTCTTACCGCTTCCCGTTTTTCCAACAATAAATAAACGTCCTAAACGTTTCACGGGGAGACGAACTGGCACTGTATGGGCAGATAGGTGACCAACATACGCTGATTCTTCCTCTGAAATGTCAATGCCTATTGCCGTGCTCACAATCCGCGGGGTCGCTTTGTAGATCCTCATCTCAGGATTAAACGGTGTTCGTGGCATTGGACCTACAACGCTACACTGTCCAATCGTTTTTCCCTTCTCTCTCCAAAGTTCTTTACAAAGGAGCAGATATTCTTCGCCCTGATGAGTTATGGAAAGAAAGTCGTTTCGACCTACATCTCCCTGTTTTGTTACTTGTATCCGAAGTGTGTGAGTAGTTGTTTTTCCAATAATTGCAGCAACTGGTTCTATCTCTTCAGAATCCGGAGGGACTGCTATTGACTCTTCATCGTTCTCCGATGGTTCATTAGGTGGTTCTGAAGGCATGGCGATTACCTCATGTGTGTAAAGGCTTTGAAAGCACACCCTTATAGACTTCGTGGGTTCTCATAGCGATTCTCTTTTTTGACGATTTTCTCGCACAAAGACCGAATCAAATTTGAAGAAACCAACTAGAATAGTACAAACCCTACGTGAATGTGTTCAATCCAATAAAGCAACAGAACACTTTTTTCCTCTTTTACATAGTTTGATAGGAGGGTTTCATCGTGTCAACAGAGATTCCAATCGGGGAACTATCACCTAGTCTTGCCTTCGGTGCTGCTTATTTTTGCATTTCCTCAATAGGCACAAGGCTCAACCATATCGCTGAAACTTACACCGGAGAAGGGTTCTTTGGTACCGCAACGGTTTCCTTTCGGATGCCGAATACGGATCAGCGTCTGGAAGCCACACTTTTGGTTGATTCAAAAGAACCTGTGGTTAATCTTGAAATTTCTGGTGCTGACGAAGAAAAACTCCCTGGATACCTCAACGAAATTTCACAACGAATCACTGAGACAATAGAACGGTTTAGCATTGTCCCGGGCGTCAAACTCTCTCATGCCTCAAAAGCCGTTGTTGTAGAACGTAAAATTGACGAGGCACTTCACCAACTCCTCACTGATCCTGATTATCAAAAAGTATACGTCAAAGTTGCTGATGCTCGTGAACGCCTAATTCGGATTGGTGGTGACTTTCAGCCGGCTACTCTGGAAATGGGCGCTATCCTCGAACCTCTCGCTGGAAAATCTGGACCCATCCCGTCTGAGGAACATGAAGAGCTGGCACTAAACCTCCTTCGCTGGAAAAAGGAAATAAAGAAAGTCATCAACCAGCTGACGACTGAAACTGACGAAGAATAATTTCTCACGCCGTCAGGTGCTATACCGCCACTTATCGATTTTCTTATCCTTCTTGGTTTGCTTCTTGAAGAGTTTATAGTGTTTCTGGCACAAATACGCACGCCGAGATCGTTCATCTTGAAAGACAACACCCTCCGATTGAAGGGCTTCCCTAACCTTAGTTAGGGCAAAAGAACGCATGGCTTTTTCATTGCATCCATCCACACTACACTCGGATCCTTGCTTCACTTTACCCATCTAGTCACACTCCACAAAGACTAACTATAATCCACCTTCACTGCATCATAACCGCACTTTGCCACACAATCCAGGCACATTATACAGTCGCGGTGATAGAGTTTTCCAGGGGGTTGGGCTATGACATCAATGCCAACCGGACAGGCCTTAGTGCATCGTTGTTCTTCACAACGACCATGGAGGCATTCAGTGGCACTCCGAGAAACGGTGAGAAAGCTAAATTGACTGACTAGACCCATCAAGGTGCCGACAGGACAAATCCAGCGACAATAAGCACGAGTGTAGAAGAGAGCAGCTACAAGGACGATTAAGAGGAAGATGAGACGAATCCACATGATGGGAGCCCAACTAAGAGGTGATGGGTTCCATTGAGTGATGATTGGAGAGATGACGCCATTTAGCCAAAGGTAAGGAACGATGACAAAGAATGTACCCGAAGGACTGATAACTGACCACCAGGCCGTGGCAAAGCCTCCAGCGCTATTCAGTGAGTAGACGAGGCCTGCTTCAATACCGAGAAAGGTCGACAAACCTACCCATAAGACGAAGAACAAGGTGGTGAAGAGGAAAATGTATTTAATCCAAGAGAGGAGGCGATTTGTTTGCTTTGAGACTGTGCGAGTACGGATTGGGGTGAGAGAGCAAAGATCCTGGATGAAGCCAAAAGGGCAAACCCATCCACAAAAACTACGTCCAATCAAAATAGGGATGATTAGTACTGCGCCTAGGGCGATGAAGGGAAACATGCCTGCCTGTCCTATTAGTTGGATGATATCAAAGAAACCTGTAGCTGTTCCTTGGGCAATGCCATGTGGCATGTCAAAGACAACCGGAATATACCCAAAGATTGGAATAAGGAATGCTAAACCTGCAAATAATCCTGATTCAAGTAAGGGATCGTAACCCAAAACGTAGGTTATTCCTGCGTAGAATAACAGGAGGAAAACGATAAGCTGGAAGATGAATCGGATGATTCGGATGGCGAGTATTTCCTCAAAGGCTTTTTTCACCCAGTAATGTAAGGTTTTGTGAGGACGAGTTCTTTCTAAAATTGACTGCTTCCAACGGGCAAATCGGCTTCCCAACCGGTCCCTACTCCGTTCCTGCTTCTCTGGTGATTCTGTGTCAGTTTCGCTCACTATGCGAACCCCTTATGGTATTGGTTGTGGAAAGCCAATGGCATACGCGTCAGAGAAATATTGGAGCCATGAGCGAACCAGCTCATGTTGCCCTATTGCAAGTCCAAAGGCAAAGGCAGAAATTCCCAAACAGAGAAGGGCAATGGCAATGACTCGTCGGTTCATACTTACGCTACCTCCAGTGAGACGTTCAGAACTGCACTAGCGTTTAAAATGTTTTGTGTTAGGACGAGCTTTGCCTTATCTTAGTGAAAAATGAGCTAGAAACCTCGGAGAACTTCTTCAAAGATTTCGACTTGTTGACCAAGTATCTTTGAACGTTTCTCCATCTTATCTTTGCGAGATTTGTAGTCTACGTCCTTCACTTCACCAACGGAGTGACGGGCATCTAAGAGAGATAATTCATTTCGAACGGCTTTATATTGGGCCTTGAGTAAGGAGAGCCACTCACGAGCCAAAATGACCTGCTCTTGATAGAGGGCGTCAGCTTCATCCAAATTCTTCTCATATTCTTCCTTTAGACGAATATAGACGCTCTCTCGAACCTTTCCACTCTCTTTCAGTTCTTCGAGCTTATCAAGTCGCTCTTTTGACGCCGACCGTTCCTTCCCTGCCTTCTCAAAGGCATATTCCTTAACCTTTGACTTAAGCTTCTTTTCTCGGGTTTTCAAAGCTTTAATCTGCTTTTGTAAAGGTTTGATTTCCTTTTCTAATTCTGCAATTGAACGATCGCCCTCTTCAAGCTCTTTCTCAAGTGTTTCTAATTGTTTCAGCAGTTCCGTATCTTCCTCTTCCAAGCTCATCAGCTGCGAACGGGCTTCCAATTGAGCTAATACCTCTGCAGGAACTTCTGTCACCGGTGCTCGTTCCGGCACCCTTTCTGGCGCAACACGCCCTGTCGTAACTGGACGGGAAACTGGCGTGGAAACAGATGCACCCATTTTCGTTCCACAATACTTACAAAATTTCGCTGTATCTTTAACGGATTGTCCGCAGTTCGGGCACACTCGTGGCATACACTCACCTGCCGAATCTCTTATAATTTCAAACCTAAAATACTTCGCTAACTGTCTCTTTCGCTCTATAATTACTTGAAAATGTCCGTAAAGTATATTCCCCTGAAATAACCACCATTACATGAACAAAGAGGGACAGGCTCTATGCAATTTGATCTGTTCAGTTTCCTCCTAACCTATTGGTGGATTGTCGTTATCCTCATCTTCATCATCATTCTACTCCTTATTGTCCCGTTCATCCGCGTCCTTAAAGAATACGAACGCGCAGTCATTTTCCGGTTGGGTCGTGCTGTTCCCGGGGTTAAAGGTCCCGGCGTCGTCTTCTTGCTACCCATTCTTGATAAAATGGTCAAAGTTGACCTCCGCGAACAGTATTTCGAAATCGAACACCAACGCTGTATCACCAGCGACAACGCTCCCGTCGACATCGACCTCCTCATTTACCACCGTGTCGTCAATGCTAGAGATAGCGTTCTCCGTATCCGTGGCTTTAGCGGCGCTGCCCTCGGCATCAGCCAAACCACACTCCGCGCCGTCGTTGGTGATATTACTCTCGACGATGTTCTGGCTAAACGCGAATACATCAACAGCGTGCTCCGCGAAAAACTCGACGAGAACACCGAACCATGGGGCGTCAAAGTCACCAAAGTGGAGATTCGTGAAATTCTGCCACCTACAAAGGTAAACGAGGCTATGATTATGCAGATGGAAGCAGAAAGGCGCCGTCGTGCAATGGTCACAGAAGCCGCTGGTAAACGCGAGTCTACCATTGCGGTTGCTGAAGGTGATAAACAGTCAGCCATCCTTCGGGCGGAAGGTGAGCGCCAATCTGCTATTCTTCGCGCCGAAGGTGAAGCGTTAGCCTTGCAGAAGATCTTTGATGTTGCTAAAGGCATCGATGAAAAAACCATGACCATCCAATACTTAGAAACTCTACAAGCACTTGGTGCGAGTCCCAGTACGAAGTATGTGATTCCCATCGAGTTTACACAAATTATCACACCAATTCAGAAATTCTTGAAAGGCATCAAATAGTTAACTTATCGAGTGGGATGAACCGGGTGGGTTCAGCTACCCGGATGCATTCTAATTCGAAATGCTATTTCACTATCTTCAAAAGCATGATTTTCGAAAATTTCGTGCGAATAAAACTACGTCGCGTTTTAGAGATTTACTTAGCCGCAGCTTGTACTTTTTCCTTTACAGTTTCTCGGGTATCATTATCAAGGACAGTAGTATAGGAGTCATAACCAGGAAGCCCTGTGGTGATTTCTTCAATTAACAGCATGAGGGCTTTTTCTGAGTCCATATCTCTCACTTCAAGACTAGCATCATCAAAGATAAAACTAGCCTCCTTCCATTTGCCCTCTCCGACCTGATACATCATATAGAGATAATCATCGGTCATCAGAATAGCGGATTTAACCTTCCAGGCATCTTCCAAGATTTCAAGAGCTTTGTTTGCGTTCTCCTCTTTACTCATGAGACATCACATCAGTGTAAGTGTACTCTCCATTGCCTCATAAAAATACGGTGGTAGAAAAATGGTAAACCTTCCCAGGTATTAGGGTTTGATCCACGAAAATACGAAGTAGCGAACTTTCCTCGATTCTGTTGCAGTTGCCAACACAAACCGTTTTCGTACAGAAGTTGCGAGTCGACCTGCGCGGACGACTTCAATGGCTGACACCTCATCGGATTTTGCAATGACTTCAACAATGAAGAGCGAATGGTCAATACCTGGACCTTTACGATACACAGCAAAATCTGCCCCAAATTTCAAACCTGGACGAACTACGAATCCTCGCTTTCGAAGATCTTCATAGACTTGGTATTTCCGGCTGAATTCTTTATGTTGCTTCTCAGCAATCTCGATTAACTTCTTTTCTTTCAGGGGCGTTTTGGCATCTTCAGTGTAGACTTCAATAGTGCCTTTTCGTAGTAGATGAAGCGCCTCAAAAAAGGAAAGCTGTGAGGGGCGATCAAAATCAGAGGATTTGGGTTTTCGAATGCCAAGGGGCTTACCATAGAAACCCTTGCTGTAAAGAGTCGATCCATCTGCAGGGTTCCATACAACTACTTTGTTCTCAACAATTTGTGCAGAAATACGGGAAGTTTTTGGCATCGCAACTCACAGTGGAATTCTTCTGGGTAATTTGAGATTACGGGATTTAAAAGGAGTCCGATTAAACTCTGGCAATGGCAATTATTCGTACTGCGTCCGCTGCATCCTCTGCTGCATCTGCTATTTCCTCGAGGTGTTGCCCTAAATCCTTTAGGCGCAACAGGACTTTGATATCGAGATTGGATGAGTACAAAAATTGGGTGAATCCTCGATGAGCCGCATCTGCGTCACGTTCAGCTGCATCAACCTCAATCGCTAGCTCAACGGCTTTTTTAGAATTCTGTTCTAAGAACATAATTGATTGGCGCATCTTATACACTGCATCCATAAGAGCGTCGAGTAAGCCTTTGAAGTGTTCACGAATTTTTGCATCCGGTTGAAACTCTTCCAATCCTTGAAGATCCCACGCAGATGCTTCACAAAGATCAGCGATATCATCAGTACGCATTACTAATCGGAAGTAATCGCTACGTCGAAGCATGGTTTCAACCACGGACAGTTCATCCAGAATAGTCCGTTTAACATTGTCAGCTTCTCGTTCAAGCATAGCTAGTTTGTTAAAGTGATCCTGCTGGCGTTCTTTTCTTCCATCCATCCAGTCTTCTATCATAACACGAAGGGCTTTTGCAGCTCGTAGCACGATACCTGCATGATCCTGGGCTATAGCCATAGCTTTGTATTCTGCGCGATTATTAGATCGTTCCAAGGTCACTTTCGTTCAACCTCTCGGCGTTGGTGGGTCAGGTAACCACCTATTAAAGCGTATCGAATCCGCTTCAAGACCCCCCAATTAAAATGAGAGGAACTGTGAGCACCACTACAATGATTCCTAATGTTAAACAGAAAATCCACCAGGGTAGCTTCAGGGCATAATAACGAAATACAGCCAAGGCTCCTAATCCCGCAATAAAGGCCACCACCATCAATACAAGCAATATCGGAATCAAAGGCACAATCAGTAAGACATTTCCAAAGATAAGGTCAACGGCTACAACACCAAAAGCTGCGGGCACTCCTAATAGTAAGCTTAACCGGAGTGCTTCATCTCGCCTCACACCTCTAATTAAAAGCCATGTTAATGTCATTCCCGATCGGCTTATTCCGGGTAACACAGCTACACCTTGGAGTAGCCCTAATACAAAGGCCTCCCGAAGTGAGATACCTCCTAGTGTTAGGTCACCCTGTACGCCCGGCTGAAAATACAAGACAATACCAGTCACAATAAGGAGAATTCCAACAAGGAGGGTCACGAAGCTTCCCAGAAGAACCGTTACCAGGCTTCGTAGTAAGAAATACAAAGGCAAAGCGACTATCACGGTTCCAATAGTACCCGCGACAACAAAGGCAAATAGTGGACCAAATAATTTCCTTGATTCTTTCTCGGCAGTTGGGATTTCTTCTTTTGGAGGTCGGATTTGTATGACAAGGGGGCAAAAGATGTCATGACGATAAAAGGCAATCACGGTGAAGGCGGTTCCAAGGTGTAACCAGAAAATCACCGAGAGCGCGAATTCAGGGGTGAAATGATAGATGTTTGCGGCAACAAGCAATATCTGACCTTCACTGCTCACAGGCAGATATTCTAGCAATCCTTGTAATAGTGCTAAAATCAGTAACGGGATAATCATTAGCGCGTTCACCGTTATTGTCTCCGATGGTATGTCTCTCGCCTATAAGGATTACCTGAGAAAAGGCGCCCATTATCGAGTATCCATAAAAGACTTGAAGTTAGTTTCTAGAATCCCTAATTCGGCTTTCGCGAGCTGGCGAATCGCTTAAAGCCTCCCGTTGTAAGAAGCCTTTCGAGGACTAGCAGTGGATTCAGATCAGGACTTTCCATCCGTTGAAAGCGAGAAGTTAACGCTCCTCCGACAAATGGTTCAAGATGATACTGTAAAACGAGAGCTCTTACGCTGTCTCAGCGATGGAATATGGCATACTACCTCGGAGTTGGCACGGTTCGCGCGCGAAGCAAACCCTGTAATTGGTTTAGTGACTGTGGGTACAATTCTAACTCGTATGCAAGAGCAATTGGGTGAACATTTTCTTGAGCAAATGGTGCAAAAAGCCGAAGAAGGCGTTTCCTCGTGGCGGATTGGTGTGGAATGGTTAGATGTCGTGAATGAAGTGCTAAAACAGAAGGGGAAACCTACTAAACCCTCAATATTCGATGAATAGCGCCAAACTTTCTGAAATTGACGATGATTTTTCGTTCGATTTGTATAAAAACACGGTCTAAGAGAGCATTCATCAGGAATAGCCTTTTAATCGGTGGAAAACTTAAGTAGGAGCAGTGAGAACGGTTATTTTAGTAAAATAACGGTGTGACCCATGCCAAGAGAAAAAACGACACGCATAGTTCCCCTTGCCCCAATTGATCGCCTCATCCGCAAAGCTGGTGCAGAACGAGTCAGTGAACACGCTGCCACGGAACTCGGCGAAGTCCTTGAGGAACTCGGAACCGAAATTGCCTCCATCGCCAAAGAACTCTCTGAATTTGCTGGACGGAAAACCGTTACCCGCAAAGATATCCGACTGGCCTACAAGCAATGGAAAAAAACTCGCCGGTAACATAGCCAGGACAACGAACAATCTCAAGGCTTAAAATAAGTTCCATGACACAATCATATTCTGTACCCTAATTTTTAGTAGGTGACAACATCATGCCACGTCGTTCACTTCGAAACAACCTAATCACCGAGCGAACAAAGACGATTCGTTATGCCATTCGCGATGTCGTCGTCACGGCCAAACACCTGGAGGCGAAGGGGAAAAAAATTACTTACCTCAACATCGGCGACCCAATCGTCTATGACTTTGAAACACCCCCATTCTTAGTTGAAGCGTTTTGCGATGCTGCAAAACAAGGTCATAATGGGTATTCGGCTTCGGCTGGTATTCCAGAATTTCGAGAAGCCGTGGTTGATAAGGAAAAACGCATTAACAAGATTTCAATTGGAGCTGCGGATGTTATTGCTACTGCAGGGATTTCTGAAGGCATTCAGATGATGATGGCGGCACTTGTTAGTCCCGGCTCTGAGGTCTTAGTTCCTGGACCAACCTATCCTCCCTATTTGGCATTTGTCCGCTTCTTTGGTGGAACAGCACAAACCTATCGCTGTATCGAAGAAGAAGGTTGGCGACCAGATCTTGATGACATTCGTGCAAAAATCACCGAAAACACCGCTGCGATGGTCCTCATCAATCCAAATAACCCCACAGGCGCTGTATATCCATCTAAGACGGTTCAAGCCCTAGTTGACATTGCTGGTGAATTTGGCATCCCCTTGATCTCGGATGAAGTCTATGATAGGCTTGTTTATGATTTGGTTCCAACAAGCACTGCAGCTCTCGCAAAGGATGTTCCCGTAATCGGTTTCAACGGACTTTCAAAGGTGTATCTGGTTCCTGGCTGGCGTATTGGTTACATGTATTTCCACCATCCAAACCAGGACCTCGCAGAACTCAAAGAACACATCCTCAAACAAGCCCGCATCCGTATTTGCACCAATGCCCCCGCTCAATACGCTGCCTCTATCGGTCTTCGCGAATCTGATACCTACCTTAAAGATGTCATATCCCGGTTACAAGACCGTAGAGATCTCGTTTGGAAACGACTTAACGAAATCGATGGAATATCAACATCAAAACCAGAAGGTTCCTTCTACATTTTTCCCAGCATTGATTTGCAGAACCGCTGGTCAACCGATGAAGAATTTGTAATGGCGCTTCTTAAGGAAACAGGAGTACTTGTCGTTCACGGATCTGGCTTTGACCCAGTATTTGGTTCAGACCATTTTCGATTAGTCTTCCTTGCTCCCCCACCTATTCTCAATTCTGCCCTTGATGCAATACAAAAATTCGTTGAAAGCTAATACTCAATCTGCACAAAACTAAGTATCGGTTAGTCTTCCTCTTCGGGTTCTGGTGGTTCAGTAAATTCAGTTGGTTCTGTTGCTTCTGCTGGTCTAGCAATATTCATTCGTGCTTCTTGAACCATTCGCCCAATCGTCCCAAACATCCGCTCGGGGGAAAACATCGGCATCGATACGCTGTTTTGGATAGCATTGAAGATTTCATTATGATTCAAATCGGTCGTCAGGCGAGTAGTACCGATTTCAGTTGGACCACGAAAAATCCGAACGGCCCATTGATCTGCCACACGTCCGAGTTCTACTAAATATGACGTCATGGGGAGGAGGTATTTTTGGGTGATGGGTTGATATTCTTGGGACATCAAAAGCCGCCTCTATTTATCGTATCCATCGACATGAGCTAAAAAGCCTTTGTGCCCGGTTTTTCTAGCACTTCAGAGCTGAATCTTAAGCAAGAAGGGCTTGAACTTCGTCAGGGAACTCTATTTCGATATCATTGCGAACCAACTTGGAAATTCCAGATTCAAGGCGTTTTTGCAGGGTTTTTAACCGCGCAGTAATCCGGGTGACTTGTTCCTCTATATGCGCGATTTCAGATTTCACATCCCGATGCTCCCACTCAGCACGTTCCAAGGATTTCTCCAAATCTCGACGCTCATCCGACGACACCGCACTCTCTAGCTCATCTTTCCGAGACGCAAGGTTGGAAAACCGCAACCGATACTCATCTAAGTCCCCTTTCTCAACTACCCCGGTCTTCCGATCCAACACTTTTCGATTCAAACTCGCCTTAAAATTCATCTTACCATTTTGAATAGCCTCCGCCAACGCCATCAATCCTGCTTTCAACCGCTCAAGATCATCTGTATCACGCTGGAAAGCCGTCCACGGATCCTTCGAATATGCATCGGCCCCCTCGCCCGCTACTGAGGAGATCATTATCGACTGGCCTGCCGCCTGACTTACCTTCTTAAACGGTTTCTTGAGAAAATTCAACTGGTTCGTCACAATCATTCGAATACTATCAATTTCCTTGCGGATTCCATCGATCTCCGCCAAGCCAGAATCCATCCTGAACTGTTCAATCCCCTCCTGGTGTTCCTCGACCCTCCCCGCGGTCTGCTCCTTCTGTTCCCTTAACTTCGCCAATTGTTCAGATAATGCCAACACGTGTCGAGACCGCTCATCAATCTCCTCTACTTCCTCACCAACCAGTTCCACCTGCTTCGGTAATTTTTCCTTTTCCCAATTTTTCTTAATCTTCTGATATCCCTGTCCAATCGACCTAAATTGGTAATCCAACTCTTTGATAATCTTCTTATGCACACGCGGTAACCGCGGAATATACCGCCGCCCAGCATGCGTCGTATCCTGCAAATAATCCTCTAAATCATCCAGCAATTCCTCTACCGAAGAATAGGTAATCTCCTCTGGAAACACCATGTCCTTTGCACTACTTTTCAAACGGCTCGCTAACTTCTGAGCCGAACCGGGCACCGTCAACTCCCCATCAATCACTACCTCTTCCAATAGCTCATCCGACGTCTCTACCGTTTTCACCAACGCCTCATCAATCCGGTCCAACTGCTTCTGAATATCCAACCGATAATTCGAAAGCAACTCACTGGTCCGCTCAGCAAACCACTCCGGCAACTCATGCACGCCAATCACAGTCAATCTTCACAGCCTCGCTTCACAAAACAGAACCACCTACTAAAAAAACTACCTCAAGAGAATCCTAATCACCACCCCGCCCAAGCAGCTTGCACGAAAAGCTTATCAACGCTCTTCCATAGTCAAGAATGCAACGCTAAAATCTTATGCTGTGGTGAGCGGGCAATTATCCATAATGCAATTCTTTTCAACATCAGCCCCCGCAAAGACGAAGTCGGGCTCCAAGCCAACGTCATCTTCCACAAACAATACTGGCGCGTCCCCCTCAGCGACAACATGATCGGCGAATTCTTACGCGCCTACAAAGAATTCATGAGCCACGTCCAAAGCACCGACCTCCCCGCCCTCCCAATCCACATCCAAGGCACCAAATTCATCTTCACCAACATCGAAGACCTCCTCCTCGTCTTCATCAGCCACATGCAAGACGACGACAGCCGCGTCAACGAAAAAGTCAAAACCGCCCTCCGCATGCTCGTCGGCAAATACGGCACCGAACACATCAAAGACATCGCCACCAACAACAACACCCAACCCATCGAAGACCTCATCGACAACTACATCATGAGCAAACTCAAAGTCAGCCTCGTCGGCGAAGGCGGCGTCGGCAAAACCACCCTCCTCCGCCTCCTCAAAGGCACCGCCCCACCCACCGAATACGTCCCCACCATCGCCCTCAGCATCGAACAAATCGAAGCCACCCGCTACGGCACCTACCAAATCATCCTTTGGGACTTCGCCGGCCAAGAACGCTTCCGCCGCCTCTGGACCATCTACTTCCGCGGCTCAGATATTGTATTTATTATTACGGACTCCACCCTCAACAACGTCATCGCCACCAAAGAAATCCTCGACGTCATCCGCAAAGACGCCCCCGGCGTCCCCGTCTGGGCCATCGCCAACAAACAAGACCTCGAAGGCGCCCTCTCCCCCGAACTCGTAGAACGAATTTTAGGTATTCCAGCATTTGGTATGGTCGCCATCGACCAAGCCCGCAAAGAAGAGATGCTCCAAATTTTGCTGGATGCAGTCGATCGCTACATCGGGACGGAGTAAAGAGCTACTACTTTTTTAATTATATTACTCAGTTGATCCACGAATTTCATCCAAATATTCCGATAAGAATTCAATTCGCATATCTTGATGGTTGCTGATGTCCTCCCAATAACCATTCGTGGACATTACCAAGCCGCTCTGAGTGAGTTTGGCGATTCTGGATGCAATAAATGTTACCGAAAAAACTGCATCATCAGAGGTGTGTATAAGTGTCAAATTTTTTCTGTTAGATACGGCCAGGTATCATGACTTCTGCAGGAATTTTGATTTCTGGGGCGGTCCACATGCGGAGTCGGACGCCGATGATGAATTGTAAAATGATGGAGATGAGGGAAAGTAAGAAAATGAGGATGACCAGGATGAGGGCAAAGTTGAAGATCATATTAACGATTGCGAGACCGACGAGAAAGGTGCCGCTCTTCACAGTTTTACTGCTGTTCGTACCGCATGAATTCTCACTTAGTTATGTTGGAGGATGGATTGCGGTGCAATTCCTCTTTGTGCTCGTTTTGGCTATTCTTGGTGGGTGGCAGATTGCGCTTGGCGCTTCGGTCCTGCTCCTTTTGAAGTTGTTACTTCCAGTCACACTGTTAGTGTTATTCCTTCCCTTACCGAATCCTTTGACTGTTGTATTCCTCTTTATGTCTGGTGTCATCGTTGGCATAATTATTCTCAGCAGTCTTAGCTGGAAATTGGCGTACCGCTTCTGCGATTCGCACCTCATTCAAGGTGGCGCGGTCATAGGGATTATGGGGGGTACGATTTGGCTAATCGTTCTCGTTATCCTGTGGTTCTACATGAATACGCTCTAGCCTAGTTAACTATAAGTCGCCTTTAGTCGGTTCTTCAACAATGAGACCCGCGATGAGGGCGAGGAGACCAGGGAGAGAACCCAGGAATATGAGTCCGAGGATGCCGATGACGATGAGACCTGTCTTGTGAAGGTCTGGGGTGTGTCGCCAGCGTAAAGTGTAAATGGCGACGATAAGAGTGGGGATGCTACTGATGAGTGCGATTATGGGAATGAATAGGATAAGCCAATCAAAGATGGTGGTCAACATTGCTAGTGTTGCTGGATCAATTAAGGGGGCTAGGCTTGCCAGAAAGGTGGGTAAGAAGTACCATGCCCAGACAGCCACAACAATTTTGTTAACAAATTCGACAATAAATAAAATGCCAGCAACTAAAGTTAAAGTTCGAGCTGTTTTTGTGCTCATTTTGTATGATTCACCTTTTCAGAATCTAGAGGCTGTAGTGTTGCCTGAGTGAGCTTATCGTTTCGGTGCTAAAAAGTTATACAATTTTTATTCATAAGAATTGATGAAGGTATAATTAAAATTCAACGAGGTTTTGACAAATGGATCGAAAGTATGTGTCTTATTGTGGAAATTATTATTGTGCCCTATGCGCCTATCATACTGGCAAATTAGTGGATGCGGCCTCGCGTTTACTTGAAATTGTGAAGCACTATGAATCGCTCAGGCTTATCGCTGAAAGCGATGAGAGTGTGGATTTTGACGCATTTAATAAGGGTTTGGAGTGGTTAGCGTCGAAGGATCAAGCCTGTAAAGGTTGTCGGCTGGGGGGTGGTTGGTCCTGGTGGTCAGACTGTCCCGTTCGGACATGTTGTGTGGATAAGGGCGTCGAGTTCTGCTACCAGTGCACAGAATTTCCCTGTAAAACACTCACAGAGGGTCCACTACAGGGTTATTTACAACGATTCATTGATGCGAATCAACATATTCAACAAATTGGTTTAGAACAATGGATAAAGAAACGGTATGGCCAGGAGCTGAGTAACTCGACTCGTAGTAAGCTGTAAGGAGTCGAGAATGAATGCACTGCCAATATAGTATTATCATACAGTGTTTAGAATTGGAGTAAAGCGAATTTTTAGTTGCTTCCGCTCTTTTTTCAATATGACAGTTTTCCGCCAATTGGTATCATCACTTAATGGGTAATCAAGTCTAAAATGCGATCCTCGACTTTCTCTCCGTGCTAACACTGCTTCGAAAACCAGCTTGGCTAAAATCAGCATTGATCGCATTTCAAATGCTAGTACTAGTTGAGTGGGGGTTTGAGCTTGTATTTGTGGCAGTATAGTTCCTTTGATTTGGTCTAATCGTTCGAGACCCAGCTGAAGCCCTTGTTGATTCCGAACAGGTCGACAGAACTTGGAGAGCGTGGCCTGAACCACGGATTTCAAATACGTTGGGGATTGTACTTGACGCTTGGTTTTTTGTAATCCATAAATGAAGTCTTTCACATTTTGTGTGCTGGTTTGATCGATTTTGATGAAGGTGTGCTGTTGGGCATAGTGACTTGCTTGTTGCCCTGCCTGTTTACCGAAGACTATAATCTCGGTGAGTGCGTTTCCACCTAATCGGTTCGCTCCATGAACACCGCCAGTGACTTCGCCTGCAGCAAATAAGCCGTTGATGGAGGTGGCACAAGCTGTATCGATTCGTAGCCCACCCATTGTATAATGGGCGGTTGAGGCAATGCGAAGTCGTTTTCTTGTTAGAATATCTATCAATGGATGAAGTGTGTTCTTCTGGATTTCGTGTTCGTAGATGTCTTCAAAATCGGCTTGTGAGAGGGTTGTTAGGTCAAGAAGAGCGTAATCCACGTTGGACTCTTCTTTGATGAGTTCCTGTTCCATGGCGACAATTAGATTGTCACGCAGAATGGGGGTCGTCAGTAAACCGTATATGGCTAGAATAGGTTTCCCTTGAGAATTGAGTACTGGCCCCTCAGAAACGAGATGTTTTGTGGCTTCAATTAGCCAATCCAAGATGAATATGCGAGGGATGCCTGGATCAATAAACATTGGAAGAAACTGTATAAATTCTAAATCTTGGACTTCTGCTCCACTCTCATAGGCTAACACAAGGCCATCCCCGGTGATTCGGGGTGGATTATCATTTCGGGAAAACAGGTGTGAATAGCCTCCTGTGGCCAAAATGGTTGCTTTAGCTGAGATAATAAGAAGTTCTCCTGTTACCATATCAAGGGCAATAATTCCAAGGCACCGGTTGTCTTGAACAATTAATTCAAGTGCCATGGTACGCTCAAGAAGCTTTACTCCGGCATCCACCGCAAAGTTGGCCAAGGCTTGTGTTAGGTAAATGCCTGCAGGTGGCTTTTTGGCAACTGTTGTTCTACTTTGTCCGAATAATAGGGGCACTTTGAAGGATTGCAGTTCTTGAAGCGCGGAATGCGATTCTGAAACCAATAGATGAACCAGTTGGGAGTTGTTAAGAAATTGCCCTGATTCCAATGTAGCTTGGAAATGTTGGCGTTTTGTATCAGCATCATGTGCTGTACGGAAGGTTCCCACTGCCATGGCAGTACAGTTTGCTCGACCAACCAAGCTTTTAGTAATAAGCAGAATCGTGGCATTTTGTCTACGTGCTTCAATTGCGGCGCGTAATCCTGCTCCACCAGAACCAATAATCAAGACATCCGCGGAATACTCCTTCACACTACCCTCTTCCAAGCGACCGATTATGTTAATCTCAGTATTAAAGCTCTAAAGCTTTCAGAATCTCTTCTGTTCCTTTTCTTTCCATAAATAATCCATTGGGGTGAAAATTCACTTTTTTAATTTAACTTGATTTTTTAACGTTTCAAGGTCAGTGGCAGATGTATAAATAATTGGTTTAAAACCAAGATGTTGCCAGAAGGCTTCAGCTTCTTTGTTCCCGAGAACATACCGTAGGCTGATATGACTAACATTTTCTACTTCAAAGTACTTGCAGAGTTTGTGTATCAGCTGAGTGCCTATTCCATGTCGTCTATAGTTTTCCAATACAAAGATCATGCCGATTATCCCCGCTTCATTAGGTTCGTATTCAATTCGTTTAAGGATCTGTCCATAGGCAAAGCCCACGATGTTATTATCCTGTTCGGCAACCAGAACAAGACTCGTGTCGTTGGTGAGCAAGTGGCTGACATCGTGGACCAATTTCTGCCGCCCAGCCTTGGTGATTCGCCATATAAGTGGATTAGACTGCTCTACGTGCTGTTGTAATTTTATTCGTAAATTCAAAATTTTCTCCTGATCAGCAGTTGTCGCTCTTCGAACAAGCATTCCAAATTCTCTCCTTATTTGTCCAAACCCTTGTTGTATACATCGGTTGGTGTGGACTCTCATTTCTGTTTCTTTGGGGTGGGATTCTGCCTTTCGCACCTTCAACGTGAATCTTCTTTTCATACATCTTCTATCCCCTCAATTCGCGCTAGAGTCCATCTTCCCTTATCTGTCAGATCATAATATTGTCTTTTGGATTTTCGATAGGTTTGAACGGAGCGTGTTCGTGTGATAAGACCAGTGCGTATCAGCTCGTTAAGGTGTTGATACACACTTGATACTGAAACCTTGACGCCTGTTTCTGCAATTAGTGTCTTCCAAATAGCATAGCCATATGATTCATTTCTTTGGAGAATCTTAAGGATGTGGAGTTTAGTTCCGCCCAATTTTGTTGTATACTTTCGTTTCTCAACGCGACCAAGAAGATGTTCTATATTGGTATGGCCTTTTGCAATGGTTTGAGCAATTTCTGGGTATTTTAATCCCATCCCAGTAATTACACAGATGATTTTATCTCCTGTGTCAATTGAACCTTCTCGAAGTATTTGATGTAAAGCTGCAATAGTTGCAGCTGATGCGGGTTCAGCAAAAACACCTTCTAAACTAGCTAATGAACTGACGGCATCCAAAATTGCACTATCTGAAACTGAAACAGTAAAGCCCTCCGATTCACGAATTGCATCTAAAGCAAGTTTTCCACAAGACGGGTTTTTCATTCCAATATCTATAGCTATCGTCGATGCCTTGGTTGATGGTTCAACGGATTTACTGCCCTTTTGAAAGGCAGTAACAATGGGGGCACATCCTTTTGCTTGTACGCCGATGAGTTTTGGTGGTTCCTTTTCCATCCATCCGAGCAATTGTAATTCTTTGATTGCTTTCCAAATCATTGAAAGATGACCACCATTTCCCATGGGCACAAGAATCCAGTCTGGGGGAATCCAATCGAGTTGTTCACAAATCTCATAGCCTGTGGTTTTCACACCCTCAAGAAAGTAAGGGCTATGACCAATTATTGTGTGTGCATTCGGGGCTCTTTCTATCGTTCGTGCTTCTCCCTCCTCGCGGTCTTTCACTATTTCTAATTCTGGTTGATAAGCGATTATTTGGTAGAGTTTGCCAATGTCGACTCTTTGTGGCACAAACACATGACTTTTCATTCCTGCTCTAGCAGCATAAGCAACTACCGAGGCTGCAAGGTTGCCTGATGAGCCACATGAAACGGCTTTGAAACCAAGTTCTTTTGCTTTTGATATTTCAACACTTGTTCCGCGATCAATGAAAGCCCCTGTAGGATTGGTGGTTTCATCCTTTAGGTAGAGCTGTCGTAAACCCAGTTTTTGGGCGAGGCGGTCGCATTCATGCAGAAATGTTCCTCCCTCTCCTAGAGAAACAATGTTCCGCCGATCCTGTACTGGAAGCAGTTCAAAATACTTCCAAACACCTGGTTCTCTGTCAGCTAATGATGAAACATCAATCTGATTATGGATTGCTTCAAGATCATAAACAACCTCGAACAAACCACCACATTGAGGGCACCCATGTATTGGAGGCGACGGGCGTTCCGTTTCGTAGGCGCATTCTGAACATCGGAGCTTTGACATTGCAACTAATATTCTATTTGTTGCCTATATATAAGTAATTACTTATATAATCCCTTTTTCTTTCTCAATTTTGAAGAGGTGGTCTTAATTGACTGCGATACATCTCAATTCATTATTCAATAAAAAAATCAAACTTCAACAAACCAGGGTTTTTTCTTCGACTTCGATTTTTGGTGTTAACAATCCTGTTTTTTCTCGTCCATCCGTGTTTTTAGCACTCACTGCAATTTTCACAGCTCTGACGACGGTTACGACGCTTCTGATAGTTATCCCTTTCCCTGCAACCTCTGGGTACTTCAATCTAGGTGATTCAATGGTAATGATTAGTGGACTACTTTTGGGTCCACTGGGAGGGTTCATTGCAGGTGGAATGGGGTCCGCTCTTGCTGATATGGTTGGATATCCTCATTTTGCTCCAATTACGTTCCTTGTCAAAGGATGTGAAGGATTGGTTGTGGGCCTCGTTACCCAGCAAAATCAAACTTCGTCTCGAATTTATTTCAGGGATATTCTCGGGTTACTTTTGGGTGCCTTCATCATGTTACTTGGGTATTTCATTGCAGAAGCTCTCCTTTTTGGTTTGGAGGCTGCCCTTCTGGAATTAGTCTGGGTCAACTCGATACAAATTACATTTGGAATTATTGTCGCCCTTCTTATTGGGTCTGTCACACGGAGATATGTGGCTTCAAATCTGATTTCTCAACTGGATAGGGTAAAATAATGCAGATCACCAGCGTAGATTTTCTAATCACTTTTCGATGCAATGCAAGTTGTAAGCATTGTGGTTACAGAGCAGGACCTTCCAATCACGGTTATATGAAAGTCGATGACGCAAAAAAGTGGTTATCTACACTAGCTTCAGCTCACCCACTTCAATCAATTACTATTCACGGAGGAGAACCGCTCCTCTTTTTTCCAAATTATTGTTTAGAGAGGATACTTCGATATGCCACAGAGTTGAACATTCCTAAACGAGGGATTATTACTAATGGATTTTGGGCAACAGACAAGGAAACTGCCCGGCGAAAGCTTACGAAACTTAAATCCTGTGGGCTTACGAATATCACATTTAGTGTAGATGGATTTCATCAAGAACACATTCCAATCGAAACTGTTCGAATTTGTATAGAAGAAGCAGTTGCCTTGGGCTTTACAAAAGTTGGAATACTAAGCCATTATCTTATTTCCCCCAAGGCGGAGAATATCTATAACAAATTAACAAATCAGGCATTAGCCAAAATTGAAGATATTGATGGAATTCAAATTGCACGGTATAAAACTAGCCTATACGGACGAGCTGCAGAGACATTAGCTGAATTTATGGAAAAAGATTCAAAACTGCCTTCAGGGCCTTGTCGGCTTTCTTATTGGCTTGGTAGTGAAATTCAAAATCCTAAAGCCATCGAAATTGACTTTGATGGGCATGTTACGTTATGTCCGGGTATTTGCATTGGGAATCTAAAAACTCAACCACTAACCGACGTATTAAGAGACTATGTTCCTCACAAGCATCCGATTCTGAGTATTCTCGCTCGTGATGGACCTATGGGGTTAGCCAAAGTAGTTGATGATTTAAAAATTTACTATGATCACCGGTTTGTCGATGAATGCCATTTGTGCTATGAAATGCGGCGGCTTCTCCAAAGACACTTTCCACTACGCCTTGCCCCCTCCTCTTGCTATTTACCCGCAACTTCGAGACAGACTATGCCAATTCCATTTCTTTCAAGATGTTTATGACCAGAGTGGTGTATGTCAGTGAAAGAAAGTCCACAGAGTAAACAGATGACTGCAATAAGAATTCGGAGTGCAAATGAAAACGATATACCTGGGATTCATATGGTAATCAGTAAAGGGTTTTGGGGTCTTCAAAGGCGAGGATATTCAAAGAAAGCAATTGAAGCAGCAATTCCCTCTCGAAGTGAAATTCAACAACGTTTACTTTTGCCTAAAACGGTTGTATTTGTAGCTGCAAATGAAGACCAAATTATTGGAACAGTTACTGGAAGTGAGAAATTCGAACACTTTCATGTCCAGTCCTTTGCGGTTGATCCTAGGTTTCAAGGGCACCGAGTTGGGTATAGTCTTATGACTGAACTTGAAAAAAGCGCTCGACAATTTAATTGTAAGAAATTATTTGTGCAAACCGCCTGGGCAATGTTTGAAGCCATTAAACTGTATCTGAAGTTAGATTTTGAACTGGAGGGATATCATCCAAGACATTTTTTTGGAGAAGTATTGCTGTCGTTTGGCAAAATTCTGAAACCATCAAAAAATGGTAATCGAGTGTGATTATGTTCCTGCCAAGGTCCTTCTGTGTTGAATATGGAATTGGGGCATCAGCCAATGGACATTTTTTCACATAGTCACCAAAGGGAGATTTACTATTGATCAACTCATCTATCAAATACTATCTAAGCCTAATAATTGCATCAATTTGCTTTGGGAGCATTGCTGTTTTTGCGTTCTATCTGACCCTATTTGGTGTTTCTTCAACACAGCAGACATTCTTTCGAATACTCTTTACGGCATTTTACCTGTTTTGTGGTCTAGGTGTTTGGCTTCGCTTTCATGATATTTCCATTAGACCCGAGCACGTAACACTTTTTGTCCTCTATGGACTGATAGGGGTGTGTGCACCCCTTTTTACTTACATAACTGCTATTGCAATAGGTACGCCAGTTATCGTTGCAGTTTCGCTAGCCTATCTTTATCCTGCTATTACACTTATCCTTGCCAGAATTTTTCTAAATGAATTGTTCAATTTGAAACGAATCATCGCTGTAGTTTGTTCTATAACTGGGGCAATCGTTATTTCAACACCAATAATTTCTGAATATTTCCCGATACCTGTTTTTGGCTTCATTCTATCAGCATTAACTGCTTTGTTTTTAGCCTGTTTCATGGTGGTGGGACGAAAATTAGGTGGATATGAGGATTATAACCCACTTGTCACTACATTCTGGGGATATTTATTTGGGTCTTTATGGATGGGTGTTATTCTACTCGGTCTGCAGTTTCTAATCATTGATCCTCGTATTGTTGGGTTCCAATTGATATTACCAATACCTGTTTGGGTTTTACTTCTCGGGTTTGCCTTAATTGCCACAGCAATTCCCTACACATTAACTAATTATGGAATGAAGCGAATTGATGCTTCCGTAACCTCAATCATTCTACTACTTGACCCACTAAGTAGTGTTATCTTTGGAATCCTCTTGATGGGTCAAGTAGTGGTATTTTGGCAACTCAGTGGTGCATCGTTAATTCTTATTGCTACCATACTAACTGGCCTTGAACAAAAATCATCTAAAAAGAACAGTATAAGGCAAAAGGGGAGCTAAGAAATCATACCGGGCTGGGGTTGATGATGGTGCCGAGTTTTTTGCCGATGAGTATGAGGAAGAGGATGTCACTTAAAAAAATTAAATATTTATTTTTTCTTTTTAAGGAACATAATACTTAAACTGTCGGCTCATTCTCTTTTAGACATCGCATATTGGTTGGAAGCTTCGGAGGGTTGTGTATGTTCCAGGTTACGCTTCGTGGTTCACATTATGAAATTGGCAGGCAATATGGAATGCTACTTAAAAACAAGGGGATCAAATATCCAAGACCAACGGATGTGGCGATCCGATTTGCAGCAAAGGTTGAACAAGAAGTTGCTAATTTAGTCCCAGAACTGATTGAAGAAATCCAGGGAATCACAGATGGAAGTGGATTTGATTTTGAGATTATACGAACCTTTGCGCTCACCGTGGGTAGGAGTCCAGCCTGTACAATACTCGCAATTCCTGGTCAATATACCGTAGATGGACACCCAATCTTTGCCCGAAACTATGATGCCACTCCTACATTTCAGGACTTCACTCTCTATCGGACTTATCCGAAGAAACACCTCGCCCATATGGGTTGTTGTTTTGATATGCTTGTAGGCCGAGAGGATGGATTAAATGAAGCGGGTGTTGCTATTGCCGTTGCAGGTGTCCATGGCCTTTACACAGACGCACCTGGTGTGTGGGATCATATCCCCCTCCGGGCGGTCCTGGATCATTGTACATCCGTTGACCAAGCTGTTGCACTGCTGAAACAATTTCCCCATTTTTGGACAAAGAATTTTCTTGTTGCAGATACTAAGGGACACATTGCCATCATTGAAGCTGCCCAACAACGAATCTCTGTTCATTACCCACAAAACGAGATTGGCGCTATCACCAACCACTTCGTTTCCTCTTCAATGCAGCCTTTTAATGATTCCAATAGAACCATGCCTCAAACCCATCATCGCCTCCAAATCCTCAAAGATTGGTTTCAGCAGCAGACAAATGTCATTAAAATTAGTCAGATTAAGCGTATTCTAAAAAATCCTAAAACCGGCATCTGTTCAAACAATTTAGAAACATCCACGCAAAAGGGATTTCTAACAATCTGGTCTTGGATAGCCAAACTTGGTAATCGGAGTTTCGAAATGGCAACAGGAACCCCAATCACCCTCTCTTCTAGATACAAAAGCTACTCTTTCTAAGAATGCTAGGTGTTGATGATGGTGCCGAGTTTTTTGCCGATGAGTTCGAGGAAGAGGGTATCGCGTTTGAGGGATTTTTCGTCTTCCACAGTTTGATTGTAGCTGATAGTGTAGAGGGTTTTGATGTGGTGAGTGGTACTGCGGATGCGTCCAAGGCTTTGTTCGTAGCGTTCGAGGGAGAGGGTGGTGCCGTAGTAGATGCCGGTGTCGGCTTCAGGGAGGTCAGTACCTTTTTCGATGAGCCGTTCGGAGGCGAAGAGGACTTTGGCATCGCCGGCTTTGAAGGCGCTGATGCGGGCATGTTGCATAGCTCCAGTCATCCCCCCATGCACGTTCGTGCTAGGAATGTTGTGATAGTTGGCGACTTGGGTCAAGTATTTCGTGGTGTCAACAAAACGGCAGAGCACTAAGATTTGTTGTCCTTCCTTGGTTATACGATCTAGCCAGTAGAGGAGGCGTTCCTGTTTTTTATCGGGAGCTTGTTCTGCTTCACGAGCCGCGATTTTTTGCAGAATGGTTTCAAATTCGGAGTTGGCGGTCAGGATTTTGTTGGTAATGTTATGGATGAAGGTTCGAAATGAGGGGAAGGTGCTTTCGAGGAGTCGTTGACGGGCAACCGTCATGAGGAGATATGCTCTGGCTGATGCGAGGATGCGATCAAGTTTTTGGTCATCTTCTGCGTATTCGTCTTTGAGTTTCTGTTGGAGTTCTTTTTTCGCAAGGAGGTCAGTGATGAAGAGCAGAATGCGGTCGTAGGGGATTTTGGGGCGTCCAGTGAGTGTCGAGTAGGCTTGGTTTAGGGGTGTGATGAGCAGGCGTTTGATGGTTGTGATTTTGCCATCGATTGTGCTGATCCAGTCGTCAAAGACGCGAATTCGTTGGAGGCGATAGGCAGGTTTATGATCTTCGAAGTCATCACCGACTGGGCGGATTTCGGCGACGCGTTGGTCGCCACCAAAAGTGGTTTTGAGTAGGTCGATTTTTGCATCTTGGGAAAGGGCTGCCGTAAGACCAATGACAATACGATCTGAAGCGTGATTGAGCAAGTTCAAGAGGTTGAGGATGGGTTCGAATTTCTTATTCAATCGATAGTTGCGAGCCGAAAATTCGCGAATGACATGGTCTTCTAAGCGTTTTTTGTCAACTTCATAGTTCAGAGTCTCGGAGGCTTCGAGTTCTTGTTTGAGATCAGAGATGATTTGATTGAATGTACGACCATTACCAAACCTGCGTTCGATAAACTGGATAGTTTCGTTTCGAGGGCGTTTTTTACCATAGCTTTGCGCAAAAATGTCAAGAATTTCGTCAATTATTACCACCCGAACTTTTTCCAGAGTGCTTTTTTTAATTCGCCTGGTTCGTCCGGTTATTGCGTTCAGCAAAAGAATTGGTGTGGCAAAGATGAACTTGGCCATATCTGCATGTTGCTGAGTCATTTGGGCGGGTAGGGTTTTTTCTTCATCCAATAAGAAGAGGTACCCCTGGTTGGCAAGTCCGTACGATTTTGCCATCGCATAGATTTGATACTTGAGTTTGCGATCTTGGACCAGAAAGAGTACTTTTTCATCGGGTTGAAGTAAGTTGCGTTCAATGAGCATCTCAACAATAAGGGTGGAAATGAAGGTTTTACCCATCCCTGTGGGAAGAAGTAACAAGAATACCTTCTGTTCGTTGTGTTCTAAGTAATTAATGACTTGATCTCGGGCGTTTAGCTGGTACAAACGAGGTTGGTACTCATTCTTATCTGCCACAAATAGCCCTCATCAACAATTTTCGAATATCTGCCGATGAAAACAGACTTTATATAAATTTGGAAAATTGCTCTGATGGGTATCGACTGAAACTTGCTTTAAAAATGTCTTAGATTTGTTCCTCAATACGATTTAGCCATTCATGGACAAGTGTGTTGAATAATTGCTCTTGTTCCATTTGTAGGCAATGACCTGCTCGGTCAAGGACAGCAAAGGTGGCACGCGGATAATTTTCCAAGATGTTCCAAGCGTCTTGATAGCCCACCCAATGGTCTTGACGACCTACGAGAATGAGCGTGGGCTTCTCAAATGCTTTTGGTGGGGTATCTACATTGAAACTGTATTCATTCCCGTGTGTAACTAGTTGGTTTAGGAATGAATGGTTTGCTACTTTTACGCCAGGTAGAATTTCTGGTTCGTAGCGTTTCCAGTGCTCTGAAGTTTGAATCACTGCTACTTCAGTGAAACCTTCCTTTTCTGCAGGATTCATTGTTGATAAGAACGCGTCATCTCGGACCAGTACGTTTTTGGGAGGAAGTGTTCGATCTGCTCTTTCGGAGACCACTCGGGGCACAATTAGAAGCAATCCATCTACTGGTTCCATACGCTTGTAAAGCACTCCCCGAGCTAGATAGCCACCATAGGATAAACCGACAAGCAGGAATCGTTGATTCGGAATAATTGTGTCAATGAACTCTAGGACAACTTGTAGAATGTGGTCTTGATTCTTAATCCACTTAGGGGCTGGGGTTTGACCATGTCCCGGTAAATCGAGATAAAATCGCTGCCATCCAGAACGGGTTTTGAATACTGGTTCCATGCACCCCACCATAGAGTGATGATCAAGCGTTGAACCATGTATAATCATCACAGGTTTCCCTTTACCATGCATCACGTAATGGACAGTGATATCCTTTAGTCTGCATTTCATGGTCTTCACTGGAAACGTCTCGTCTTACCTATCTTAAAAAAGATGGGTGTAAAGGAATATGAGGGTGGAAGGTTTGTCCATCGAAAATATTAACGGATTAATTCGTGACTGGCGACAGGGTAGAAAACGCGGGCTTAGAAGGGAGACCTTTGCAGCAAATCGGAAGGGCTATCAGCAACTCGTTGCGGCATTGGCTGGTGAGTATCTGCCAAGAATTCGGGAATTTGTGACTACAGAACAGACGCCACCGAAAAGAGCGTTAAAAGCTTGGAAACAACTGATGACCGACTTTGAAGAAGATATGCGGATGTTGGATGCCTTCGATCCCAGTGGAAAAGCCCTATTTACCGCAGCAGTCATCATTGCACGGGGTGCTTTTCGTGATAAGAAGGCTCAGAAAGCCTTCGAACAGTCAAAAAATGAACCTGTTGACATCTTTGGTAATCCAGAACTCATTAGCTGTATCGCTGCCTCATTAGATAATATCATTGATCAAACATATCATGCCATGCGGGGGATGACAGGCAAGGATTTACGGAGTTCTTTAGTAAGGCGCGCCTCACAACGGCTTCATAATGCCTTAAACCAAGGTGTGATTAGGGACCTTAATGAAGTCCAAACACTGCTCCTCCACCCATTAGCAGTAGTTGAAATGGAACGAGAGAAGTTCCTAATTGGAAAATCTTAATCCATGTATTGGAATTTTGAACTTCATTGGCAGCTCTGATGTTGAATCGTGTATCTAGTTTATTGGTATCTGGTTTTTGTTAAATGGCGAAGTTTGGTGGGGCTCCAAGGGTAGTAAGAATGAAAAGAATTCCAACGAGCAAAGTGATGGAGAGAGGAATCTCAAAGTAGCCCAGACTTTTTAGAGGTAGCAGAAACGATGTGTTTTCCTTGTATTTTGTGTAGGTGGCATCAAAGGTTTTGGTAAGGTGGGATTCTTCGATGAGGGCAAGGGTGATATAGATTGCAAGTTGACCAAACCATAATGCAAGTGTGGCTTCGGGCGTGAGCCAGCCTATGCCAAACGTGTTCTTGAGGAGATTATAGCTTATTGAAGTTAAGCCTAGGGTTAGAAGAATAAAGCCCGCATATTGGGGGTGGCGAATAAACCGGTACGGACCAGTAGTGACAAGCCCTTCCTTTCGATGGGTATACAAGTAGATAATCGAATAAATTACAAGGATGAGCCCTGTAACAGCAACAATAGTTTCTAGAGGGTACATATGAATGCTCATTTGGATCCCTTCGAGGATTGCATTCGGGATGCTCCAAGGAAATTGTGATGCTAAAACAAGCAGGTAGAGAAATACTGGCATAGTCATTAATACAGGATATACACCCAAAGGAGGAATCTGTTGGAGGAGCAGAACGAGGTAGCCACTGACATTCAAGAAACCAGTTTTAATCTTCTTTAGAAATGACATTTTACGTCCCTTCAAACAGAAGTTCTCTTACCTACACGAACCTATAATCCTAAAGTTTAGAACACACTGTTCAAGGGTTTAGCACAATTCGGAAAAAAGGATCAAAATCTAAATTCCATGTGAATATCCTCTGGTTCCAATTCGAACAATTTCGGATCAATTACCTTGGCCAGTTGGAATCCACAACTCAAATAGAACTCGACAGTTTTCTTTGATGGCGTTGCAGAAACATAGAGATTTTTTGCTCCCAGTGTTTTCGCGTTCTTTTTAACCAATTCAACTAGGTGTCTGCCAACACCTCGGTCTCGAAATGGTTGGCTGACCCAGAGAGCAGCGAGATTAAGACGATCCTTATTGCTCCCGAAGAACTCATGGTCAAGGGCAATAATTCCTGCAATTTTCGAACCCTTGAAGGCACCAATCACAGTGCCACCCCGGTGGTGGATGTCCAGTAATCGTTGGTGGTATTCTTGTTTCTGTTCTGTTGACCATTCAGGGATGTCCCAGTGTTCTTTTTCGAGTTCTAACTTGCTGTCCCGAAAATAGTAGATGTGTTCGATGACTTCGCGGCGATTGAGCTCTGCTACGCGGTGTAGCTCATCTTTGTGCATTTGTCGGTATTTCATTTCAGCCAACTCAAAGGCTTCTTACTTCATCTAACTTAAAACCCCGACCATGCGTAGTGTTTTGCTGAAGATTTCTGACTTTGTCGGTTCGAAAAACCACTCAGTTACGGGTTTTAGCCGCAGTTTTTCTCATTTTCCGGTTTCCATGTAAATAAAAGGGAGATTAAACTAACAAAAGAGTAACTTTCCCATCGTGGTGATCTGTCTTGTCCTGGTGGCTTTCTTGGAGGCGGAAACAACATTCCGCATATGTATGTCTCATTGTTCTGACTTTGTTTTTTGGGTCCCTAGTTTCTGTGCTACCAAGAACCGTTGTAGCCCAACCACCCACCGATTTGGAGGGTGTTAATGTAGCGGTATATGGCATTGAGGAATATCATAGTAGCATCGTCAATAATAACCCGAGTTACAATGCAATGTGGAATATGTATTCTTGGATGAACGCTACCGTAGAACTAGTCGAAGGGGCTGATATTATCGCGGGGGCGTTAGCAAATTATGATCTTCTCGTCTTCCCTGCATGGGGACCAAATCACTACATTTGGGATGTAACCCAGGCTGGGATTATCCAAATACGCCAATATCTTGCTGCAGGTGGATCGTTGTTCAGTGTTTGTCGTGGCACAGAATTTGTGATACAAAATCTAGCCCTAATCGACGCCGAATTAGACTACATTACAGCCTACATGCCCCAATGTATGGATACACATACAGGGCCTCAATATCTAATGGAAATGACAGTCAACCGCGCCTCGACCGGTCCTGACCTCTCGGATGAACCCGAATCGTATCGCCTCTTCTGTTCAGGTTCAGCTGCCTTCGTAGGCGCTGGTGTAGCCGATGCTATTCCAATCCTATCGTATCCGGATAATGGTGGATCTGGCATGATTGTATTTCATTTTGGAGCGGGAACTGTTTGTCTGTGTACGCCTCATCCAGAGTTTGAAGAAGGTAGTGATCGGGATGGGGCTGTGTTCCGTGAAAGGCTGAATGATACTGATTCCGAGTGGGATTTGGTGCGAAAAGTGTCAAGTTGGCTTGTTGAAGCCTCACCGGATGTTCCTCCAGTAATGGTCCATTTACCAATTATTGTGGCTGGAGTAATCGGGTTTGTTGTAGTAATTGGAGGCCTTTTCGTATTTATAAGAGTGAAAAGAGGAAATTAATCGAACTATTCAGTTACCTTCATCAGCATTTCTTCCCTCTATAAGGAAGATTAATGAGTCCACAGAACTGGTTGGCGTTTATCCCTTCTCTTTGACAATGCTCTTTGTTATGGGTGATATTAGTGATAGAAAAAGGTCGAACCTTCCTCAAGGCTACAGACCATGAGAAACTCGTGAAATTAGAAGAGAAACATCCTGAACTTCTTCCCGATCAAATGAAAAAAATCCCTCCTCCTCCGTATCAGAAGAATTATCCCAAGGATGCAGAGCTCATCGACTTGGTGGCACCCAAAGACTTCACCATTGGCCAAATCCCGTTAATTGATGCCATAAACCGTCGTAAAAGTCATCGAGGGTTCACGAAAGAATCCCTTACAATCGAAGAATTGTCCTTCTTACTATGGGCCACGCAAGGTATTCGGGAAATCAAAGTAGATCATCGCCATGGTAAAGTTGAGACCACTAAACGCACCGTTCCTTCTGGTGGTTCACGACATCCCTATGAAACCTATCTTCTGGTGAATCGTGTCGATGGACTTCAACCCGGAATTTATCGTTATCTGGCTATTGAACACAAACTTTACTGCGTGGCGCCTGGAGAACCTGACTTCTCGGATCGAATGACCAAAATCTGTGGGGGTCAAACGTTTGCAGGACGCGGAGCCGTCGTCTTTATTTGGGCTATCATTCCGTATCGAATCGAATGGCGCTATAGCATTGCTGCACACAAAGGAGCAGCAATTGAAGCTGGGCACATTTGCCAAAATCTCTATTTGACCTGTGAAGCCATTGGAGCTGGAACATGTGCTATCGCGGCCTACAATCAAAAATCTGCGGATGCTTTCATCGGCGTTGACGGCAAAGACGAATTTACTGTCTACATTTCGTCCGTGGGGAAAATTCCACAGCAAAAATGAGTAATTTACCAAGCGGAACTGGTAGATACAAATTAACAGCTTTAAGAGAGATACCGGATTATTGGTTGATGTGGTTTCTATGCCGCGAGTTATTGATTTTGAAATTCCTGCAGATGATGTAGAACGAATTACAAAGTTCTACAAGACCGTGTTTGGATGGAAGGTAAAAAAATGGAAGGGCCCGGTTGATCATTGGTTTCTGGTAACTGGTGACGACGCTGAGCCTGGAATAAACGGTTCCTTTGCTAAGCGAGAAGACTTTCCTGAAGGAACCACAGTGAATGTTATAGGCGTTGACAATGTGGACAAATATGCTTTGCTGGTGAAAACGAATGGAGGGACGCTTGTCGGGGAAAAAATCACGATACCAAAGGTTGGCTATTATCAGTATTTTAAGGATACAGAAGGAAATCTCATGGGAATGATGCAATACGATACGCCAGTAAATTAATCATCCAAATCGGTGGAGCTGATGTCCGGGATAGTATCAGGCCTTCCTGAAAAACTGGAGAGTCAACGTCTACTGATACGAAGATACTCGGAAGGAGATGGAATAGCGCTTTTCGCATTCTTGGAACGCAACAATAACCGAGAATTTCTCTTCCCCAATGTCGAAGAAGTTGCCATAATTAAGACAATAGAAGAAGCGGAAACTAAGGTGCAAAAACATGCAGCAGAGTGGGACTCCCGAAAACGTTTCGTGTTGGGTATCTGGGACAAAAAGACCAATATTTACATTGGTGAGATCTGGATTGAACCCAAAATATGGGGTGTCCCCTCTTTTGAGCTTGGCTGGTTCTTGGGTCAGGGATACCTTGGAAAAGGCTTTGCGACGGAAGCCGCACAGCGTTCCTTGGAATTTCTCTTCCATGACTTGGGAGCACATAAAGTAATTGTCATAACCCGTGATACTAATCATCCGAGTATCAAACTCGCTGAACGACTTGGATTTAAAAAAGAGGGACATTTACGTGAAGCACGAATCGAGCATGGAACTCGTTATGGCCTTGTTTACTATGGCTTGTTAAAAACAGAATTCACAAGTTCCTAATTTCTGAAAATAGTACCCCCTTCTCGTTGAAAATCGTACTTACCGGTTCCCGTTCATAAAAATATGAGAAAACATCTTCATTGGTCAATCCTACTGGTGCTACTGAAAATGTTGAGGACTAAACGTTGGATACTGATATTAATTCCAATAATACTTGCATCAACAATTTCACCTGTGACTAGCACACTTTCTTCGCCAATCCAAAGACGTGATTATTGGCCCAATATGGGGTGGCGATTATTACACCCTGAGGCGCAAGGTATGAATTCAACTCGATTGAACGAATTTTGGAACTATATGTATACAGAAGCACTTCTGGGAGGATTCTTGCTTATCCGTAACGGGTATCTGATTTATGAAGCGTTCTATCCTGGTGTGGGCGCAGATCACCTCTGGAGTGTTGTTTCAGTTGCAAAAAGTGTTACTGCGACAGCTCTTGGTGTTGCCCTAGCAGAGGGATACGTTACGGGTATCAATGCTTCCGTCTTAGACTTCTTTCCAGACCGAACAATAGCAAATCTGGATCCACGCAAGGATGCTATGACAATTCGGCATCTGCTCACTATGTCCGCTGGGTTTGAATCCCAACTTGAGCAAATTGTTCTTCCAAATGACTGGATACAATACCTTCTCGATTTGCCTATGATCCACGAACCTGGAGAAGTCTGGAACTTTGACGGTGGTTGTTCACATCTCATCTCGGCAATCATCACACAAACAACAAGTCTACCCATGGCAGAATACGCTCAAATCCGACTCTTTGGGCCAATGGGGATTTCCAATTATGAATGGGATGCAGACCCACAAGGGAACACGATGGGATTTGGACATTTAACTATGAATTTACGGGATTTAGCCAAAATTGGGTTTCTGTACTTGAATAATGGAACTTGGGGTCCTTTCCAACTAGTCCCCTCAGAATGGGTGATTGAATGTACCCAGACACACTTTCTTTTACCAGATGGTGTTGGTTATGGGTATCAGTGGTGGGTTGATCCCGCCATTTCAGGATATTCTATGCGTGGGACAGGTGGGATTCGCGTTTTTGTACTTCCCGAACAGGACATAGTCCTCGTATTTGCTGGCGCATCGGTCTTTGGCATTCTTGACTATTATTCTGCCTTTGAGGAATTTCTTTATCCCGCAATCATTGGTGACCCTGTTAGTTACCCACAATCGGTAACCGAACAAATTTTACCTTTCGTGATTGTACTCCTTGTTGTTGTGATCCCAATTGTAATTGTTAATAAGTCCCGACGAGGAAAACGGTCTTGAACCCATATTGATCTTTCCTAAGGTCGAATGCCAAAAAAAGAATTCAAGAGTTACAGTTTTGACGCGATATCTACTCAAGGTTGTTGAAAATCGTACCTGCCGGTTCCCGTTCATAAAAATACCTGGTGAACTCTTTGTGTGATATCCTTGTGGATGTTGCTGAAGATGTCAATTCAGAAGAATTGGGTTCTCACTTTGATTCCATTAATATTAGTCTCCCTATTCTCACCGGTTGCAGGAACCCAAATTTTTCCTGTGCAGGGTCGTGATTATTGGCCTACAACAGGTTGGCGAATGGCACCACCTGAATCTCAAGGAATGAGTTCCGCCCAGTTAGACGAGTTTTGGGACCAAATGAATGAAGGAGCTGATTTGGGAGGATTTGTGCTTATTCGAAACGGGTATCTGTTGTATGAAGTCTATTATCCTGGTGTAGGACCAGAGTATCTATGGAGGCTTGCCTCGATAGCCAAGAGTTTTACAGCGGGTGTCCTCGGGGTCGCAATGGCTGATGGCTACATTACAAGTATTAACAACTCTGTTTTGGACTATTTTTCTGATCGAACTTTTGCGAATCCGGATCCGCGCAAGGATGCTATGACAATTCGGCATCTCCTCACTATGTCCTCCGGATTTGAATCTAATGCCGCAACAATGGGTTTTAGCTCAGACTGGGTGCAATATCTTCTCGATTTACCCATGATTCGTGAACCCGGAGAAGTCTGGAGGTATGACGGAGGGTGTCCGCATCTCATTTCAGCAATAATTAGTAAATCAACGGGAATATCTATGCTCGATTTGGCTCGAGAAAAGCTTTTTACCCCGATGGGAATTTCTAATTTTGAGTGGGATGCAGACCCACAAGGCAATACAATCGGATTTGGGAACCTCGCTTTGAGTCTACGGGATTTAGCCAAATTCGGCTATCTGTATTTGAATAATGGTTCTTGGGGGCCTTTTCAGCTACTTCCCGCCGAATGGGTGACCGAATGTACTAAAGCACATTTTCTGTTTTCTAATGGCTATGGTTATGGCTATCAATGGTGGGTTGATCCGATAATTTCGGGGTACTCTATGCGTGGGGCTGGTGGTCTGCGAGTATTCATACTGCCGAAACAGGACCTTGTCCTTGCAATTGCTGGCGCAATCAGGTACACTTATTTAGATTTCTACTCGGTCTTTGAGGAATATCTCTTTCCTGCAATAATTGGTGACACTATTAATTACACACCATCAGTTGGGGAACAAATCTTTCCATTCATAGTAGTTCTTCTACTTACTGTGATTCCAGTTATTGTCGGTAACATGTATCAACAAAGAAAACGGCATTAAATACCATTTTGTTCTTGCTTTTTATGGGATGCTGAAAACAGAATTTGCTGGTTACTAAACTGTTAAGAAATTCTCTAACACAAGTCGAAAATCGTACCTGCCGGTTCCCGTTCATAAAAATATATGATAAACCTTCTCTGGTTCACCTAACGGGTGCTGCTATACATGTCAACACAGAAGAATTGGATTCTCGTTCTAATCCCCCTGGTCTTGGCCTCAGTAATCACACCTGTAACCAGCACCCACTTTACACCCATTCAAGATCGTGATTATTGGCCCACCGCTGGATGGCGAATACAACCACCTGAATCTCAAGGAATGAATTCTACTCGACTAGACGAATTTTGGAATCACATACACCCAATAGATGGACTAACAGGTTTTCTGCTAATCCGTAATGGATACCTGTTGTATGAAGCTTACTGGCCAAACTTAGGACCAGACACTCTTGGGACAGTAGCATCAATTACCAAAAGCATTTCCGCAACAATCCTCGGTGCTGCGATAGCAGATGGTTATGTCACAAGCGTCAATGATTCGGTCTTGGACTATTTTACAGACCGAACTATTGCAAACCCGAGTCCACAGAAAGACGCTATGACCATATGGCATTTGCTCACGATGTCCTCGGGATTTGAGTCTAGTGCACAAACAATGGGATTGGCGCCAGACTGGATTCAGTATGTCCTCGATTTACCAATGGTCAACGATCCAGGAGCGGTTTGGAACTATGATGCTGGTTGTTCACATCTCATCTCGGCAATCATTTCCCAAACCACAGGTATGTCTATGGCGACGTATGCTCAAGCTCGGGTTTTGGGACCGATGGGAATCTCGGTTTATGAATGGCCCACAGATCCACAAGGAATAACAACGGGATTTGGAGGGCTAGAATTAAAATTACGAGACTTAGCAAAATTTGGCTACCTATTCTTGAATAATGGTACCTGGGGTCCTTTTCAAATTATACCCACAGAATGGGTGGCGGCCTGCACTCACTCATACTTTAATTTCACTATTGATGGTTATGGGTACCAGTGGTGGGTTGATCCAGAACTCTCTGGATATTCCATGCGTGGGGCTGGTGGAAAGCGAGTTTTTATTCTTCCTGAACAAGACCTTGTACTCGTCTTTGCTGGAGCTACCACCTATAGCATTTTAGACTTCTATTCGCTCTTCGAGGAATTTCTTTATCCCGCCATCATCGGAGATACCACTAGTTTACAGCAACCCGTTCAAGAGCAGGTTTTACCATTCGTGCTCGTACTCCTGATAATCATCATCCCACTTGTCGTAGGAACCAAGTACATACAAAGAAAACGGTCCTAAAACACAATTGATACTGTTCAGTATATCGGAACGAATACGTCGCCTACTCTAGATGTGTAAAAACCTTTTTCTGCGCCCCCTCCAAACCTTGATTGAAG
This sequence comes from Candidatus Hermodarchaeum yapensis, assembly GCA_016840405.1. Lineage (GTDB taxonomy): Archaea > Asgardarchaeota > Hermodarchaeia > Hermodarchaeales > Hermodarchaeaceae > Hermodarchaeum > Hermodarchaeum yapensis. The sequence goes on from JAEOSK010000001.1 coordinate 72,680, forward strand.
CCAAGGCGACAGACTCCTTACGGTCGACTCAAGTTCCTTTGCTAGAAGGTGTGTTAGTATCCCTCGTGGGCTAGTTCTCAGTCATTGGGACACCAAAGAAGGACTCAAGATACTAGCCAATTATCCGGCATCCTTAGAAATTGATGCCGAACAACTTTCGATGATGTTTTTCAACTGCGCTCCCGAAGAATCAGAGCATATTTTCAAAGTCTTTCCTTCAAAGGATGTAACAGAGCGCGCAGCAGTAGCTTGCACCAGAAGTCTGCGTGATGGCATCGAAGATGATATCTTCATTACTGCACTCCTCACCGCCGAGGAAGAAGGATCTGTGTACGAAGAAATCCTCACCGCTACACTTCAACGGCTCCTAAAATTGAAAGGCGATCCGGTAAAAAAGCAACGCAGGTATCGTCAAATCCTCTCTGACAGTTATCGAAAAATCGAACGCCGTGGGGGCTCACGCGACCGCTCTCTCTGTCCTTACATGTATGAACGACCCATAAGAGACGATGAGATTACATCCTTCTGTCGTGTTGTCAAAAAACAATGCTATCTCACCATCTATGAAATGCCCGGGTATCCCCAATGTCCGCGATATATTCGCCGTCAACGACAAATCCAACTTGCCAACGCCCGTCAACTGGTACGTGCAGGTATCCAGCGTATCCTTGAAGACCACGACCAACAACGTCAAGACGCTAAACACCATAAACCAGGTACCTGGAGCGAACCCATTCATACAATTCTTGATCGCGTTTTTGCTGTCCTCAGTCTGTCAGAAAAAACCGAAGATCTCTCCCATAATATCGTCGAACACGTCGGGAAAGAAGGGCTTTTTCAGGGGCATCCTCGCCCCATTGTTGCTGCTTCTATCGCCTATTATGCTGCAAAACAGACTGGCGACTCTCTACCCGAAAATGATATAATCGAACTCGTCGGATGTTCTCGTACTTCCCTACGCCGAAACTACCGGGAACTTCGAAGCCTTCTCGGCTCTGATATAAAGAAACTCCCCATGCAAAAACCACGGCGGCGACGTACAAGCACCCAAGATAAAGCGGTTACTCGCGCTGAATAAACAACAAGGAGAACACAACATATGATTCACAATGTCTTCATCATGAACCGTGACGGACGTATCGCCTTCCACCGCCAATACTGGTCAGTTGATATTACCACCGAAATCCGCCAAGAATTCATTGCCACCTACAAACACTTCGAAAAGGACCTGGGTCCCACCGTCGACCTTCCAATCCACGTTAAAAACAATAAATTCCTCTACACCGATCTGGGCACCCACCTTCTCCTTGTCTTCGCGGTCGATACCAGCGACGAAGATGAAACCATCCGTGAATACCTCAAAAAAACCCGTGAACTTCTCATCACTAAATACAGCCACGAAATCGACTCATACATCCAAAACCCCGTTCCCCTTGGCCAAGCCTTTCAAGAATTCGCCAAAGAACTTGACAGCGTTATCGTCACCATGCTCAAAATCTGCCTCCTCGGACAAGGCGGCGTCGGCAAATCTACCATGCTCAAACTCCTCACCGCTGACAGCATCCCTGGCGAATACTACCCCACGATTGCGGTCGACATCGAAACCCTCCAAGGCGTCCGATTTGGTCCCTATGAATTGGCGGTCTGGGATTTTGCAGGTCAAGACCGCTTCCGTTCACTCTGGAACTATTATCTCCGTAATGCCGATGCCGTATTGTTAGTAACCGATTCGACGTTGAAGAATGTGCTCGAAACCCGCGACATTCTTGAGGTTGTACGGAAAAACGCGCCTTCCTCAATTGTCTGGTCGATTGCAAACAAACAGGATCTCCCCGGAGCACTAGCTCCGAAACTGGTTCAACGTATTCTCGGTGTTCAATCCTACGGGCTAGTAGCAATTGATCCCCGGTATCGCGAAGTGCTTTATAAGATAATTCTCGGGGCTGTAGCTGAAGCGACTACGGACTAGAACTCACTTATGCCATCGTACAATATGCCTGCTTTGTTGTGAAAAATTGCGGAAAGCAATACGGTAAACCTTACCTTGTAAGGAGTCGGCAAACAAGTTAAATACGGGAATCTGAATAGTCAAAAAGGAGTGCCAATAGGTCACTTTAAGTAATAAAGCTACAGAAACCATTTGAATAAACGGGAGGCTAAGTAAAAATGCCACACGGATTAAGTGTATGTAGATGGGACGATAAAGTAGGTCTCCGCATTGTGGGAGTGTATCCGCGTAATCTTGGTGTGTCCGAAGATGACATGTTGCGTGTGTTTACGGCGCATGCGATGGGCAAACCGGAAGCGGGTTTTTTGACGATGACTCTTGAGGGGACGAATCTGGCGGTGGCCTCGTTTTATACGGGCATTTTGCGGGGTCGGGACCAGTTTTGTATTATGTTGTTTATGGAGCTCGATGAAGAGCCCCGAAGTTATGAAGAGGGTTTGACATTAGCGTCAAGTGAGATTGTCGAAAATATTGGTGAACCAGAGTTTGTAGAATACATGGGTGAAGTGTTTGAGAAACTGAAGCGGATGGTGGAACTGTCTGTAGAGCAGCGACTTGCCAAGGTGTTTGTTGATCATGAGACGCGGTTATTGATGCATAAGCTAGCCCGCGGTGGCATCCCTGCTGAAGAGTTGCGAGAGTGGCTAGAGTTACAGACTGGGAAACACTACCCTGATTTAGGTCTAGTTACCTTACCGTTACTGCGGAGCGGGTTAGTAGAAGAAGACTGGATTAATGCAGTCTCAGACAACTGTGTTTTCTTGGTGAATGACCTGTTGGGCGCGCGGTTTCCACCCGAGCAAGTGATCAAACTGGCCAAGGGTGGCGGATTGAATAAGGAACAGTTACGCGAACTCGAAACCCGAGTGAAGAGCTTCTTTGAAGGGTATCAGTGGACGGAAGAAGACACCATCATGATGGGGCAGCTGCTTCTTGACCCAGATATTTACGATGTGACAAAGACGTTGCGTCGGAAAATTACGCATAAATCCGAGTTAGCTGGTGTCGTCGAAAAAGAAGCCTCCCTTGATAATGTGCTTCGGCGATTAGAACAGGCACAAGTGATTACAAAATTTGGAGCGAATGCCATCGAGGTAGCAGCTAAAGATGATCCGCTGATTGTATTAATGGCGGATGTACACTTCGAATCTTTCTTCCCAGAGTTCTTGGTTTTACGAATTCAAGAGCGACTCGAGGCAAAGGATATTCATCCGGATATCGCAAAACGGCATCTTGAGTTACTCAGTGAAACGTACATGCGTATGCGTGAGAAGATGAAGGAACGCAAGAAGCGGAAAGAGGAAGAAGAGAAAGCCGAGGAAGAACTCCCTGAAATGGAAGGGGAAATGGTACCTCCTCCTGAACCAGCAGAAATTGAAACTCCTGAGGTCCTCGAATCGGCGCCCGCTGACGAAGAAGAAGCTAAGCGAATTAAAAAAGAAGAAGAGATAGCGCGAAAAGAGGAACAGAAGCGGCTCAAAGAAGAGGAAAAGCGTCTAAAGGCTGAAGAGAAACAGAAGAAGAAAGACGAAGAAAAGGCGCAGAAAGAGGAAGAGAAGAAGCGTAAGGAAGAGGAGAAGCAGAAGAAGAAGGAAGAGGAACAGAAGCGTAAGGAAGAGGAGAAGCGCCTGAAGGAAGAGGAGAAGCAGAAGAAGAAGGAAGAGGAACAGAAGCGTAAGGAAGAGGAAAAGAAACGCAAAGAAGAAGAGAAGCAAAAGAAGAAGGAAGAGAAGAAAAAAGAGAAGGAATCCTCTTAGGCTCTCAATTCATAGCTCTTCAATCTTTGAATGTCTGTTGACGGTGTGCAGCACTGATACTACGTGCTGTTTCCCACGTTTTTCGTACAATATCAGGAAACGTGTTATGTGTTCTAATCCAATCACGTAGGAATTTTCTGGTTTTGGGATCATTTGGGTATCCACTACCGAAGTCTCCATAGTTTCGATGAAGTTCGCGAATTCGCATGTCGCGGCGAACTTTGGCTAAAACGGAGGCGGCAGCAACAACTGGGTAGGCAGAATCGGCTTTGTGTTCACTCACAACTTTGTTCTTTGCTTTTAATTGTGCAGAAATTAGTCGTCCGTAACGTTCTGCATTGACATCGGAGGCATCGACATATGCAATATCCCAGTTCAGCTGGTTCAGAACTTGAGCCATCCATTGGGCTTCTAAAATGTTGAGACTGCGCCGTTGTTCCCGTTGGGTATCAATTTCTTTTGCACTGATTTCAAGGATTTCGACTTGACTTGCTAGTTGTTGAATTCTTTGTTCGAGGGTTTCTCGCCGTCGGGGCGTTAATTGTTTGGAATCTCTAACTCCCCACTCAATGAGTGCGTCTTCCTGTGAAGGTTCTATTACAATGCCTGCGATGACGAGTGGACCTATGACGGGTCCTCGACCTGCTTCATCAATCCCTGCAATTCGTTGCGTCAATCCCAACACCTGCTTGCTTGTTTCAGTTGTTCCGAAACCATTAACAGCGGTTCAGACTTATTAGTTCCTACTTAATTTGCTTGCGTGGGGCTTCCATGTCTGAATGTAAATATCCTGAAATATGGCTAAGTATCCTCGACGGGAAATTCCGTGTTTCATCACGGCTACCTCCACCCGCCCAAGTGCCAGAAGATTTCCGTTGTGTCACACCAGAGGGTGAAATTACGCCTATCTGTGTATCTCCTTTGTACACTACGATTCACGATGCTAAGGGTCGTGCGGCAACGCTCCAAGCAGACCTCCAACAACAGGGCTGCCGAGTGATCTTTTACTTTGAACTTCGTCCGGCAGTTGTTGGCGACCTTCACCACGATCTATAGCTTCTGGATTCGATTCTGCCTTATCTTCTGCTACCGCTGCTTTTGCCCTCCTAGCACGACGGCGGATGATAATGCGGTAAAGAATGAAAACCACTAAGAAGACGATTAAAAGGACAAGGATTAGGGTTTCGAAAAGATCTATCATCTCTGCTAAATTTTGCCATCCTACCCCAATTACCCATCCTAAAAGACCAAGAATCAGATATCGAGGAAGCGCACCCAAGAAGGTGAAAAACGCAAACCGTTTTGCATCCGCCCGCAGAGCTCCATAGAGCACTGAGACAACGGAAAGCGGGATAATGGGGACAGCTCGGGCCGTGAATAAGTAGATTTCATCACGGGAAGAAGCCTCCATGTTTTTGCGCATATACTCAATTTCTTCAATAGAAGTTCCTAGATATTTACCATACCGTTCGATGATTGGATAACCACCGAAGTAGGCAATGCCATAACCGAAAAATGATCCGATGGTTGCCGCAAGAGCCCCAACTAGCATCACACTAAACAGGATTACAAAGATGGACTCCAGAGGCGTTAACTCAAAGGTTAGGATGAATCCCGCTGCCATCGGAACAAGTGGCGATGGAATGGGAGCAATGAATGTTTCAATCATAACACCAAAGAACACGCCTACTGGGCCCAATGCAGTGACCCATGAAATAAGAATCCAAATGATACTTTCTACCCACACATCAAACGCATGTAACCAGGCGATAATTACGTCAATAATCAATCTTAGCTCTCCTTAGATACGAGCGCTGGGTATTGTTTGGTTTTTATTCACCAGGATGCTTACTCATTATGTCTTCCCGAGACAGAAACTCGGGATCATCGACGATGGCAATACTACCATAGCGTCCCGCGGAAAGTTCCATCTCGCCACGAAACGTTTTGATAAAACCATTTTCAACCTCGACGATTACACCTTCATCAACTTTGTCGATGTCATCATTCCACAGGGACAATTTGATTGTACCTGTTTCATCTCCCGCTTGGGCCGTGGTAACACGTGCCTTTCCATATCGTGTTTGCACATCTCGAACCGGCTCTAATGTCAAGATACGTAAACGAATGTCAACACGACGCGATGCAGACGTTAGTTCATGAACTTTCATTTTCTGAAAAACCTTCATAACAGGAATTTACCAAGGATGTACTAATGCACACTTTTAAAAATTGTAGGGTAACAGGTTTTTCGTGAGACGAAGTGAATTTTGCATGCCTTCACCCACGCCGTTTAACAAACTTGCTGAAGTGTCTGAAAAAATCTTGGCGACTACAAAACGCCTGGAAAAAATGGATGCTGCAGGTTCCTTCCTCTCAAACGCTCATCCTGATGAGATAGAAGCCGCTTCGCTTCTTCTGATTGGCCGTCCATTTCCACGGACTAGTCAACGGACATTAGACCTTGATTGGTCAGCGCTATACAAGGTTCTTCAAGAGTTACTGCAACCGTCTTCCGAATTAATCAGTGAGTTGTTTGCACAGTCAGGTGACATTGGTGAGGTGGTTCACCAATTGTTCCTGCGTTCAGGGAAAATTCGACAAACAACACTTTTCACTGTGCCTTTATACGTTCAAGAGGTATATTCCATATTCACAGAAATCGCTGATGTTCAGGGTCCAGGGTCACGAAAACGAAAAACAGCACTTCTACGGTCACTATTCACTCGCGCCACACCACTTGAAGCAAAGTATCTAGCCAAAATTTTGGTGGGTGACCAACGGATTGGGTTTAGTGAAGGGATGCTTGAAAGCACAATTGCGCGAAAGTTAGACCTCTCTCTCGATTTGGTCCGTCGGGCGAACATGCTGAGAGGTAACATTGGTGAGGTTGCACAAATTGCATTCACCGAGGGTGTTGAAGGTCTTGAAAAGGTCGAATTACGCCCCTTTACTCCGCTCCTACCCATGCTTGCTTCTCAAGCTGAAAATGCTGAGAATGCCCTTCAAACACATGATGGAACATCTGCGTTTGAAACGAAAATTGATGGGGCTCGAGTTCAAATTCACATGCAACATCAAAATGACACACACCAGATACGGATTTACAGCAAACGACTCACTGAAGTCACACCCAGCTTCCCTGATCTCGTTGAGCTTGTTGAACGAGAAGTGAAAACACAAAGCTGTATTCTTGAAGGTGAAGTTCTAGCGATGGATGCACAAGGACGACCTTATCCCTTTCAACACTTAATGCGACGATTCCGACGTGTACGTAATGTCGAAGAAATGATGGCTGAATTACCTGTAACCCTGTTTCTCTTCGATTTATTGATGATAGATGGTAAAGTGCTCATTGATACACTCTACACCAGTCGACGCGAAAAACTAGACAAAGTACGGGGGACAATACCCTTAGTCGATCAATTGGTGTCCTCTAAAGTGGATGAAGTATCGGCTTTCTTTGACAAGGCCATTGAAGCTGGGCACGAGGGACTCGTAGCGAAAAGGCTCGACAGCACCTATCAGCCCGGTATCCGAGGTAAAGCTTGGCTGAAAATTAAACGGAGTATGGAAACCTTAGATTTAGTAATTATTGCTGCCGAGTGGGGAACCGGTCGGAGACATAAATGGCTCAGCGATTACCACCTAGCGGCTCAAGATCCAGAAACAGGCGAATATCATATGTTGGGAAAAACGTTCAAAGGTCTAACTGATGCTGAATTTGCAGAGATCACCCAACGGCTTTTAGAGCTGAAAATTGAACAAACGCGAGGAACCGTTAGGGTTCAACCACGAATTGTCGTTGAAGTCGAATATGATGAGATTCAACGAAGCCCAACGTATCAATCCGGTATGGCCCTTCGGTTCGCACGAATCAAACGCCTTCGCTACGATAAAGGTCCAGAGGACGCAGATACCATACACCGGGTTCAAGCATTATATGACTCCCAGTTCTCTAGGAAAGCCTCATCAGATCTCGTAGGCCGAAGCTAAATTCCTCGATGATGATTTAGCTCCGAAGACGGATTTCTTGAGAAGCCGAAATCCATCGAGGTCCAAGCGTTCGGTTAAAGAGTGAAATGTAACTAGCTTGATCACTAACCACGGCAACAATTTCACCCTGGTCCACTGCTGTTGGAGCAATAAGGACTTCTTCACCATCACGTGATCCTCCATAAAATTTCATTACAGGATTATCCCAAATTCGGATATTCCCTTGTTGGAGGAGTTTCTTCGCGCTTGTCTTATGTTTATCACCATCAAGAGTAGTAATTATATGAACACGACTTTGGGGCTTGACCTTACTCAGTTCATCGATTGGCACTTCCTCAAAGGAAGGATACACCAACGTGACTGTCTCGTTGACACGTCGAAACATTTCCAACAGATGGTTCTGAACACCCTCACAGGTTACTACTATGCCAGTTCGTTCGACCTCAGCGAGTTGAAGAGTAGAAAGCGTTTCCCATAAACCAGCTAGGATTTGTTCAGTACCAGTGGCTTGGTTCCGGAGGCGCTCTAGGATGGGCTCTGTTTTCATCGAAAAGAGCTGCAATGTATTAACTGATGTGGTTTCTGCTGATTTTGCTTTAGATGTAATTTCTTTGGCAAGAGTTTGGTATTCGGTTTTCAGAGTTTGTCGCTCTTTGCTCAATGTCCGGCTTATCCTTCTCCCCGTTTGTTGTGTCTGAGCAACCAATCCTTCTTCTGCGGTTTCTGTGATTTGTTGTACCGCCGCTAGAATATTACTACTCCTTTGATTAATATCGGTCAATGCGGTCTCTTCGAATTGTTGCATCACCTCATTCGTATGACGAATATTATCTTGGGTGGCACGAGCCAACCGGGTCTTAATCAAATCGAGGGATTTTGCATGGCTTTGAAGGCTTTGTTCAATATCCTGGCCAAATGCTGTTTTGAGTTTCTCATTGTCTTCATCGATAGCTTGACTTGTATCAGAAATAATTTTGCTTAGCTCTCTTTGAGAGCCAGAAAGTGTCGATGTGCTCAACTCAATAAGCTGATCTAGGGTTGCATTTACGCTATTACCTAAAGCGGATAACTTCTCTCGTAGCTGGTCTGACAGAGTGTTGGTGTGTGTAGTCAAACTACTCTGTTGAGCCTGAATTATCTCCGCACCTTTTGATACGGTTTGATTTTTGGTTTCTTCTAACACCATTTCAATTTGTTCGCTTGTAAGAACAGATCCTTCCTTTCCTTCTTCAGCAATTTGTGTCAGTTGATCGATTAATTGAGTTTGAATCGTATTAAGCTCTTCAACAAAGGATTGAAACACAGATGAACTCTCTTTACTAAGTGATGCTTGTTGGTCATCAATAGCAGTTAGCAAATTCACTTTATTCATTTCAAGCAGTTTACTTGATTCTGTGTTAATCGTTTCACTAGTGCTTCCAATTGCCTCAACCAGTTTGGAAGCAACAGTTTGTAATTGTACAAGCTCCTGCTGGAGAGTAGACACATAGTCTTCAGTTTCATCCAAAAGTGCAGTAGCAAAGGTTCCTAAGTGTTTATCAATTGCATTTCGTTGCTCATCAATTTTCGAAGCACAAGTTTGCCCAATATTCTCAATTATGTCCTGGGTACTAGTAATTTGGTTTTGATCAAAATTCTTTAGTTGGGTTTGAATTTCAGAAATTGTCGCAGTCACAGTCGCACTTTGTTCACGGATTAGGTCTCGCATGTGATCAACTATGTCTTCTGCGCGTTTGGTTTGTGATTCTGATTCGTTTTGAACGCTTTCCACAAATTTGTCAGCTGTTTGACGAATTGCAGAAAGGTTGGAGTCAGTTGCTGTTTCAATCTCGTCTGACATTGTCTCCATTTTTTGCGTCAAGATGGTTTCTTGAGCGCTAATATCCTCGACTAATCCTTCCAGTAGAGTTTCTGTTTCATTAAGCTGGGCAAGGCAATCTTCTTGCATTTCATTGATTCCCTGAGTAAGTTGTTCATTGAATCCTGTTTTCTCGCGTTCAAAGGCTTGAGCTGTGGCTGTCAGTAAATTCCCTGCATCATCTCCAAAATTCGCGAGCGTCGTGGAAACATTCACCGTTGCTTGATCAACAGCCGAACCAATAGCTGTATTAAGGGCATTAAGATTCGCTGCGATATTAGACGAATAGTCATCCATTATCTTGGTAATGGGCAGCCAATAACGATCAACTCGTGTTTTCACACGCGTATCATACTTTTCAAGAGCCTCACCTAGCTTAGTTTCAAGGGCTTGAATTGTGGAGCTTACAGGAGGCGCCTGAGTATCTTGATATTCTCGGAGTTTTTCTGACAATTGAGTTCGAAGACGTTTATCTAAGCTATTTTGAAACGCAGTATTTGCTTGAACTTCCAGATCTGCATAACTGTTTGTGAGGGTTGTTTGATAGTTTTCTACTGCTGTGCTGGAACCTTTCTTCACAAGGTTGGTAAGTGTAATTTTCAAGTCATTGCTGTAATTAGCATAGAGTAGCTGTTCATGAAGGGATCTGAGTTTGGTTGCGATGTTTTTCGCATAGTCTTTTTGTTGTTTTTCAAGAATAGATTGATAATCAACGAAGATTGACTGGGGAGTAATGACCTGGCTGTGAAGATGCTGTTCAGCTAATCCTGGGAGTAGTTCTTGAGGGAGTTGTTGCAGGGTCGAAAGTGTTTCTTCAAATATTGTTGAAATTTGTGATTCCCGGTCAGTTTGATTGCGGAGTTTCTCTCGAAATTCATCCAAAATGACAGTTAATTCGTTTGTGAGTTTATCACGAACCATCTTCTTCTCTTTTGGTAAAAGGGTCTTTGGAAGGGCAAGAACTCGGTTCACGGTTTTTTGGAATAGGGTGTCTATTTGTTTTTCTCGCTTAATCTGCCGTGATACTTTCGTTTTACAATTACGAAGATTGGCAGTTATCTGAGTTGAGAATTCTTCGTTTATTAACTCGATGAGCTTTTGGGTTTGCTCATCTTGTATTGTATTGAATTCTTCACGGGTCTTTTTGAAAATTGTATCAGATTGTTTGTTGAAAGCTGCGTATTGTTTTGCAGTAAAGTCTTGAAATGCTGTCAAGAGTGTATCAAGTTGTGTTTTTATGCTCAAGATGATTTTCTTGTTAATTCTCTTGAGTGCAGCTTTTGTTACTTGCTTTCTTCCAGCTAATTGGGCGGTTTTGGCTGCTTGCTTTTCCAAGGTTGTTTGTTTGTTTTTCAGTGTGGTCTTGTAACCATCTAAGGCTGCTAGGGCATTTGGAGGTATTATTTCTGAAAGAGAGGTAGTTAGACCATTGATTACTTTTAGATCTCTGTTGGTTAACTGAGTTGAATGGGATTGAACGGCCTTAGCAATCGCTGCTTCTCGTTTATCTTGAATTTCAATAATTGAGGGCTGAAACTCTGCAATTGCGGTTTCAACTTTGGCAATCTGTTCCTGTCTTAAACGGGTTGCAGTGGTTTCAACACCATCAGAGTATTGTTTCACAATATTTTCAAGTTGGGAAAATTCCCTTTGCAACTCTGAGGTTGATGTGTTCGTGATTTTATTCAAGGCTGCTTTAAATGTACGCAGCTGTTTATCTACAATTTGTTGAGTCTTGGTGGCTTTAGTGATATTTTCTGCTGCTGCCTGTTTAACTGCCTTCTGGGTTTGTCTAATCCTGTCTTGAGCATATTGACCGATTTGATCCTTAGTTGTTTTTAGGCTAACAAGCACAACGTTTCTTTCTTGGTTTACCAGTTTTTGGACCCGTTTACTAAGAGTACGACTCTGTTCTTCTTGTAATGCAATTTTCGATTGGAAATCGGTGAGAAACGATTCAGTAGTTTTTTGGGCAGTTGTCAACCGTCGTTTTAGCCGTTTTCCAATCTGGCCTCCCATGGATTTGAAATTCTTTTGCAGAGTGGTTTGTGTTGCAGCAAAATTCTTGATTATTGATTGGAGGAGAGTGCGTACTTCAAGAAGGTGGGAAAGGTAAGCATCCCTCATTTCGATACCTAAACCTTCACTGGCGGCCTCAAGGATTTGTTCATGTTCTAATTTCACTTGTTCTGTAAGCGCGGCTAAATCAAATTTGATTTTTGAGAACTGATTAAACGTGAGTGCAGAAGGTGGCCATTGAGCAATAGTTGTGCTCGCTTCTTTATGCAACCCTTGGAATCCCCGGCTAGTGGTTTCAAATGACTTCTGCAACTCTTGAAAGAGGGAATTAGTGATTTGAACAGAAGTTTTTCGGGAGGTATTTATTGTAGTTTCCATTTCAGTTGCGGTTTTATTTGCTCTCTGTGTTAAACGGCGGCCATCTTTCTTCAGCGCCTTCTCCATTTGTACTACAGTTTCATTCAATGCCTGGGTTCGTCGCGTCCAAACATCAAAAACTTGAGTGTTGATATCTTGAATGCTCTTTGAGAGGGTTTTTTCAATGCCTGCTTGAAAAGTTTTGAGGGCTTGTTGTGATTCTTGACTATAGGTGTCGATTTTGCTTGTAAGATCAATAGCAGTTTCGTCTGTAATTTCTGATGTACCTTCTTTTTGTGTCGTAATTCCTGCTGATAATGTCTTGAGGGTGGAATCAACACTTCTCTGGTAAACGGAGTCGGCGTCTTCAAGGTGTGATTTCACTTGTTGGGTACAGGTATCCGCTTGATTGAGTACACGGTCTGCAATTGTTGTGGTCCATTGTTCTGTTTCCTCTCTGTGAGTTTCCATCGCCTTGTTGGCATCGTCCAAAGCTAGTTTCTGGGTGTCCTCGAATTGCTTTTTTCCCTCTCCTATTGTTTGTTTAAGAGATTGTTGCAGAGCAATTGTTTGATTTGATAGTTCATCGGTGCTTGAAGCAGAAAGATTGGTCAAAGCTTTTTGAAGGTTTTCAGAAACATTGCTCAAAACAATATTTGTGGTCATCGCGGCTTCATTCAATGCAATTCCCTGTCGCTCATTCAGATGTTCCAAGGATGAACGGATCTGTCTGGTCATGGACTGTAATTCGCTGTGTATCTCGTCTGTGGTTTTGTTTTGAAGTTTTTGTAATTCTTTCCATGACGCCCGAGTTTCCTTAGAAAATGCTTGAACTTCATTAGCTAGTTCCTTATAGGGTGCAAAAGCTCGGTAACGAGCAACCACGCCGGGGAGCGGTTTGACCAACTGTTTCTTCACGAGTGCGGCGATTGTACTCTCGACTTTGACTAGAGGAACGCCTGAATAGAGACTTATTTCTCCGGGTGTTAGTCGGCCCATAATTAGCAAAGCCGTGTATACTCGGCTCTGTGGCTCAGAAAGTTTAAATTGGACCTGCAATGCTAAAAGCAAGTCCGGAGAAATCTCAATTGGTGCTGGGCACTGTGGAGAACTTGCCTTCTCCCTTTCTGGGGCTGGAGGGGGGTTAGAATTACCTTCTTGTGGCGTCATATCTTATCACCAAATCAATTCCACGGTTGCTTACGTAAGAGGTGGATGGAATCGACTGCTGCGATAGTACTTGTTTCTCGTACCCCTCTATAAGGATGCCGCGCCTTTGATGTTAAAATTTAGTAACTTTCTTTGAGCATTTGTTCTTGAGCTGCTAAAACTCCAGAACCAATGGGTACATCATAGCCAAGACGTTTCAGTACTACCTCAATGATAGCGATTGTTGCTAACACGTCTCGTTCAGTACAGATGTTCATGTGGTTAGTTCGCCAAATCTTTCCTTTGACTGGACCTTGACCACCTGCAATGAGAATTCCCAGATTACGAACTTGATTCCGAAATTCCTTGTCAGTAATGCCGCCTGGATATCTGACGGCTGTTACAGTGTTAGAATAAAAGGCGGGGTCAGCAAGGAGGTCAAGACCCATCCCAAGGTATCCTGCCCGAGTAATTCTTCCTAAACGGCGATGACGTTCAATTCGCTGTTCATAGCCTTCCTCAAACATTAAGGTCAGAGACTCGTGGAGTCCGTACATGAGGGTGACTGCCGAGGTGAAAGGTGAATCGCCAAAACTGTCATAGCGCTTCTTCGCCTTTACCAAATCAAGGTAGTAAGTGGGGTTCGGCTGTTTTCGAGTATCAATCTTTTTCCAGGCACGTGAACCCACCCAGATAACTCCAAGGCCCGGTGGCACACCAAGGCATTTCTGGCTTCCTGTAACCAAAATGTCAAAATTCCACTTATCTGGATAAACGTAATCTCCACCAACAGATGTGATACCATCAACAATGAGGAGGCGGTCATAATCACGCACAATCTGGCCGATTTCTTTGGCTGGATTAAGAACACCTGTTGACGTTTCGTTGTGACAAATCGTTACTGCCCTAATTGAAGCATCTGAAGCTAACGCTTCGCGTACAGCCTCGGGGCTAGCTGCTTGACCGTAAGTAACCTCCTGTAGTTCAGATTTTGCACCAAATGCTGTAGTAATTTCTTGCCAGCGTTCACTAAATTTTCCGTTGATCACGTTTAGAACTTTTTCGCCGGGTTCAATCGCATTTGCAATAGCCGCTTCCATCGCAGCCGTTCCCGATCCCGCAAACAATAACACGTCTTGTTCTGTCTGAAGTAACCGTTGTAGGAGTCCAACTGTCTCTTTGTAGGTGGTCTGGTACTCTTTTGTTCGATGACCATATATGACTCGTGACATCGCCCGATAAACACGTGGGTGAATCGGTACAGGTCCAGGAATCATCAGGGTGGTAAGCTCTTCATCATACATGTTAATACACACCTGTCAACACTCATGCCCCCGCTGAACATTTTCCGTTATAAGCCTTTGTGTTAGGATTGAGTCTCAATTTTTCCTCTAATTATAAGAACTGAGTTATGCAGGAAAGTGACGGTATTTCAGGTAAGTTAATGCTTCGTAGAAGTATTTTCCACCAAACACACCACTCGTTTTCAGGCCACCGAGGTGTGGGAAGAACGTGTCGAAGTGAAGATGATCAGAGTTAATGGCTACTCCTGGTGCTTCAATTTCGTCGAAGAAACGTTGCCAAATTGTTGGATCTTCGCTGTACACCGAAGTTCGAATACCGTATGGTGTATTATTCGCCTGATTCATTGCCTCTTCAAAAGTGCGAATCTTCATGATAGGCAACACAGGCCCAAAGGTCTCTTGATACCATATCTGACACTCGAGGGGCACATCACTAAGAATAGTAGGCTTGTAAAAAAGGCCCGCCTCATCACGTTCTCCGGAGACGTTAATTCGATAGCCACCTACTTCTAATTTAGCTCCTTTTTTCAAAGCCTCTTGGGTCATATCAATCACTTGATACAATGCCCTACTCCCAACGATGGGTAAATCGGTTTTAGGATCTGCTGGAATGCCTGGCTGCAATTGTTCACTTTCCTCGACTAGAGCTTTGATGAATTCATCATAGATGGCTTCGTGGAGAAAGAGCCGTTTGGCAGCAAGACAAATTTGTCCTGAACCAAAGAACCTCGCTTGTGTCACAAAGTTGGCTACTTTATCAATGTCAACATCTTTCCATACGAGGCTGGCTCCACTTCCAGCAAGTTCAGGTACAAAATGTATTCCTCGCTTAATCGCCTGCCCCATTAACTGTAATCCAATTTGTGAATCACCATAGTAGACCATTGCATTCAGTGGTGCTTCGTTCACCATATACTGGGCTATTGGTCTAGCAGGTCCAATAACGGCTTGAAATGCGCTAACTGGAAAGTCTAGCGTTTTCATGGCATCACGGAGAACATAGGCAAGTTCCATATTCGTCAATGGCATCCGGGCAGGAGTTCGGGTCACATTTGCGTTCCCAGCATAGTAGGAACTTACAATCGCCGTAAATCCAAGGCCTAATGCTGCGTTGTAAGGTGGGAAAATACCGACTGCACCGAAGGGATACCTTGTTAGAATGGTCCTCTCTCCCTCGATGGAACAGGGGATTTCTTTTGGGCCTAATCGTTCAGTTATGAACTCTGCTTTTTCTTTGCAAAGCGTTTTGAAGACTTTTGTTGTCTGCCAGTCAAATAATTTGACAGGTGTCCCCTCAGCAATTCCAATTTTCTTAAACTCTTCATAATGTTTCCACATGAAATCATGTAATGAGAGGATGCTTTCCATTCGGTCCTGAAGGCTCAATCCTTTCCCGTTTTCTTCGAGTTCACGGTGCATTAATCCACGAATTTGGGCTGCTTCTTCACAAGCCTCAGCTGTTTCTTTCACTCCCCCAATGGCATACTCAGCAAAAATAATCTCATCAATTTCTTCTTTCTTTGCTTTGGGGTACCCATGGACACGAATGTGATCTTTGAGCAAACGAATTTCAGGAACTTTTTCTGGTAGCATTCCAGTGAAGTATCGTGCCGCAAATTGATTCAGAGAACTCTGATCCCGTAAAGCCATTGCAAAGAGAATTCGGGGATCACCAATCGCCTTATTCATATCAGGAAATTTTCCAATACGTCCCTCATCGGGTTGGGATATTTCACCCTTTATCAGGTGCCCAAAGAATTGCATGATAAAACGCCTTCTAGTTGTTGGTGGAATGTTGCGAGTTTGATAGAAGCTCGAAAGTACCTGTTCTTATGCATATCACTTACTCAAGAATTCTGCTTTCATCAGAACAGCTTTAATTGTTGAAAAAGGTAATCCTAACAGTTCCTTGAAAAACCCTAACTTGACAGGTGGAATTCGTGAAATGACGCTCACCAACGATGATGAATTAATTTACACGTCTGACGAACTTGAATTTCGTTCACATGTGCGTGAATTTGTAAATCGTGAAATCAAGCCCTTGGTCAAGCAGATTGAAGAAAGGAATTTCGATTATCGTGGGTTTTTCAAAAAAATCGCTGACGCTGGGTTTTCAGGGTTGTTACTTCCCGAAAAGTATGGTGGGTCCAACAAGTCCTTGATGTATCAACTTATTGCAGGGGAAGAAATCTCAGCTGTATCGCCATCTGCCTTGATGATGTTCGGAGCAAGTTGCATGTTGAGTGCAGTTCCTATACTCCGATTTGGCTCAGATGAGCTAAAACAGCGATACCTTGTTCCCTTAGCCAAAGGTGAATCGATTGGGGCTTTAGCAGTAACAGAACCTGCTGTGGGAAGTGATACTGCTGGAATGGAGACTCGCGCTGTTTGGAGTGAAAAGGAGAACTGTTGGATTCTCAATGGTGAAAAACGCTATATCACTAATGGGAGCATCGCTGACCAAATCATAGTCTTCGCAATTACTGATCCCAAAGTTGACAGCAAAAGTGGAATGTCTGCATTCATCATCGAATCAGCATGGAAAGGATTCTCTGTGGAAAGAGATTATTCACTGATGGGACGGGGAGGAAGTTACGCATCACATATCCGATTTGAAAACCTGAAAGTGCCCAAAGAAAATCTACTCGGTAAGCTCAACCAAGGCTTTCTCATCCTTATGGATGAATTAGATACAGAAAGGATCGGTATTGCCGCTGAAGCACTCGGTTGTATGCGAACTCCCTTCGAAATCGCTGTCACTTATTCACAAGAACGTGTTCAATTTGACCGACCCATCTCTCGATTCGAAGGAATATCTTTCAAAGTTGCAGACATGGCCACCAAAATGCGTGCGGCCCGGCTCCTAATCGTGGCTGCAGCCCGAATGGTTGATCAAGGACTCCCCTGCACTAAAGAAGCCACCATGGCAAAACTCTTTGCTACCGAAGCAGCCGTCGAAGTGTGTGATCTCGCCATCCAAATCTGTGGTGGCGCAGGGTATGTCAAAGACTACTTCCCCTTGGAGCAGTTCTACCGCGATGCTCGTCTTGGAACCATTGGTGGTGGCACATCCGAAATCATGCGGTTTCTCATTCAACGAGAAGTGTATATTGAAGACAAACGCAGTAAAGCCCGGGCACAGGTCATGCCAGAGGTAGAAGAACTTGACTTCGATACACTCATGACAGCAATTCCGAATGGCTTTCGTTCTGAACGCGCCGAAGGTGTAACCGCTAAAATTCAGTTCCTTTTTCCTGATCAAACCCCTTGGCTGATATCAATCAAGGATCAAGAGTGCAGTATCAAAAAGAAACAAATCAAAAATCCAACAATGACCGTGAAAACCGATTCTAATACGTGGAGAAGTATCCTTCTTGGGAAGCTTGATGCCATGCAAGCGATGACGACAAGCAAAATCGTCATTGACACTGATGATATGGATTTATTATTGAAATTTGCCCGCATGTTTCGGTTCACACCCGAAATCCTTCAAGATATCACTGCTAAATCCATACGCCCTCCGAAAACACCAGATAGAAGCGAATCAGAATTTAAGCTAGGTAAGAGCCTGAATGAAATCAAAATCGGCGAGAAGGCACAAGGATCAATGAAGGTTACAGCCGAGCATATTGAATGGTACGCCAAACTATCAGGTGACTATAATCCTCTCCATTTCAACGACGATTATGCCGCTACGACTATCTTTGGTCGACGAATCGCACATGGTCCAATTGGAGGCGCCCTAGTCGCTCAAATTCTTGGCATGCAATTACCGGGCTTGGGCACACTGGCTTACAATATGAAGGTGAATTTCACTGCTCCTGTTTTTCCGGGGGATGAAATCACTGCCATAGTCGAAGCCACAGAAAAAGTGCCAAAGAAAAACCTGCTCCGACTTAGCTTCAATGTAGTAAATCAAAATGGACTCGAAGTGATGAACGGCTACGCTAATGTTCTCCCACCACTCAAAGAGTAGAATCGGTTTTTAACGAAATCTACACACAAAAGACATTGGTTCTCTTCTGAAAATTTAGCTATGATGGAAGTACTCCTTGGGATTTCAAATCCTTTGCAATATCCTCGAGTCCTAACGTTTGAAGTGTATTATAAGTAGGAATTCCCGTCTTAACATCCCAATCATAGAGTGTATAGTATTCATCGAGCATAGGCTCCAAATCAACCGTCTGTCCTTTGCTAGGACCACTGGGAAATGGTTCATGTGTAAAACGACGGGGTAAACGATCATCTTTACGACTAATGCCTTCACGAACGTTAAAGCATCGTTTCAATGTCACTAGGCGTGCTCCAATATGCATCATTTCCTCGATACTATCAAAGGCAGGTTCACCTGTCACCGCGGCTAGAAGTGGAGCGAAATCTTCAACCCAAAATATGGGTGGCCATGAACAGGTATACCAACACACAATTAGGCTATCGCGAATGGCGTACACTTTTTCAGTTACTACGGTGGCTAGGGCTTTGTGGGTTTCGACGTATGGATCACAGATTTCTGGGAGTTTGTCCTCTCCAAAACGTTCTGCTGCGACTTCTTTGTAGGCCAGCTGATCCATCGTCACAAGGTTTCGTAAATGATCAGCACCTCGAGCTGAAACGGCATGGCCTAACGCCATGGATCGATGGGCTCGTCCATCTTGTCCGGAAATCTCCATACCCTTGACCGTCATATCATAAGGTTCAGCTGTGGCACCCTTTTTCTTTGCAATTCGATGGCTCCCTTCAGCTGCAAGATCACCCAAACCTTTTCGTTCTGCTATTGCCTGAATCAGCTGAACAAGGCCCTCCTTATTGCCCCATTGAATATCCAATTCTCTTCGTTCTTCTTCGGATAGAAGTCCATGTTCTGCCAATTCCATAAGAAATGCAGCTGTACAGCCTGCGCTGATAACATCTAATCCATATTCATTGCACAAGTGCTGTGTTTGCAAAATAGTTGGAATATCATCAATTCCCACATTACTCCCCATTGCCATAATACCCTCATATTCCGGTCCCTCAGTAATGAGTCCCTTATAGGGGCCTTCCTCTACTTTGAATGCCTTCTTACAAGCTAACCGACACGTAGCACAGGCTCGTGTGGTGTGATAATAGTTGTCGTGAAAGGTTTCGGCGGAAATCCGGTCCCATCCCTCATAGACTCCTTCTCGGTGGTTATAGGTTGGTAATTCTCCGATACTTTGTTTGGTTGCTACCAGAATAGGTGTACCATATTTTCGCATTTCCAAGGCTTGGGGATTTTCTTGGACTCGCTGGTGTCCTTCTTCCCATAGCGCTTTGAATCGTTGGGGATCTGCCACGTCAACACTCCCGGTTCCCCGCACCACGATGGCTTTCAGCTTCTTACTTCCCATCACCGCTCCCAGTCCTGTACGCCCTGCCGCGCGAGCTCCATCCACCATAATCGCTGAATATTTTACCAGGTTTTCTCCACCCGGACCAATTAGGGCCACATGACCATGCTGCTGTTTTAGATCTTTTCGCAGTCCTTTTGAAGCTTTGAGTGTTTTTTGCCCCCAGTAGGGGATTCCAGAATGAAACTCAACCTTTTCATCTACAATAGAGAGTACTGTAGGCTTCTCAGCTTGTCCCCCAATAATGATGAAATCATACCCCGCATATTTGATTTCAGGTCCTAGATGGCCCCCGACATGACTTTCCGCCCAAATACCCGTAAGCGGCGATTTACTCACCACCGCCATGCGACCCGCAGTCGGCCACACCGTGCCAGTAGCTGGACCCGTACAGAAATACAACTTATTCTCAGGGCCCAACGGATCAACGCCCTTTGGAATCTCATGGTAAAGGAGGTGCCCAGCATAACCCGTTCCTCCAATGAACCGACGTGCGAGATCCTGAGAGGTAGACTCGGTGGTAACCTTCTGACTAGTCAAATCGATGCGAAGAATCTTACCCGCGTAGCCTTTGTACATCCTACTTACCTCCCTGCCGATCTAGCGGCAGCTCCTTTTGTTGAAGAAAGAATTCCAAGGCCTCCATCATCTCCCCTACACCGAATTCGCCTTCAACCAGATTATCAGTGTACACTAGCGCTTCCGTAGGGCAGAACTTGACACATTGTGGGTCTCCACCACAAAGGTCACATTTCAAGGGAAACTGCGTATCCTCATCCAGGCGAATCGCCAGCTTCTGTTCTGAAGCCACTGCATCCAGTCCTATGACACAAGCACTCACACATGAGCCACACTGAATGCACAAGTCCTGATCAACTACGACAGCATTTGTCTCCGCATCACGGGAAATGGCTTCTTCTGGACATGCTTCAAGACATGGGGCATCAGCACACTGCTGACAAACCACGGGCACATCCTGAACCGTCTCATCAAAAGACAGAACGTGAATGCGTGCCTTACTGGGCTGAAATCGCTCTTCATGTTGCTCACTACATGTCAATTCACAAACACGGCATCCAGAACATCGATTGGGAATCACAGCAACCCGCAAAATCCATCACAAACCAGGTAAAATCCTCACCTAGAGGGCTCTGATGTGTCAAAAAAAGCTTATGAATCAACCTCGCTAATTGGTTTTTACCCCCGTCTCTTCTTTTTTATACAAGAAAATAGACTTGGTGCATTTCAGTCAAAGCGGAATACCTCAATGAATCTACAAGAAAAAGAGCCGCTAAACCTATCCAAAACTAAACGGAACCGTCTAAAATTCCAATAAATGATATGACTCGTTAACCACAAATTTTAGGAAATCTCATCTCTGCCACCGAACAGTTTTTTAGAGTCCGACCGTAAACCCAAGAATAGAACAGAGCAAGTACAGCGGGAAGCGCGCAACCGTGGAAGACGAAGGCATCATGCTCAAACTCGTCATCGCAGGCGAAGGCGGTGTGGGCAAAACCACAATGGTCCGACGATACGTCGAAGGCACATACCACGATTCAATTCTTACCGTAGGCGCTGCTTTTGCGGCAAAGCGATTAATTGTGAATAATAGTAGGGAGCAGACGGGTGTTAAATTACAGATTTGGGATTTTGGTGGGGAGAAGCGGTTTCGGTTTTTATTGCCGAAGTTTTGCCTTGGGGCGCGTGGGGCGATGCTTGCCTTTGATTTGAATCGGTTTAGTACGTTTTTGAAGCTTGATCAGTGGCTTGAGCTTATCCGGGATAACACCGAAGAGATTCCCGTCGTGTTAATCGGGATGAAGGCGGATTTGCAGCGGGCGATTGAACAAAAGGAAGTTGTCAATTTCGCGAAGACCCATAACTTGAAAGCATATTTTGAGACGAGTTCAAAGGATGATTTGAATGTCACTCCTGCCTTTGAGTATATTGCAAAAGAAATGCTGGAGTATGTCCAGCAACGCGTCAATAAATCCGCATAGGATAACAATGATGTTGGGAGAAAGCCCTTGACTTCAGTCGTGGAATGAACTCCTCCGCAACCCGTGATATACAACACTTCTCTCCACCCCCCAACGGTTTAAATCCCCTCACCATGAAATCCCCCTTCACATGACTGAACAGGTGAACCGGGCTCCGTCGCACCAACACAGTAACCCTCACACCCTCCGCCTCCCAACACCTACACCTCCTGCAGCTGGCCGAAGAGTGCGCCAGACTCTGGAACGAACTCACCTACTGACGCCGCCAAGCATTTTTCCGTGGAAAAATCACCTGGGAGTGGCAGGACCTCTACGACGCCTACAAAGGTGATGTGGGCTCGGCCACCGCCCAACAGATTGAACGCAAGAACAGTGAGGCCTGGCGTTCATTCTTCGCCCTCCTCTGATTAAAAACGAAGGGACGACTTCCATCCCATATCAACTGCGTAGGTCCACCGGGCTACTGGAAGTATCGTCGCACCAATACACGGAAGCTCATCATTATCTTTCGCTGTGATTCCTATCGATTTGACGAGGGCATATTATATCTCCCCAAAAAATTGACTGTTAAATGGCAGGGGAAGCCCAAATGGGTGGGTTGGACCAAACAGGGTCAGCTAACCATCCACTATGATAATGTTACTGGCAAGTGGTATGCCCGTCAACCAGTGGAGGTTGAACCTCCCCATCAACCGCTCTCGCATCGGAGAGCCTTTGTTGGCCTGGGCGTGATTAATTTGCTGACCGTTGCCCTGGATGGTGCGTGGCAAACGTTGGTCTACAGTGGGCGTTCGGTCTTGGCGGATTGGTGGTATCTCTCTCATCGGATTGATCGGTTGAAGTCTCTAGCAAAGACGATAAACCATCGGAAATCAACGCATCGGATCCGTCGGTTATTTCGTCGTCGTCTGCGGTTACGCCAGTATGTGAATACGGTGGTTCGTCGGGCGGTAGCTGATTTGTGGGCGCACGGTGTGTCGCAGCTGGTGGTAGGGGATCTCACTGGGATTCTGGCGGTAAAAAGTGGTGGGCGGAAGGCTCATGCGATGACACATAATTGCTGGAGTCATCGGTATCTTATGCAACGGATCACGGAGGTGGCAGAAGAATATGGTATTGTGGTGGAACGGGTGGATGAGCGGGGCACTTCAAGTAAGTGTCCACGCTGTCGGTCGAAGCGAGTAACACGACTAGGTCGCCTGTTCAAATGCCAGGAGTGTAGATTAGAAGCTCATCGAGATGGTGTGGGCGTAGTCAACATAGGGCTTGCTCAAGGCGCAGCGTTCCCTGGGGAAGTCGTTAACGGGGCAGTGGCATGCCCTTTGGAGGTCAGTGGATGACATCCAAGAATCTCCCGGCTTTAGCCGTGGAGAGTGTCAAATTGTGACATCCTTTCCTTCCTTTTAGAAGGAGTTTCGGACTGTTCCTTGCTGTTACACTCGTCGCCGAGGCCCGTTTAGCCCAAAAATTATCAGGTTCTGATGTTGCTCCGCCCCGCACCTGCCCCTTGTTCAGGGGAATTTCTTGCACATGCCGGAGGGGGCATCATGTACGGAGATGCAGCCCTGCCACATAATGACTGGGGCAATAGTATTCCAGTCGGGCATATTTTGAGCTGTAGCAAAAAATTCTATAAACCCCGTGATTCATCCCCAAGTACAGGTGGAGGGCTTCTCGCCGACAAGGTTAAATCAATTCTGCTTTTATTCCCTCCTTGTAATTGGTGACTTCACCTTGAAAGATAAAGTGCTCAAAACGTTTGGAAAGACCCATTACGTATCAGAACTGGGTCCCTCAATGAAAGATCAATCAGTCACACTTACCGGATGGGTTCACCGTAAACGTGAACATGGCGGTGTCATTTTCATTATTGTGCGTGATTCCACAGGTATTGTTCAGGTGGCAGGGCATCGTGGGCAAATGCCTGATGTGGTCTTTGATGCTATGCAGCAAGTGACTGTTGAATCGTCCATTGTTGTTACGGGAACTATTACAATTGATAAGCGAGCTCCAACGGGTATTGAGTTGAAGGTCACCGATTTTCAAATCATCAATCTCGCGGATTCAGAGTGGCCTTTGGAAAAGGATGCGGGTGAAGCGTTTCTGTATGATAAGCGCCACCTCTATCTTCGCAGTCCTAGTCAAACGTCGATAATGCAAATCAAAGCAGGGATTAGTCGCGCGGCTCATCAATTCTTTGATGGAGAGGGGTTCACAGAGATTTTTCCTCCGGTCATGGTAGGAGCTAGTGTAGAGGGTGGAGCTACGCTTTTTCCTTTCAAGTACTTTGGAAGTACGGCTTATTTGAGTCAGAGTGCGCAGTTGTATGAAGAGGCGGCTATTTGTGGCCTAGAAAAGGTGTATTTGTTATCGCCGAGTTTTCGTGCTGAAAAACATAGGACTCGTCGGCATCTCACGGAATATTGGCATTTAGAATCTGAGATTCTCTTTGGCACTCATGATGATATTATGGGTGTGGAAGAACGCTTAGTTCACGCGATGGTCTCCTATGTAGAAAAACACTACCAAAGCCAATTGAAAATTCTCGATGTAAAGGTGCGAGTGCCCAAACTACCCTTCAAACGGATAACTTACGATGAGGCTGTGGAAATTGCTGGTCAGCAAGGGTTCACAGTTCGGTGGGGTGAAGATTTGGGGACCGAAGCTGAACGTGCAGTATCGAAACAATTCAAAGATCCCTTTTTCATCATGGGATATCCGACTGCAGCCCGGTCATTTTATCATATGCCTGACCCTGCACGTCCTGAGGTTACCTTAAGCAGCGACCTCGTTGCGCCAGAAGGATATGGTGAATTGACAAGCGGAGGTCAGCGTATCCACGATTTAGACCTTCTGTTAGAACGGATTAAGAATGAAAAACTGGATCCGTCTGCTTACGATTGGTATCTCGAGTTGCGGAAATTTGGATTACCCCCGCATTCAGGGTTCGGGATGGGGCTAGAACGGTTTTTAGTTTGGCTTTTGCGCCTTAAACACATTCGCGAGGCTTGCCTGTTCCCCAGGACACCCAGCCGGATACAACCTTAGATTGTCGTAAAGTAAAGTTTTTTCACTATCATTCTGAGGTCGGGGCAAGCTTAAAGATGAGTGTCCGTTCTAGTAACCAGCTCGGATATCTAGGTGCCTTGTATGGTAGTACATGCAGTGTGGATAATCGATACTAGTGGAATCCCACTTTACCATAAGGCATATTCTCCCCTCGAGTTTGATCCAACGCTATTTAGTAGTTTTTTCTCTTCTCTAGTGCATTTCCAAAGCGAAATGATGGGACGCCAATTACAGGATATCACCTTCGAAGATCTCTCCTTTAGTTACATTGTGGATGCTGGCCTCGTATTTCTAGCAAGTGTGAAAAAAGATGCTTCTACTGGGAAGCTGCTAGAGTCCCTCCGAGACGTTTTCTTCAAGTTCTTCAAAGACGATTTAATTCTCCTTAGTACAATGCTGCGAACGAGTCCAAGGGCTCGCGAACTGCTCCAAAACTTTGAGCTGGAAGTCGACACACTCGTCGGGTATACTCCTCAAAAGGAGCCTGTTCCTGTTCGGGTTACGGCCATTCCACGGCTTTTACATAAAGACTCACCAATTCGGCAAGATCTGTTGCGACGCTTTGGTATGAAGGCGATTTTGATAGTGATGTTAGCGGATGGAACTTATCGTATAAATGACATTTCAACGGCTTTGGATATTCCAGCAAAAGAAGTTGAAGAAATTGTAGGGCATGCACAACGACGTGGCTACTTGAAAGTCGTTTCTGCCTATCAATCTGAAGAACTTGCACAACCTGAACCCGGGGAACAACTTCCTGAACCCTAGTCTAATCGCTCTTCTCTATGCTCCGACGAGGGTCTTCAGCCTTAAATTTCGAGAGACAGGTTTTTTCAAAACATTGGGAGCACGTTAAATCGCTTTGTTCCCAACGATTACGGAAAATGTCGAGATACAATCCGCGCACCCATTGGGATGTTGAATATTCCACCATATCATCAAGACCACCTAATCCTCTATCCGTAAGTGGTGCGGTTCCCCGCCAAACACCACTATCATCAACTAAGATCCCATTGAAGTGGAGATGAGAGCAAAGACGAAACTCGACGCCTTCATTTTCCAAGGTTCGTAGGGCATCTGCCTGTTTCCATCGTTCGACTCCCTGAATAAGGGCGGGCGGAGTAGTGATAATGCGGATTTTCACACCAGCTTCATGTAATTCCTTCAGCAACGTGAGGAGATTCACAACTGGTTTCTGCTCTTCTGGATCAACTAAATCGATGCCATGGAGCTGGTGAGTTAAAATCAGAACTCGATATTGTGCTGATTGCAGCATGCGCAGAAGCTGTTGAACAACCTGTGGTCCACGAAGTAACTGTACTTCGCCCCTCCCTTCTTGGTCCGCTAGAGATTCTGCTTCTGCCTCGGGAGTAAGATGCGAACGCTTCAATTGGGTTGCATTATTGGCGTATTCTAAACTTCGTTGCATGAGTACTCCTCGTAACGAAGAAGTATTCGCTCGATCGGCTAATTCCCGTAATTCTTGAGAAAGTTGGGTAAGAAGCTCAACAGCTTCGTCGATTTTTCCCTCTTCCTCAAGGCGCTTTGCTTCACTTGTGCGAATTCCAATTTCACGAAGTTCTTTGTCCAACGCCAAAACGGGTGCCTCCCAGCGTCAAGCCTAAGATTCGCTAGGCGCCCTTACATTTAACGCTTTTCTTAGATGGTCTGAAGAAGTTGCCGATGAACTTTAAGCCCACTCTGTCGATAAACCCATGAATGAAACGCGCATTGAAATTCAAGTCAAAGGGGGTTGCTTCCAATCTCTAAGGTTCTTCGAAAAAGCTCTCCATATTTTGAGGTCACTGAAGCAGATGACAATACCATTAAACGCCTAGGTCAAGTCGCAGAACATCTTGCGCCTACTGAGAATACGAAGCCGACGCGGTTCAAATTTCAAATTGAAAAAGCCGTTTTACAGCCTCTGGACGATTTGAATAAACTTTTTGCTCAGGTTAATTACACTCTGTCGCCAAACCTACAGAAAACCATACTCAAGAAACAAGCAATCAGTAGATACGCTGAGCTCAGGCTCCGGAAGAGCGATCTGGTCCTAAAACCCACTGGATTTCTAGACCTTACTGGAATCAAATCCTTACTTACATATAACTCGAAAGAAAAAATCTTCCACGCACGAATAATGGACTATTATACCATTCATCGGTTTTTAGAAAATAAAGGCTATCCGGTAATCGTCCACTTCGTCTTGGATTTCCAATTACCAGAAGAGGTTAGGAGTCAACTTGAATTAGATATGGTGCTGCGAGAATACCAAGAAGAGGCACTTCGACGCTGGGAGGGGGCACGCGGTCGTGGCGTAGTTGTTCTCCCAACAGGTGGAGGGAAGACAATACTTGCTTTGGAAGCCATTCGGAAATTTGCTGTAAAGACGCTTATTGTTGTTCCTACGCTAGATCTTCTCAGTCAATGGAAAGAAGCTCTCGAAGTCCTGCTTCACGTTCCTGAAGTTGGTATCCTTGGTGGAGGCAAAAAGACAGTTCACCATATTACGGTTGCGACTTATGACTCTGCATCGCTGTTGGCACATCAACTAGTCAATAAGTTTGGATTACTCGTGTTTGACGAAGTACATCATCTCCCCAGCCCTACTTACCGTTTAGCTGCTGAATTCTCATTAGCTCCTCACCGTCTAGGACTTACAGCAACCCCCAAACGATATGATGAACTCCATCACGACCTCGATCTGCTCGTAGGTCCAACAGTATATCGCATAGCACCTCGTCTTCTAGAAAAAAATGGTTATCTTGCACCCTATCAAATTCAGCGGATTCAAGTATCTCTCAAACCAGAGGAACAGACTCGTTACGAATCCCATATTCGCATTTTTCGGAATTATACGCGTCGATTGGACGATATTGAACCTGGCTGGCAGTTTGATACCATTGTGAAACGGACTGTCTTTGATCCCGATGCACGAGAAGCGCTTTCTAATCTTGAAAAGGCTCGACGTGTGGCCCTCGAAGCCTCAGGGAAAATTGAACATATAGAAAAGCTTCTTCAACAGTATCGCGATGAAAAGGTTATCATATTTTCGCGATACACTCGAGTTGTGGAGAAAGTATCTAACCTTTTTGGTCTGCCTCTTATTACTCATAAAACCAAAGTCTCGGAACGCGAACGCATATTATCGCAGTTCAAGACAGGAGGCTTATCAAAAGTTGTGACGGGACAGGTGCTTGATGAAGGCGTGGATGTGCCTGATGCATCTATAGGAATTATTGTTTCGGGGACAGGTAGCAAACGCGAGTTCATTCAGCGTCTTGGTCGGCTTCTCCGACCACAAAAAGAGCAGGCTATCTTGTATGAACTCGTAACTGAATCAACGTTGGAAGATGGTCTTTCACGTCGTAGGCAGTTTGATGAAGAAGACGGTGGAAGCTAGTTGATTCTTGGTGTTCGTCGAGTTAATAGCCTTTACTGGCACCGCCCATGATGAAGACAAGGCCAACAAGGATTAGGAAACCAGCACCAAGAGAGAGTAGCGCGGGAATCAGGAGTGTTGAATCGATCAAGTAGAACCATCCAACAAATCCTACTGATACAGCAATACAGATTCCACCAATTGCTAATTCAGCATAATGGGCTTGGTCGCCAAGAGTCCCTGCAAGGAATAATCCGGCAATGAAGAAGAGACCTGGAATTACAGCTAACTGCCAAGTTACGGGAGTCAGAAAGAAAATGACAAAGACTTCTAACCAAGCAGCTGCGCCAATCATGATACCGCCAAATAGGGCTGGACCTGCCATAAGCATCACCGTTTATATTAAGTGAACTAGACACACAAATCTGACTATTTATCTTTTCAGGTATAAAGTGTAATAGTATGTAGATATCAAGGAGTTCGGGCTGTGTCGAAAACTACGTCCTCTGACCGTTCATCAAAGGTTGCGAAAAAAGCTAAACCTGCACCTCTTCCAGAGGAAGGGCGTCCTGCTAAGTCTTGGTCACGTGTAGCTGTCGATGCTAATTTCTTCATTTTAGCCTTTGCTCAAGATATTCAGTCACTAAATCGGTTTAAAGAGATTGCTGACCGAGTGGCTTTCAAACTTTATACATCTAGTCAGATTTTACAGGAATTACGGGGAAGGCTACGCCGACAAGTACGAAAAGTTGTCCAAGTTATTGATGTTACTCAAGACGAATTGGATGCTTACATCGACAAAGCCCGGGATATTGTCGATCGGATTCCACAAGCTCCGGACCTTTCCCTACTCATTGTGCTGAACAAATTAAATGAAAAAAGGCTAATCAGTTCCGATTTTCAGCTATTACAATCACTCCGAAATCTTGAACCAGAAATTGAAGGATTGATGGGCAGCGCCTTTCTGTTACACCTTCTCGAGAGAAGTCACGAAAACGCTGAGGATACTGCCTTCCTTGAGACTCTCCGAGAACGAGTGTTACACACAGAAATCAAGTACAGCATTACTCGGCGGAGTGTTTATGATCCTACTACTCGAATCAAGCTAATTGAAAACCAAGCCTTCCAAGTCGTCCGTTCTTTACGAGGACCACGCATTGCTGAAGAAGATCTTATTGGCATGACTGATCAAGAAGCGCTTGGGCTGCTTACGTTCCTCCAGGAGCTCCGTCGGAATTATGCCAGTTATGTGAATAAAATACAGGAACAAAACTATCGAGAAGCGCTCGAGGATATTGGCGTTGACCGTGAAGAACTCTACAATCACCTGGTCCTCCTCTCGTGGGAACTGTCAGCAACTGCACACCGTAGACTTCTCAGGCAGATCACGCCTGATATGGTGCTCTTAAACTATCTAACTGCGCTCTGTTACCTGTATCTTGGCGAACAAGACGATTTGGAGAAAGCCAAAGAGGCTATTGAGGAATGCAATCGAATCCTCCTGAGTGTTCGACCTGATGCGACCACCTATCGGCGTTTAATGGTAATGACTCACATGCTCCGCATTACCATCAATCTACTCTTAGAGGATTTTGAATCAGCAACTATGTACTTCACCATATTCGCCAGGAAAACACAGGAATGGGGCTTTGTAAATGAACAGGCGACCGCTCAGGCCCTCTATCTAGCCCTCCTCGTCATCCGTGGAGAAATTACCTCGAAGGAATTCCCGTCTATAACGGATCCGGAAGAGGTGATTCGGTTTCTAATTGACCTTTCTTCTATCTATTTTGCACTCAGGAGATTTTCTGAAGCCTGGAATCTTCTCTATCAAGTCCTGTTAATTATTCAGTATTTTGAATTGTTCGAGATTCTTGAGCCGATGGTCCAGCGATTAATCCTTGTTTATTATGCAGAGGGTCGACGAAGGACAGACGAATTTGATGTTATTTCAAAGAATTTACGCTCTTGGCTTCAAGAGTATAATCAACCAACAACTCTTGTGGACGATTTGGATGCTGAACTTGCAGAAACAGTAATGCCAACATCTGATTATTTCACAGAACAAAGCCTGCCATCTGATAAGCTCCATCCTGATTTACAAGAATGGCTGACAGTCATCGACCGAGTGGACACAGTACTCCTTCAAGGTAGCATTCTCATATGTCGAAGCCGAAAACTCATGTGGAACATCGCTCTCCTTATTCAAGGTGTACTTCAAGAAGAAAGAGCAAAAGGTGGGGAACAAGTGCGGCTTGGTGAAGGAAAATTCAAAGTCGATGATCCCCCACCCAGCCTTAAGGACCGATATCACATTCTAGCCCTGATTCATTCCGATCCCACCGGAAGTAGCCGCATTTACGTTCGTGGAGGAGAAGGACTTCGACTTCTCCAATTGGGTACCCTCTTAGATGAACGCATCTCATAACAATAAAAGTAATGGGGATTGCAGCAATGGTGTTGCGACTGCAATATCTCAAATATCAAATCAGAGGAAACCATCTGCTTCCCTTTTTTCTTGCGCACCCAATGGATCAAGCACTGCCTCAACGGTTGATAGATCATTTCGAAGCCCATATCGGAAAAAACCGCGGTTCCATTGATTTTGATACATCTCTTACGTGGGCTCCTGACAGTCGAGTGGTTCGCGCGTTGATAGCGACATTACTGAGTCGGTTTTACGCATTTTCACCCAACCAACTTGAGGATCTTCTTGATGCAACGGAACTCGCTGGATTACGTGGTCAAGGGATTTCGTCTCTTGAGGATTTTCGGCTATGGTTTTGGCAATTTGTGCAAAGTGAGTCCGGAGGCTTTTTTCTACGTGACCAACGAAATGAGTTTTTCCAAAAGGTTGCCCACACTCTCCAACTCCCGCCCCAAAGTATTGAACCGTTACTCACTGCTCATCGAGAAGATGTTATGCAACTTCACCGAAAAAATCACAGTCCCTCAGCAAAAGATGTAATCGGTGCTTATAACTACGAAGTGTTAGAAACTCTCCTTTTCAACAGTGACACTGTTGTCATTTCCATTACAGGGAGTAGCTTGGGAGCTACCGCGCGCTCTCTTCTAAAATATACGAAACGCTTTGGAGTGTTAGTAGATTTAGAATCATCCGATGAAACTCTTCGTGCCACCATTGCTGGACCACGAGTCTTTTTCGGTCGGGCCTCCTCCTTCGGATGGAATATTGCCCAAGTAATAACTAGTCTACTTGAGGAAGCACCGGGTCTTGGTATTTCGGTGGACAAGGTTTCAATTGATGTTATCCTACGAGATCGGCACTATATGGTTCAGTTGGACGCTGATTCTATCCCATTAATTATTCCACGAAAGCAAGTTCGTGAAGACGAAGCTTTTCTTGATTCCAAGGTAGAGAAACAATTCTTTTGGAGTTGGCATAACAACAAATTTCGGGGCTGGGACATCATCCGTGAACCGGAGGCAATCATCTTAGGATCCCAGTTAATCATCCCCGATTTTGCCCTCGTGAAAGGGGACCATAGCGTTCTTCTTGAAATCATTGGGTACTGGCGAGAAGAATATACCCAAAAGAAACTCGCACAACTTGAAATGCTCAAGCAACAAGGTTTGAAACACATGATCCTCCTTGTTGATACCAAACACCGTCGCTATTTTTCCAAATCCACCTATCCTGTGGTTTTCTACCGGTCACGAGGAAAACGTTACGAAATTCCTTATGGAAAAATCTTGAAAGTTCTCCCCGAATAATTCGTCAAGCCGTTTAACGGATGGTTTAAATAGATGAACCTGGAAGTTGTTGCTCCAGAGTGTACGGATGGGCTGATGCCTTGGAATTTCAACAATCATGAACAATCACTGCTCATTCTTCATCCCCCCTATTTTGTGCCATCAGTCCCTCGAGCCAATTATTCTCTTCTTAGGACGTGAGTTGTGTGAAGTACAGGTTATCTGAAAAAGCTCGACAAATTCTTAACCATCTCAGTACAATGAAGAGACCCCTATCTGCTTCATCCATCGCAAAATCACTAGGGTTAAAAGATGAAACAGTTCGTAGCCTTTTGCGAAGTCTTCGCCAAAGGAAACTCATCGAGGATAAAGAAACAACTCGTATCGAATTCTACCAATTAACGCCCGAAGGGCAACACTTCGCCACAAAGGGGCTTCCAGAAATACGGTTAGTAAAGTTACTTGCCAAACAAGGCGATGAGGGTTCTGTTGAATCCATTGCAAAGGAGAAGGTGCTTAAACCATCAGAACAAACATTAGCCCTGGGGTGGGCTCGTCAAAATAAGTGGATTTCAGTTTCAGAACGCGATGGTCACACTTGGATGAAACTGATGTCAAATGCTACAGAAGCTATCAAACAGCATCCACTCCAACTTGCCCTGGAATCGGCTGAGGAGTCAGGTTTACTTCAGCTAGATGATGTAAAATTCGAAAAGAAGGACCTTAGAAGGATTCAAAACACTTTACGTAAACGAAAGTTAGCTGAACTCGTTTCCCGCCAAACAATTACAGTATCCATCACATCAAAGGGACATCAAGCACTTAAAGCAGCACTAACTGATGAAGAACTAATCCGCGATTTATCTCCTGATTTACTGAAATCAGAATCCTGGAAAGACCAAGACTTCATGCCCTATAACCTCCGTGCCCCAACCTCACCCTTATATCCTGGGAAAAAACATCCCTTTGTAGAATTCATCGATCGATTGAAACGCGTTCTTATTGGACTTGGTTTTCAAGAGGCAAAAGGACCTCTTGTTGAGATAGAGTTCTGGAATAATGATGCACTCTTTATGCCACAAGACCATGTGGCCCGTGAGGTCCATGATGCCTATCAAATCAAAACACCAAAAGGACCTGGTCGAATAATTGATGAGTCCGCTCTAAAACGCGTTGCCAAAACGCATGAAAATGGTTGGACAACTGGCTCTACTGGTTGGCGTTATCCCTATAGCTTCGACATCGCCCGCCGGCTCGTTATGCGAAGTCAAACCACATCGGTTTCGATGCGTTTCCTGTCTAAACACAAGAAACCTCCAATAACCATGTTTAGTATTGATCGGAATTTCCGCCCCGAGAAATTTGACGCAACCCACTCTGCAGAGTTCATTCAAATTGAAGGGATTATTGGTAGTAAAGATCTAACTCTGCGCGATTTGATGGGTTATATCAAAGCAATTGCAAAAGGAGTAGGCGTTGAAAAATTAAAATTCAAACCCGGGTTCTTCCCTTTCACCGAACCATCTGTTGAAAGCTTCATATTTATTCCAGAGCTTGGATGGAGAGAATTTGGTGGTAGTGGAATTTTCCGACCAGAAGTCACCCTCCCCTTCGGTATTGACTTTCCAGTTCTAGCTTGGGGACTTGGTGCCGATCGTTTAGCCATGGCCGCTTTGGGAATTGGTGATATTCGTGAGCTAGCAACCCGAAACCTCGGACAGCTTCGCAAAGCCTCAATGAGATTCTAAGGAAGTGGATGTTATGAACGTAGATGTTAGACTATCGGATCTCCTTACACTTGTTGGCCGTGACTTGTCTGAAGAAGAATTGGTAGAAAGCCTCTTCTTACTCAAGTGTGAAATTGATAGTATATCCAATGGCATCGTGACAATTGAAGTAAATCCTGATCGCGTGGATTTGCTCTCTGTAGAAGGCATTGCAAGGGCACTTCGTGGGTTCCTAGAAATTGAAACTGGAGCACCAAACTATTCAATTCGAAAATCTGATTGGCAGGCCATTGTGGACCCATCGGTCAAAGAAGTCCGACCGTTTCTAGCCTGTGGAATCGTCAAAGGTCTCCAATTAGATGACGACCTTATTGCAGAATTCATGCAACTGCAAGAACGCCTTACGGGAACCTTTGGTCGAAATCGAAAAAGAACAAGCATCGGACTGTATGTCCTGGATCTCATTACTCCCCCTGTTCATTATCGAACTGAGTCCCCGGATGATATCAAGTTTGTACCTCTTGAATATTATACTCCACTAACTGCCAGGCAAATACTTAGCCAACATCCCAAGGGGCAAGAGTTTGGCAAAATCATCAAAGACTTTCCCAAATATCCAATTCTTGTTGATGCAGAGAACAAAGTCCTGAGCTTACCTCCTGTAATAAATAGCAATGATCTGGGACGACTTGTAGAGGATACAAAAGATGTCTTCGTTGAAGTAACAGGAACGCATAAGCTGACGACGCTTCAAACTTTGAATATAATGATAACGGCCCTAGCGGAGAGGGGCGGGATAATTGAAGATGTCGAAGTTGTGTATACCAAAGGGAGTGAACGACTCCCTGATCTTACATTCCAACAGCGTGACGTATCTCTGAATTATATTAACAAAATCGTCGGTTATGACTTTGACGATTCTGCAGTAATGAAAGCCCTTGGTCGAATGCGAATGGATTCCTCCGTTCGTGGCGATACGGTTCAAGTAAAAATACCTGCATATCGGATGGATATTCTTCATGATGTTGACATCGTTGAAGATGTAGCGATAGGCTATGGATATGATCGCTTCGAATCAACAACTCCTCAGTTAATGACGCTTGGCAGGGAGTTACCTCTCACAACCCTGTTGCGTACAATTCGTGACCTGATGGTAGGACTCGCTTACCAAGAAATTCACAATTATGTCTTAACTAATACCCGTGTTCTTTTCGAAAAGATGAATCGTCCCATGAAAGAGGTTGTAGAGATTGCCAATCCAAAGTCAATGGAGTATCACCTGGCGCGGAACGCCTTGCTCCCTGGATTACTAGCATTTTTGGGAGATAACACTGCCCAAGAATTACCACATAACATCTTCGAAGTCGGTGATGTAGTCACCTTAGACGCTAATGCAGAAACCTGCACGCGCTCAACTCCCCATCTTGCTGCTGCTTCAGTAAATTCACGCGTTGATATCACTGTATTGAAGGCTAAACTTATGACATTATTAGGGAATTTAGGGCTGTCTGCTACAGTTCGCAAAACCTCCAACGTATCCTTCATCAAGGGACGGGTCGCAAACCTCTTCATTGAGGGGACCCATGTGGGCATAATGGGTGAAATTCATCCGGCAGTACTGAAGAATTACGGCATTGAAGCACCCTGTGTTGCCTTTGAGCTGGAAATCCTTGCGGATTGGATTATCCAATAATACTTCTACTATGCATGCCATTAAGGTTATATTGCTTGATATCTACTGTAATCGAGGGCTTCACAGGTCCTTAGCAGATTGCCTAATGGTTACTGCTCGTACACGGTAACACATACGTGGTGAAAACATTGGGTAAACACACAAATCTTCTATCTCGGCTTCTCCAACTCACTGCGTTGATTTTCTTCATCTTTGCAATATATCGGCTCTACCGGTACTTCACCGGCTGGTTAAATTCACCTGATTACATGATTTATGCGATTTTCGCTGCTGCAATTGTCGGTGTTAGTATACTCATCTTTGATGATGTCTTCAAACCAGGAACTGATTTTGTAGGCTGGGCATTTCTCTTCGGTGTTGGTGTCTTTTCACTGCTGACTGGAGTCATTTTCACCTTCAATCCAGCTTTCATAACCAATAATCCATTTACGGGGATTTGGCTACGCGCGTTCTTTTTCCTTATCATGGGAATAATCGTTATTATTGAATCGTTTCTCGTCCGACGTGAAGTCGTTAAAACTGATCATGGGCTGGTTGCTGATACCGTGGGACCCGTAATCCTCAAATTCGCAGCAACCTTTGGCCTTGCTTGGGGCAGTTATCAAATGGCCTGGGTTCTCGTACCATATCTACGCCTTGTACCTCTCACTAGCATGATGCCCCTTTTCCTCTCTGGACTGGGATTTATCTTTGTTAGCGTGGTACTCTTAGGTTATGTAGAATCCCAAAACCGACAACCCCATTTCCGCTATCGCCGGTTCCCCTTACTGATGAGCTTCCTTCTCCTTCTAATGATATTTCCCGTTACAACCTTCTACATAGTAGTGTTCGTAGAATTTACCAATTACGAGCTCTTATTCAACGCTATCATGGGTTTGGTGGTTAATCTCACCATTCTAAGCACATCATTGTACATTGTGTATCATCCGACCAAAGCGCGCTAGCTTTGGTCTCTACCATTTTTTAAAGACCCAAAAGGGTACAAGCCTGCTGATAGACGGTAGTCCGTACTTCTGGGGTCAATGTTAGAATGGTAACATCATTTCGGTTCTTTATCTGATTCACAAAATGTGTTTTCAGTTTCAATCCTATTGTCCCTAACACGGGCTTAGGTGAATCGAATGCCATAATGACCACGCGCTGAAATTCGGGAACTGCTAATTCCATTTTCCCAATTTCATCAATTACTATGAGCTCTGTTGAAGTTGTTGCATAATCTATTGCGGTGACTCCGACTTCTCGGATGGCATTGAGATCGACTCCATAGCGACCAACTTTCACAGGACTGGAAATATCAACAGCTGCCATAACCTGTTCCGCCCCAGTAGCTATGTCACAGATCAGAAACCCTCCTCGCCTTCCTGAATCTAACCGGAACTCAGGTGTGCTAATTCCTCCCACTTTCAAACCTTCCTGTTTTGCCCTGTCAACAACGCGGTTTACTAATGTACTTTTTCCGCAGCCTGGAAAGCCTGTAATGAGGAGGTTAACCTTAAGCAAGATTAGGCTTCACCCTGATAAACACCTTCATAGGGTTGAGTTTCCTGCATTAATTGGAAAAAGACAAGGTGGAGAAGTCGGGCATTTGGTTTGACAAAAAAGCCATTTGGATTATACACAGTTAGTAATCCACGAGAACGTCCTTCATATCCTGCGTCCCAAACGGCTGATTCAATTGAAACACCGGAACGGAGAAGCGATGACCTCGGACGCCCAATAGCGATTATGTTGGCTGGAATTCGAACGATTTCGTTATAGGTCACAAGGTAGGTTCCAGGTTGAAGATTGTACCATCCTTGCTTTAGTTGGACTTCTTCATAATTGGGAATATGACGCTCTTTGTTAGAGAAATCAATAGTTCCAGCTTCCTTGTAGGTATAGAGTTTTTGAAGTGTCAGTTCCACGCCATTAGGAGAGACTTGGATATTTTGGTCAACCATTTTTGTAATTAGCTTGTGCTTAGAAATCAGCTCAAGAATGGTCTTACGATCTAATACTACCAAATTTGAAGCCCACCTAGTACATGGATGAAGTGTTGAACCCTTTAAGGTGTCTGGTGTAACTCAGGGACTGAGGTTGTTGAAAGGTCTCGGACGGAAAGCCTTTTCCTGAGGTCTTGATAAGATGTGGTTTTATGGGGGAACCTGATAGGTCACCGAAAATTACTCAGAAGCAATCAATTATTTGCTGTCCAGTTTGTGGACAAGACTTGGTTGAACTTCCCTTAGAGCAAATTGAAAAATGTCCGAACTGTGCATTCAACCTAGCTCTTGTTCAATCACCTCACGAATCTCCAACCAAACCTCCTATCCAGGTAGTTGTTCCTCGTTTTGCTTATCTGCTATTAGTAATTCAAGCAATTGTTGCAGCAATCATTGGGCTGTTGTTTCTTTTCTTTGCTAGTCCCTACTACTTTGGAATGCACTTAATATTTGCATTAATTCAGTTCCCTTCAGTTCTCATCATTGCACTTTTTCTAATTGTGCTTCGTTTCCCAAATATTGCCTTCATTGCAAGAATTGGTCTGATTATTTTCAGTATTGTCACTCTTCCTCTAGGTCTTTTTGCCTTCACTGCAGCTTTTTCCATCTCAGCTCCTCGACAACAACCCATAAAACAGCACAACAGTGGAGGGACCAATGGTGGCTGAACGAAGGTATCCCACTCGATTTTGTCCCTACTGTGCAACCGAAATAACGACGCCTACTAAATATTGTGTAACCTGCGGTGTAGAAATTACATGGTCAATAAGAGAGGCGCAGGCCCCTCCATATCCCTGGTCACCCAGAACAACATATGTCATCACAATTATTACATATGGATTATTTTTCGTCCTGACATTCGCGCTACTTTTTTACTATCTTATCTTCTTTGGTATCCCACTCTATCTACTTGACACTATCTTAATCACAGATCCCTTCTTTACAATCATACTCACTTTAGGCGAAGTTACCTTCTTCCTGATTCCCTTTGCCATTGTAAAGAGATTGAAAGTCAGACGAGAGAAACTTGGCCTCTTTTCTGGGGGCATCAGGAACCTATCAAAAGATATTATATTGGGACTAGGCGTGGGCGTAGTTTTGGCTCCGCTAATCTTGCTCCTTGATCTGTATGAACTCCTTGCACCTGGAGCTGGTCCACCACCAACTCCCCCGACCCCCGTTGACCTGTTCTGGATGGGAATGCTGTGTCTTTCTGTGATTCTTATTATTGCACCCGCTGAAGAAGTGCTCTTTCGCGGGTTTATCCAAAACTCCCTAGATGCTCATTATGGTCGAATTGGAGGGCTCCTTGTATCCTCCATTATTTTCGGACTGGCTCATCTCAACCCGTTTATTGGTGTCTTTCAAACAGTTGGAAGCATATTCCTCGGATTGCTATTCCAATGGCGAGGACGCCGTCTTGCCAGTCCAATTGTCGCTCATGCAACCTATGATTGCTTGATAATAATCTTGGATGCCTTCCTTATCTAAACCTCGAAAAGCTCCCGTTCGTCAGGCTGGGGACCACTCGCGGTGTTTAAATAAGTTTCTTGGCATCTAGATGTGAGGTCCTAGTCTGCGGTCCGAGAACCAAGGACATCTGACCGGGCAACATCGCCGGAACGGCGAGTAGAGCCTGTGGACCAGTCGGCAGGAGCCGATGGCATGAAGCAGGAAGCTCACACAATCAGATGTGGGCAGTTCACCTAACGAAGACTCGTGCCTTAAAAAAGGGTGAGAAATGGGTTTCCACATAGACTGTAACTTAACCAGCTATGGAGAGGGGGACCTGTACTGGCTAGTTTTCGTCGTGTGTGGAGCATGGCAACAGCAATGGGATCCCCTCCATATAGCTGTCTAATCAGGTTTTGAGTAAAGGTGGGTTGTAACTTATGTTCTGGACGCCATCGTGTGAATACAATCGAGGGAGATCCAGCAGTGACGAGATGTCGTAGAAAACCAGCTAAACTCATTCCATTCTCCATGGGATCTATCCGCATCGAATCATCAAGCACAAGAATAGGTGCACCTTTGAATAGAGTTGTGACCCCGATTTCAATCACTCGAAGACTATCCGGGTGTTGTAGTGGGATTTCGCCTTTACGATGGTGAAGGGTTGTGGGAGTTGAGAAAAAAAGAAGTGATCGGGGCTGCTCAAGGTTACTGGATAGCAAAGTCCGAGTAAAATCACTTCCAAAAAGAACAATTGGCTCAGTGATACCTTGGCGCGTGGGAACCGAGTCAAGAAATGACTTGGCAATTGCTTCAGCCACTGCTCTACGCGAAGCCTGCTCTTCTGCACCTGAATAGACACCTAGTACAACTGAAGGCATTGTAGTCTGGGCTAATGCTTTAGTCTTTAACGTGCTTTCGAAAAATTGGAAATCCGGAGCCCATGCCATAGGATACTTGAGACCCCAGTATTCTTTTCCATCAAATACGAGTTCGAAGGGTACATTATTGAGAAATCCATCTGTGATGAATTGAAGAAATCCATAATTGTGGCTTTGGAGTTCCCGTTCAAGCCGACTCGGAATCAAACCGCGATATAGAAAGGATGCGATGTCTCTTAGATCCGCGATAGGAGGTAGTTCTTGAGTATTTTTGATTCCTTGGAGTGATTGTACAACTGAGGCTAAATCCGGTGAGATGGGTAAAGTATGGATACCGTGTCGACCGACATGGTCTAATGTAGTGACAATAATTCGTTGTTTTTCAAGTAGCACGTCATAGTTAATTAGAATCCACCGGCGGTCGGTAGGCATGAGGGTCATGAGTTTTTGTGGCATCTTATAATCTGAAGGCAACATCCCTCTTCCTGGGTCTGGACACGCTGCAGCGATTACGTTACGGTTGACATTCATTTTCTCCAATGATTCGACTAATTCAGTTCTAAGTGCCTTCCGACGGGATTTGTACTCTTCTTGGAGGAGACTTTTTGGAGGTAAATGTGCGAGTTGCTGTCGCAGACCGCTTATTTGTGTGAGAAGATTAGTTTCTTCTTGTAGTAATTTTGGTAAATCCACACAACGTTCATACCCGAGATTATCGGATAGATAAGGATGCAATTTAGCGATTTTACGAGGGCTAGACCAATCAATCACCTTGTCTACAATCATTCGATCATTCTGTTTATGATAGTAATGTGTAGCAATCAGGATTGCTTCTTCTAAGGCATGTTGCATTTGGTTCCACGCAAGAGGAAGATTTTCAATGTTGAAGTCAGTGGGAATATCAAGTTCTTCACCAATTGAAATTGCCTGCTCAATTAGCTTCAGGATGTCTGATATTCCAGCAGAATCAACCAGTAAATTCGCCTGTCGCAAAAGGGTTTGAAAATACTCTTCACGGTATTCGGCTTCGCTGAAAATGCTTGCTGCCTTTTCATAATATTCCAAGGCTTTTGCTGAATCTTCTGCTTCAACTAAAGGCGCTAATTCAAAGTATAATCGACCCTGAAATTTTTCCTCAGTGGATGGTTTAAGTGTCAAAAGAGAACCTTTGAGCGCATCTTTACGTAGGCTGGGTTTTTCGAGATTACGATAAGCCTCAGCCAATTGATAATATGCTTCACTTGTGTCAAAGCTGGGCTCAGCTTTAAACTCTTTAATCGCTTGACTTAGATACTGCGCAGCTTCCGTATACTCGGCATTTCGCATCAAAACCAATCCAAGATTAATCGCAGCCTCTGCACGAAGCTCCATTGGGAGTTGTTCATCATGAATGGCTTGTTCCAATATGCCTTTGACCTGCTCTGGTGCCTGAGCCTCTAAAGTTAGTTGTGTAAGACTGACCATCAGAGATGTGGCTAATAGAGTTCTTCCCTGAGCATTCGCTTCTTTTGCAGCTTTTTGTAAAAGCGGAAGGTCCTCTTCAAGTCGTTGGGTCCTTCGGGAAGCATTAAGCAATAAACGGTATCCCCGAATTTCCATCTTTTCTTCAGGATGATCTTTTAGCAACAAAAGAGCCATTTTGCTTTGTTCTATCGCTTCTGGATATCGTTCAAGTTGATAGAAGGTTTCACCTACTTCGATGTATATTTCTGCTTCTTCTTTCTGGCGTTTATGTTCTTGATAATAGCGAATAGCTTGTGTAAATTCCTGTTCCGATTGCTTATCTTTTCCAAGGCGTAGAAGTGCTTTTCCTTTCGAAATGCGCGCGTGAATATTTCTAGCTTGTTCGCCTAATTGTGAGAATATCTCAATGGCTTTGTCAAATAGACGGAGTGCTCTCACATCCTGAACCAAGCGCTCTAAGATTTGAGCCACTATCAGTGCACTTTCTGCAAAGGCTATAGACGCTTTTTGGTTTTGGAAAAATTGGAGCGCTGCCTCGCCATGGGGGAGTGCCTGTTCTGGTTGATCTTTTTCCAATAAAAGACGTGCTGTGTGAAATTCGCATAAGGAGAGGCCTGTTTCATCATTGGCCTTTGAAAACACAGTTCGAGCTTGTTCGATGTGTTCTTCTGCCTTGTCCAGGTTTCCCTCAGCTTGGTAAATGCGTGCTACTCCAAGAAGTGCATGAGCCCTTGGTGTCGGTTTTCCTGCTGTTCCCCATAATTCGATTAGTTGTCTTAGGACCCTTTCTGCGTCATCGTACGCAGCAAGCTTGTGAAGGATACTAGCATATTCTGTAAGCGCTTTACCACGAAGTTCCACGTCATCTATTTGTTCAGTCATTTTGACTGCAGTGGCAAGATGCTCAGAGCCCTCCTGATATCTTCCAGATTTTGATAATAAACTGCCACTCTCAATTAATAGTGATACTCGCGCTGATTTTTCTTCTCCTGGAATTTGGATTTCCAATGCTTGACTAAAAGCACGATTCGCCTCCTCATTGTAACCCAGCTGGTCCATTATTCTCCCCATTGTCAACAGGGCGGTCCGGAGGCTAGAGGGCTCTTTTACCCCTCGTAAGATTCGAATCGCTTGGGTGCTAGTGACAAGTGCTTCTTTATACTGTCCGAGGTTCACCAAAGCCTGAGTCATATAAATTGAGACAATACCCGCTTCACGTTTTTTCCCCTCCCGCTCGTATATCTCTAATGCCCGTTTCCATTCCTCTAAAGCCTTCTTAAAGGCTCTCTCCCTGTAATGGCTTTTACCCTTTGTAACTAATACATGTGCCTCGGATGAAGTCGACACTTGGTAAGGTCCTCCATGGTATGTTATCTTCGTAATCTATTCTTTTTACTCTTTTATTGCTTCCATATGCAATGACCAAGCTGGACGGGTGTCAAACCGCGAACCTTGCATCTGTGGAAATCTACTTTGGTAAGCATTCGTCCTATACACTTTTTGAAAACCCGCTTTTTTCAATGAGAGGACGAGTTTCTCTTCATTCCACCAATTAACATGAATTCCTCCATAACGGTGCTGAATATCAGGGGTCAACCATTCACCAATCCTTTTGGAATAATGGTTAAGGAAATTCTGTTTAGTCATGGTTCGAAAATTGCGTTGGATGGACTCTGGGGACTCATTGATATCGAGATCATGATCTGATCGTACGAAGTAACCTGCAAACATATGCAAAAGACACTGTTCAATTACAGTATATTGGCGATATTCTTCATCAATCCGATAGAAGAAGTCGAAATCATGATTCTTCGTGGCTTCGTAGGCTAAATCGATATCAGGAACAACAAACCGTACCGCTCCGTTATTTTCGAGACACCGATAGCATTCCCCTATCACATGTTCACTTTGCTGATCAGGTAAATGCTCAAGTACGTGCTCGGAATAAAACAACTGAACCGAATTATCAGGAAAGGGAAAAGAATCACTACTCATTAAATCCAAGCTGTAATCAATATACTGTCGGGGAATCCGATACCAAGGTGTCCGAAAATCCAAAACTTTCCAACCACGTTTGTAAAAATGTCCTCCTCCAATGTTAACCTGCATCACCTTCGGCTTGAACAAGACCTTATCGACACTCACTCGTAGAACCCACACCTTAAGCCAGAACCTCTGGAATAATGGGACATGACTGCGTAGGAATGAGAGAACAGGCTTATACACTCACTCAATTCCTCCTATGCAAGGATCGACAATGCATTTTTCCCATACCCTCTTAACTCTCTTTAGCTTTTGTTCTGCCTGACCAAGAAGATTTACTCCTCCTTCAAGGGTTCAGCTGTTTCCTTCTTACGACTCATGATTCGATAAAATTTGATAATTGGGTTTAGCCATCGTTTCGAGGCTCTCGAGAGGATATCCAGATCTTCATTAGTGAATACTGAAAACAATGCGGATACAATCAGGATTAGTAGAAACGATATCCCAGTTATAATAAGCGTGTCTATGATATCTAGGGGCGAAAGAAGGACCGCTAACATATACACGACGAAGAATTGGATTGGAATTAAAGCGAGTAATCGGAGCAGGCTTCCTCGAGGTACTAGTGCTAGTTCCTTGGTTTGCCATGTCAATAGGGCGAATGTTAAGGCATAGCCAAAAGTTACACACATGGCTATCCCGATGGTGCCCCAAATCCCAAAGAGTCCGAAGGCAAAGAAGAGCGCCAGAAAGATAGCTATGTTGACCACGAAGAGGATGGAGAAGATCATCATCTTGTAGGTCTCTCCTTTAGCTCCCCGCATTCGGAGGAAGAGAGCGGAGAGAGCGAAAAACATCATTGTCAGTGTTGCAAATGAGAGAATCAGCCCACTTTCTGGAAGAATATACTGCGGACCAAGAACAATGTGGATTATCGGTATTCCTGCGAAGATGAAAATACATCCACTGAAAAGAACGGCTATGAATAGCATTTTGAGAGTAATCCCAAACGCTATGCCTTCCCGTTCAGGACGAGAAGCAAGAACTTTGGTCATAATTGGCAGAAAGGCAATCAGAAGGGTCAAGATTGCTTCTTCAGCAATCGAGGGGAGACGGCTAATGGTCCGATAAACTGCTAAATCTCCATAACCAAAGAACAGGATTATGATGTATTGATCAATAAAACCTCGAAATTGGTTGAAAATGAAAATAATGATCATGGGCAAAGCAAAGATCAGTAGGGCTTTGGTTGGACGAACTAGCTTGTAAAGGTTGAGTTTCCGTTTTAGTCCACTTGTGGGAATTAGAAAAATGAGGGTTATCAGATCAGCGATTATCCACCCCCAAAAAATCATCATGATATTTGCAGTGAAGAACAAGAAGACAAGAGGGAGGATGAAGTTAAGTACACTTCTTAGGGCTCCAAAGAGCACATTCTGCTCGATTTTCAAATATGACAGTTGTACACCCTGCAATAGAAGAAAGAGAGATACTTGGGCTGCTGAAATTAAAACAACAACTCCAAGATCAGACACTATGCTAAGCCCGATTCCAGACAAGTATAGGGCTGTTAGAATGGGAACGAGAATAATCGTTTCAATAATACCATATATAAACATCTGG
This sequence comes from Candidatus Hermodarchaeum yapensis, assembly GCA_016840405.1. Lineage (GTDB taxonomy): Archaea > Asgardarchaeota > Hermodarchaeia > Hermodarchaeales > Hermodarchaeaceae > Hermodarchaeum > Hermodarchaeum yapensis. The sequence goes on from JAEOSK010000001.1 coordinate 117,470, forward strand.
TGAACTAGCTTATCAGCTCGACTGGGATCTGTTTCTGATAAAGCTCGCTGATGCATCGTCCAAGCAATCCATGGGATAAGGACTCCACTGACAAGGGTAATGCCCAATGTTATGGCTTGAACGAATCCTAATTCATCGGGACTTATCCAGCGGGCGATAATAAAGATGTAAACGAGCTGAACACCACGGACTATCCCCACTCGAAGCCACGCTAGCCCCGTTGATCGAACATACCTAACTGCATAGCCGGTTTTCTCGCCTTCGGCTTCAGTCAAAGCTACACACCAAATGGATAACTCTAATCAGAAACGAGGAGCTGGCCAATATACCGTTCAATTGTATCTTTGAGTATCCCTCGTGTTTCAAGGATGAATTCAGCTGCTTCCCGTACAGCTCCTTCTCCACCCTTTCGGGTAGTAACCCAATCGGAATGCTCTTTCACTTGAGGTGCAGCGTCTGCAACTGCAATTCCTAACCCTACTTGCTGTAGAACAGGGATATCATTCAAGTCATCACCAATATAGGCTGTTTCGTCAAGCTGCAGCCCTAATTGATCCAGCAGGGATTGGAGTGCTTTGTGCTTGTTATGGATGTCTTGGAGAAGATGGGTAATTTTGAGTTTTTTGGCTCGCCGAGTCATAATTTCTGTTTTTTCTTGGGTGATTATTGCTATTTGGATGCCAGCGGTTCGTAACAGATTGAGTCCAACTGCGTCGCGTGTGTTGAATTTTTTGAGCTCGTTCTTCTGGTTGTCATAGTACATCCCTGCGTCCGTTAAGACTCCATCGACATCCATAACGAATAACTTGATTTTCTCTGCCTTTTGCTTCACACTAGCACCTCATCGGAAGAGTTCAGCAATCCTAATTTCAGCAGTATTTTGATGCTGATTTAAAGATGATGTTATGACACCTGTTAGCAGTACAATACTAAGGTGCAATTTCCTAATCAAGAGAATTGGACTGTGCATATAAGAAGACTATGTTAGCTACCATGGTACACAGTACTGGAAGCAAGGGAACCAGGGAGGCGAGAATTGGTGTAATTATTGGAGATTATTGGCTCCCAACTGTTCATCTTCTTTGATGTCCACTTTGGCTGTTTTGCCAATGACTTCATGCAGCCGATATGGTGAAAGACCAGTTCCTGGGCTCTTTGCAATGACCATTGATTCGTCAATCTTCGTTCCGCGTGGAATAGCTTTTCGAGCAACAAGACTTTTTCCGAGTTTATGTCGAATCGGCACCTCTTCATCGATAATGATGAGTTCGCCAGTCCCTCTAGCTTGTTCTAAAGCTCGAATGTCTCGAACCAGTTTGATGATCCCTTGTGGTTCCAATGAGGCAGCATGATCACCACCTTTCATGGTTCGATCAAGTGTAATGTGGCGTTCCACAAGGTCAGCTCCCATAGCCACTGCGGCCAAAGAGATTGCTATTCCCCGTTCATGTCCCGAATAGCCAACCGGCACACCATAACGTTTCTTCAGTTTCTCAATACCACGGAGATTGATTTGCTCAAATTCGCTCGGATAGGTTGAGACGCAATGCATCAATGCGATTTGATCATTATGTTTCTGAATGCTTTTCATGGCGAGATCAATTTCCTCTTGCGTTGACATACCGGTCGATACAATCATGGGTTTCCCTTTCTTCGCGACATGCTCGAGAAGCGGTCGATTAGTTAAATCCGCTGATGCGATTTTATAAACTGGAATCTTGAATTGTTCCATGAAATCTGCACTTACTTCATCCCAAACCGACGCAAAGAAGATGATTTTCTTTTCTTGACAATATTTTGAAATCTCTGAATATTCTTTCTCAGAAAACTCCAGTACTGCACGATGCTCGCCATAAGTTCTTCCAAAACTGTGGGGGCTCTCATAAGGGCGGTTAAGTGCCTCCTTTGTTAAGATAAGATCGGCAGTCCGTTTCTGAAATTTCACTGCATTGGCATTAGCCAGAGAAGCCACATCAATGAGCTTCTTTGCAATCTCAACACTTCCTTGGTGGTTGATACCAATTTCAGCTACAACGAAAGCTGGTTGTCCTTCTCCAATGGTCTTGTTACCAATCTTAATGGTCTTCATTTTCCTTTCACCTGAGTTTTCCCTTCACTCCTTTTGATTCTTTTGAATGCAGCGATTTTTTCTGCAAGCCAAAAATCAAACTCTGTATCGATTTCTATCGAATCGATTTCTTCCATTATGACATAAGCAATTTTGCCACCAAGGCGATTGTGCAGTTTCATCAGAATTTCCCGTTTCGTAATATAGAGTGCCCCATTTTCCCGGAATTTTGGAGTGAGTTCCTGACGTCGTTTTCGTTCAGTGTACTCTGGCTGAATCTGTTCGTCCTTTAATTTCCAATAGAAGTGGCGGTCTTCAACTACCGAAAGGAGCGAATCAGCTGTTTCCTTTTGTATAATTTCAATACCCTGATCGATGACAGCCGAATCTAAAAATGGGGAGGTCGGCTGCAGGAGAACCACATACTCCGGACAATATCCTTCCTTTTCGTTCAGCCATTCCACTACGTGCTGAAGCACAGGTTCTGTTGCAGTTTCATCCCGGGCTAATTCTTCAGGACGCATAAACGGAACTTCAGCACTACACTCTATCGATATCTTTGCAATCTCTTTATCATCCGTCGAAACAATAATCCGATCGAGATATTGGGAACCGAGAGCTGTTTGGATTGTGTGACAGACTAAGGGTTTGTCAGCGAGCATTCGGATGTTCTTTCGGGGAACACCTTTTGAGCCTCCTCGGGCTGGAATGATTGCTAGAAACTGTGGTTTTTTCTTACTCATCTTCACCGCTCCAGTCATTCTGACACGTCAATTCGTTAGTGTGTTTTTTCTCCGAATCTGTATTATTTAACTCATAGGGCTTTAGTATTCTACTAACAAACCAGCACTCTGCTCTCCGGGAACTGCAAAGGTCCTGATAATCTAAAGATTTTTCAGAACCCTTTAAGTTGCTTTGAGGCATAATCACAACTCGCTTCGTAGTAGGTGGCTAAATGAAACAATTATTTCGTTGGCTTGATGAAGTAAAGTCAGCCAAAGTAATAGAAGACAAGCCACTAATTGAAACAACGAAGTACAAGGATTTTGCTTTTTGGTGGATTCTACGGAATCGAATCTACACTGACCTGCTTATCTTTTTCACATCAGGACTAAGGCTCTATCGACCCTCATCACGACAGCGAATTATTGGACGGTTTACCTTTCTCTATTTACTGGTCATCCTAGTCCAATCAATCATTAGTAAACTCATTAGCGTGGGTCAAAAACGAAATGAAGCTTCTCACCCAGTTCTGCTCACAGCCCAATTTGAATCTTGGAAACCTATTAGAGATATTCCGACCGGTCAACTGGAGAAAGCACACGTGATTTTCGAGCCTGTCCTAAAGCAACTGCGACAGACTCGCCCCCAACTATGCTATGTCTCGTTAGCACATCTGGGATTTTCTGGGGTGAGTAAACTTAAGCAAGCCCTGGAGATGAAACAAGCTGCAAACTTGGGACATTTTCGAATACTCGAATCGTATCTGGGCATTAACACCCTTGCACGGTTCCTCTATGCCCGACGCCATTTCAGCCGGGTTTCTAAGAAACTACAACAAAGCCAAAACACAAAGAACGTTCCCCGGTTAAACGGCATTGATGTGTTTACTGCATTTTCTGATTACTTCGACTACTATTACACGACATATCTACCATTATTAGTCCTACTTTACGAATTAGATCTTCAAGTCTGTAAACAAGAGGAACCAGCCCTTGTTTTGCTAAGTAACGAATATGGGGGATATGAGAGAGCGCTTATCATGGCAGCCCATGCCCAACATATTCCAAGTCTAGCCATCCAACATGGCATTATTGATGAATACAAAGCCGGTTACATGTTTGCAGCTAATGATGTATCAACTACCGGATCAGCACATTATCCCTTTGTCCCGATACCGACCAATACTACTGTCTATGGTTCATTCACAAAAGATCTGTTGACGCGAAGCAGTTCTTTTCCTGATAATGCAGTCGTGGTTACCGGACAACCTCGTTATGATTCACTGCTACATGTTGAACGGCTCTATGATAAAACCAGGTTTTGTAATCGGTTTCAAATTGACCAACAGAAGAAACTGGTTCTAATCACAACACAACCTTTTCCGATGGAGAGTGTTCGAGAAAAATTCATCCTCAGCACAATCAAAGCCCTCAACCAAATTCAAGGTATACAAATTATCGTCAAACCCCATCATAACGAGACACAAGAATGGTACGAAAACCGAGTGAAAACACAGAATATCATAATTCTTCCACCCCGATACGACACCTATGAAGCACTATATGCTTGCGACCTCTTGATTGCTCAAACTTCAACAACTATCCTTGAAGCCATGATTCTGGAAAAAGAAGTGGTTGTCGTAAATCTGTCCAACTTGCCAGAGGTGCTCCCCTGGGTTGAAGAAAAGGCAGTTTTTGGTGTCTATAATGAAGCCGATCTAGTCAAGAATTTTCAAAGCGCGCTCTTCGACAAGAAGGCTCAGATGGCGACACAGAAAGATCGAAGGACATTTCTGACAAAGCATATTTTCAAAACCGATGGAAAATCATCGGAACGAGTAGCTGCACGCATTCTTTCTCTACTACAGGAAAAAGAATCCTAAAAATTCTCAATAAAGGATATCAATTTCCTCACTAGTGAGATTCTTATAATTTGAAGAGTATTTTCGCCAAGTAATAACGGATAGTGCGAGATAGTGCTGAATGCAATTCGCTCAAACGCATCGCTTTGGGACCTTTACGCCAAAGTTGAAGAATACAACCCTCAGCACTTAGATGAGCATGACCGATTTCTCTACAAATACTCAAACCAAAATAACATCCTTGAACCCACAGTCTCTGAATTCTTAGTTCAACAGGGTATGAACATTGATTACCCGGATAACTATGAATTCGGAATTTGTCTAACCCATGATGTTGACACAGTCTTCTTGTCAAAGAAGCGTGCGCTCTACGAAGCGGCACGCCGGGGAATCCGTTTCAGAATAAAACAAGCCACGAAAATGCTTATGGGTGGTGTCAGTAAGCATTACAACCCCCGATGGAACTTCAATCAAATAATGGATCTTGAAGATTCCTTTGGAGCGAAGTCGACATTTTTCTTTATGGCATTAAAACCTAGAGAGCCTGCTTACAATTATCGATTGGATCTTCTCCAACACGAATTGGACACCATTATCGAAAAAGGTTGGGAAGTTGGACTCCATGGAGGGTATTATGCATACAATGATCTCGAACGAATCACAACCCAACGGGACCGGTTGGAAGCGATTTCAGGTAAGACGGCGAAAGGGTATCGAAATCATTTCCTACGATTTGCCGTCCCGACAACGTGGGAATTACTGACAACTGCAAACTTTAGTTATGACGCAACTTTCGGTTATTCGGAGACATTTGGGTTCCGAAACGGGATGTGCCACCCCTTTCGACCTTACAATATCACAACCGATACGCCAATTAAGATCATCGAAATTCCCCTGATGCTCATGGATGTTTCATTAATTCGGATGCAAATTCCCCCCAATCAAGCCTGGCCGAAATTACGCTCACTACTCGATTCAGTGCGAAAAAACAAAGGAACCGTCTCAATTCTTTGGCACAACAACCGGATGGATGGTGATTGGCTCAAACTGTATACGAAGATCCTACAATATGGAAAGGAGAAGCATGCCTGGATGACTACTGGTGAGGAACTTAGTCAATGGTGGGAAAAACGAGTTATTTAGCGTCATGGTGAGGAAAATTAAGGTCTTTGTTACTGATGCAAGTTACAAACATACACTAGCAGCAGTACGAAGTCTAGGCCGAAAACAAATCGAAGTAATTGCTGGCTCCTCCTCACGCTATGCGCAGGCCTTCTATTCGAAATATTGCAAGAAAAAATTGATTTATCCCCCATTGGAGGAGGAAACCCGGTTCATCAGGGTAATGGACAGATTACTGAAAACCGAAAAGGTAGACGTGTTACTACCCATTGGATACCAAGCCACCGCGGTCCTATCCAAGTATCAGGAGCAGTTTTCTAAACGTGTCCAGATGCCGATAGCTCAACAAGACTCACTGCGAATTGCTGGTAACAAAAATGAAACCCTAGAATTCGCGGAACAACTGGGCCTTCGTATACCCCGGTTTTACCGAAAAATCGACGAAATCAACCAATTCCCAGTGGTCATAAAGGGAAGTGAAGGCGCCGGACAAGTTTGGTATGCGACATCCAAAAAGGATCTCGCCAAACAACACTTTGATGGCCAGATAATCCAAGAATACATTCCAGGAGAGGGCTACGGCTTCTTTGCCTTATACAATCATGGGAAGCTTCGAGCCTTTTTCATGCACCGCCGAATCCGTGAGTATCCCATAACCGGAGGTCCGAGTACCGCCGCAGAAAGCACCTATGATCCCAATCTCAAACAACTGGGAATGAAATTATTAGAGGGACTAAACTGGCATGGCGTGGCCATGGTTGAGTTCAAGAAAGATAGACGAGATGGAAAATACACACTCATGGAAGTGAACCCCAAATTCTGGGGTTCTCTCGACCTTGCTATCTCCTCAGGAGTTGATTTCCCATATCTTACTGCTAAAATGGCCATGGACGGCGATATTCAACCCGTTTACTCATATCAAGTCGGAAACCGGTTCCAATGGCTTTTCCCAGATGAACTGCTGCACCTCGCAGCACGTCCCCAATCCGTTGGAAGTGTCCTCGCAGACTTTGCCAATTATCACACAAAGAGCAATGTGACTTTGCGAGACATTAAACCTACAATGTTCCAACTTTTCTACACGGCTTGGGAATTCCTCACCCGGATTCGCAAAGGTGAATTACGCTATCCACATGGAATTCCTAGTATAGGACAGAAACGAAAGTGATTGGTTTCATTTCAATGATATCAAACTATGAGGTGAAAAAGCCTGGAATTTGACCTCCACATCCATTCGAAATATTCCTTTGACTCGTTAACAGAGCCCAAGACAATTTTGAAAATGGCTAGGAAACGGAGGCTAGATATCATTGGAGTGACGGACCATGGAACGATCCGAGGAGGGTTAGAAACCCAAAAAATGAGTAGAAAGCTTGCTAGTGATGTTGTTGTGGTAGTGGGAGCTGAAATTCATACGAATGCCGGTGACCTTGTTGGTCTGTTCCTCAATGAAGAAATTCAAGGTCACAACATCGAAGTGGTAATAGATGAAATCCGCACACAAGATGGGCTCGTATTTTTACCGCATCCTTTCAAAGGTCATGATATTGCACAAATACAAAGTGTTCTTGATCGAATTGATTTAGTGGAATTCTTGAACGCTCGTGCACCATTGACTCCAGACGAATCGCAAATTGTTGCTTCTTGGAATATTCCGTTCGTGAGTAGTAGTGATGCCCACTTAGCCCGTGAAATAGGACTTTGTCGGACCGAAATTCAGTCACTCCAAGTAAAAGATGATCTTGAGACAGTTAAGAAATCCCTCACAAATCTAAGTAAACAAATTTTGAAAGGCTCCTTTTCTCCTCCTTACTTTGAAACCATGTCCCAACTCATTAAATCAATTAAAACGAAACGATATCAACGCATACCTCTTTTTGCGTTGATCCACCTCAGAGAAATCCTAAAATCCGTACAGAAGCGTCGTTTCCAGCTCCCAGATTATTCAAATCCCACGTATTATCTCCAGATGAAATGATGTCCTGAAAATACCTTATATTCCCTTAGTTGCACCTTTACAATTGGTGACGGTCTTGACAGCTTCCGACGAAATCATAAGCATCCTCAAAGAGGAAGGAATCAACTTCTTCACAACATATCCCTGTGCAAAATTCCAAAACCTCTACAACTTAGTTCATTCACAATTCATGAGTCTAGGCGTTACAAAAGAGGAAGATGGCGTTGGAATCTGTGCTGGAGCAAGCCTTGCTGGTGCCAAAGCAGCAATGCTGATTCAAAGCACAGGTCTTGGAAATATGATCAATGCCCTTTGCTCACTCACACTTACCTACGAATTACCTCTACTAGTTCTTGCAAGTTGGCGTGGTGTCTATAAAGAAAACATTTCAGCACAAATCAAGTTGGGAAAAAGTCTACCCAAAATCCTCGAAGCGATTGGGGCCCAATATTGCATTGTAACTTCAAACAAAGATTTACCGAAACTACAACAAGCTGCAAAAGACGCCTATCGCCTCAATTCACTCCAAATAGTTCTACTCAGTCCTGAATTATTTGAAAACGAGCCATTGGCAGAATCTGGACCGAATATCTCCCATATCATGGTGCCGACAGAAGAGAAGGCATTCCCTGGAGCTGAAGCAACACTTACCCGCTACGAAATCCTTCAAGCACTGGAAACATATTTTGAAAACAAACTCGTCATCTCAAATATTGGGTTTCCATCACGAGAATTACATGATATCAAACCTCAACGCACTAATTTCTATATGCTTGGAAGCCTTGGACTCGTCTCATCCGTCGGCCTTGGGATTGCCCTTTTTTCAAAACATGAAGTTGTTGTAATAGATGGAGATGGAAGTCTATTGGCTAATCTTGGGATCCTCGCTTCTATTGCTCAAGCTGAACCACCAAATCTTACAATCCTTGCCATCGACAACGGTGCTCATGGTTCAACTGGAAACCAAGCCACACCAACTGCAACCTGTGTCGATTTAGCTCAAGTTACAAGAGGTCTTGGGTTCACCAATGTTTTCCGAGCCACTAATCCAAAAGAGATCACTGATACATTATCCAAGCTAGAAGAAGGACCTAATTTTGTTCACGTGATTGCAGAAGCCGGTAACGCAGATGTACCCATTATCCCTCTTTCACCAATAGAAATCAAAAAGCAATTCATGCGAGCAATCCAGTAGAGGGTTCTTGTCGTACTTGAGTCCAATCGATTTATAACATCCGAGATGATATGATGCTCCGCGACGAAACTGGACTCTGAATACTTTCAGCTCGAAGGATTGGAGCATTGTTCCATGAAAATACTCCATTTATCAGATGTTGGGCTCCCTGATACACGGGTTGAGCGTGCAGCGCTCCATGCCACTAAAAAAGGCTGGGAAGTGGTGTTTGCCGGTGGAAGACCTGTAGAAGATCAACTTTTCAACGTGTTCCAAAAAATCCATTACCGTCCATGGCGCCCCTCCGAAAAAACAGGATTTCCTACTACTTTGCGGAAACTGAAACAATGGCTAAAACGCCTTGTTAGCGAAGAGGAACCTGATCTAATTCATGCTCATGACCTATTTGCCGGGAAAGTTGCTTACGAGGTTGGTCATCCCTTTGTTTATGATGATCACGAAATCTGGGCATCACGAATTTCCTATCAGGGTTCCCAAGCGCTAAAACAGGATCGCACTTTACCTCGTCGATTAGCAACGTGGTTTGCCTTGAAAACTTGGCGTAAATGGGAACCAAAGATAATTCGAAGTTCTCCGGTTATCACTGTAAGTCAAGAAATTGCTAATCTCTACAGTCGAATCCAACCTCAGAGTTTTGTCGTTCCAAATCTTCCAACCCAGCAGGAAGTAGAGATGATTCCTCCCAATCAAAACAATGATGATGTTTTTCGAATTGCCATGGTTTCCAGAGACGATTGGCCTCTTAGTGAACGTCCTGATCGAGAAGCGCTTCAACTTTGGTTGGATAATCGGTTTGGAGCCTCCTTAGTATTCATTGGTCCAAAAGCAATTGAAACAGATGAGGTTGAAAATCACGGGTTTGTCAGTCATGAAGAAATGCTTCGAATTTTCAGTACGTGCGATGCTGCTTTGCTTGGACAGTGGACAAATCTTCCGGTTTACTCCTTTCAAAACCGGTTTCCACTTTTTCTACACGCGGGTCTCAAAGCTATTGTCCCAATCAAGGATGTCAGTGAAGCGAATTTCTGTCGAGAACACAATGTGGGCTGGTCCTGGAGTTCAGCTGAAGAATTGAAAACAATCATTCAGAGGCTAGTTCGCAACTACTTTGCTGATGTAAATCGTTGGAATTCTGAAAAACCAAAAGTTCGTGAAGTGGCTAAACACTATCTTTTATGGTCACATTATGCCAATCAATTGGAAAAAGCCTATGAAGCGGCTTTATCGAACTAGTAAGCTGAAAAGCTTCCTTATTGTCCTTTTTCAAGAATATCTACTAATATCGGTATTGAAGCTAATCGTGCAATAATCCATAAATTCGAACGTCCACCTAGAGCTCCGCCTCTTCGCCTCAACACTTGTCGAGCAAATTTCGTTAGTTTGGAGGAACGACGAACTAGGGTTTCTAATTGGATTGTTGTTCTGCTTCCCATTTTAATTGGATTATCTGGAAGATTCTCATCCAACAATCGTTGCCCTTCTTTGGCATTGGGGAATGCCCATTTTTTGTATCCCTGATTCCACCAGGTTAGGATATTGGGTAAAAATCCACCTTTCGTTCCTGCCGTTTTTCCTAGTTCAATTGTTGATGCAGGAAGAAGAGTAGTGCTTCTAAGTTCCTTCCGAATCATGACTTTCGTTTCTTCGCCTTTTGTCTTCGATTCCCTGGGAAAAGACCTGAATTTTCCGATTACCTCTGCATCGAGGTAAGGATAATGAAGCCTAAATCGAGCGTGCTTGGTTTCTTCCGCATTAATCCAGACAAAATTGTAATTTGCTTCCTCAAACTTTTGACGTTCAATTTCTGCAAACTCATCATCAGAAGCCCACACATGAGCCGGATACCCTCCACACAGCTCATCAAGCCCCAGAGCAGAAAACACGTGATCCTCGTTATTACTAACCTGTGCAATGCGGAGCTTATGAGTTGTAAAACCAACAGGAGCCATAGCATTATAGATCGTAGTTCTAAGCAGGCTGCAATGATGCTCAAGGGTCATGTCTTCCATAACCCAATTGCATCCTACATGATCAACCACAGTTTTCGCATATGACGTTTCGTCACTCCCTTCAAATCGGAGAGTGTATGCAGTGACATTTTCTGGTCCAAGCAACTCAGCGGTTAAAGCTGTGAGAAGACTGCTATCAATACCACCACTAAGCCACACTCCTACCTTCTTGATTTTGTGCTTCGTAATCAGCCGTTTAATAGATTCTCGAATTATGTCAAATGGGTGCTCAGTTGTAGGAACTGGCTCTGGAACCTCATCCCACTCTAAGGTACTTTTCCGAATTTGCCCTTTAACACAAGAGTTAGGAAAGGGTAATTGTCCATCGCGTACGAAAATTGCGATGTTTTCCCAATCAGGCTGCATTGACATAAAAATCGAGCTTAGAGTGACAAGCTACTCTTCTTGAACTTTTCTATATCGTAAACCATCGCGTTCTTCCTTCTGAAAATAACTGATTAGAATTCACTTATTTTTTCCGCGCTCTTTGCAGTGAATTCTGCAGTGTTGCCAAATATATAGGCTACAGGTTCAATGCCGAAATAGCCTTTGTCAATGATGACATCAAACGAGACCTTACTGGCAAGTGCTTCAGTGATTGCTGTCAACAGAGCCTGATCTGAATCCGCTTCGGTTTCCACTCGTTCTCGAACAACTTCGATATGACGAAGCTTCAGTTGGTCGAATTTTGTTTCCATTCCTTTTGTATATTTTATAACGATGGCTACTCGTTTTTCTGGATACTGCTGTTGTACTAGAAGGAGGATTTCTCCTAGGTGCTTCGAGGCTCCAAATTCTGGTCCGGTGAATGTGTGGGCACGGGTTTTATGAACACTAATTCGACTAGGGAAACCTGCGATGTCGTCAACGGTTACTGCATCAGGTAAGCTCATAACAAGTTGGGATTGAACTTGGGGAATTAGGTTTGGAAAGGTTGAAGACGCGCGTAAAATCTCCATACTTTTTAAGAGATTCTCTAATATGTCTGAACGAGGATCTGGGGCGACACCTCTAATGCAGACCTCACAAGTTTCTAATTCCGGGTTTTCGATGCGGTGCAACCGACATAATAGACCTCCAATTTTCTGGCTTTGACAGAAAATACAAAGTTGTTCGATACTTTCGTCTAGTGGTTGCCTTTCCTTTGACATTTTTTCAGCAAAGTCTCTTGCTGCCTTTCTTACATCTGGAGTGTAGTATTGTTCAAATCGATCGATTTGTTTTAGTCCTCTTGACACGCTGGCCTGTGTGACCCCAAGAGCCTTAGCAATTTGATTTTGAGTGAATCCATAATCGGTAGCTAGATGTTGACTAATTAAGGCTCGAAGCGCAGGCAATAATTGATTAGCCATAATTTCGCAGGGTGGACGCACAGACTAGCACCTCCTCCAATTCTGTTTACAAAGAATTGTGGTGAGAAAGTCCCCGATTTCAAGCGCGGGGATGAATCATGGAGTTTTTATAGATTTCCACCGAAAAACCATTGCGGTCAGCCGCTGACGGATCGTAATCCCCAGAACACCACGCTCCAAACCGCTCTCGGGGAGACCATCAGCAACATGGCATCCAGAATCAACGGGCACCAGACCCGTTCCCAACCGCATCCAACATCGAACCCCTCATAGGGCTTGCACCAGTGATGACGGCGACCAAAGACGCGGTGACGCGTCTGCGGGCTCAGTTGTGAGGTGGAAGTCGGTAACGGGGTGGTGGCACCCCCCGTGGAGGACCAAAGCCTCCACGAATCTCCCGACATCGGTCGTGGAGAGTGTCAAGTCTTCACCACAATAGGGCTGACTAAAAGAGTTTCCATCTCAAGTAGCTCGGAGATAACGTGTCAGAGCATCAGTAGGTTCGGGGAGGTTTTGTTGAATGGTAGTACATAAAGTTTCAAACACTAAATCGACACGCGTATCCGTTTTGGCTGAACAACTAACAAATCCCGCAATCTCATGTGTTTTACAAAAGCTCTGAATTTCCTGACGTGACACACACGATGAAAGATCCGCTTTGTTTCCGGCTAGAATAATGGCGTGACGATGAGAAGGATGGGCATATCGTTGAAGAAGGTTGAGCCAGGAGGTTCCTTCTGCCAATGAATTAGGTCTTGTTTGATCAAACACTAAAATTACGGCACTTGCGCCAGAACAAAATTGTGGCATGAGAAATCGGAAACGATCTTCACCGCTAAGATCCCAAATGCTCAGATTTAGTGGCCCTTCTTCCCCATATACGATTTTCTGAGCAAAATTAACGCCAATAGTAGGCGAGACATCGATGAAGTCTTTGAAGACATATTTGTGAACCAAACTAGTTTTTCCAACCTGGCTAGCACCTGCAACCAGTATTTTGACTAGCGGTGCGTGGATTCTTGCCACAACACTTTACCTCCTCTTTGTAGTTGCATAAACCCTTATAGCCTCCACATCACTGGTGTGGTACTCGTAATGAAGAAACTATGACACACCTGTCTATTCTTCCGAGATTTGGAAGTTGAAGATTAACAGTAATTTTAATCACGAGGGATGGTTACTATAACGTGAACCAACAACGAAGGGCTAGTTCATATTAATTGGTGGTTGCGTGAAAGCTTACATCGCAGGAAAACCGATTCTAAGCACAACGGATTGGCCATCTTCCGTTTGTTGTGTGGTGTTTTTCACAGGCTGCAACCTGCGGTGTAAATTTTGTTTTAATGGACCACTACTTGAGTTTGATGAACAATACCTAGTTGATTTAGAAAGAGTGTATAAAGAATTAGACGAGCACCGGTATCTCATTGATGGAATATTAGTAACGGGTGGCGAACCAACGTTACAACCTGATGCGCTCCACGCAATTGGCGAATGGACACATCAACATAATCTGAAATTTGGCACTATGACCAATGGGACAAAACCTGCTGTTCTCCTGCAATTGCTTGATGCAAACCTTTTGGATTATGTAGCAGTAGACATCAAAACAATTCCCAATGAAAAGGAATACGCTCACATCACTCAAACCAAACATGAAATTCTTCCAGCAATTAACGAAACAATAGCCCTTCTCAAATCCTCAAAGATTAACTATGAATTCCGAACCACACTCGTTCCTTCGCTCATTGATAAGATCCCACAACTAGAAAAGATTCTGAAATGGATTGGTAAGAAAAACTATGTGCTACAAAATTTCCGGCCAACAGATACAGTCCTTGACCCTAGCTTGAAGACCGCCTTTTCAGTGGAGGAACTTGATCAGTTCCGACAATTCGCGAAAAAGAAGCGCCTCATCACAAGATTCTAACTCTTCTTTTTACTGCTGATGTTGGCTGTTTTTTCACTAAAAGTTAAACGAAGGATCTTTAGATATCCTATTAGGGTGAACTCTTTGGCTTCTTGGAAGGTCTCTCTAATTGAAGGTCCTGAACGAGTACTATATGATATCCAACAGGCTCTTGGGCAATATTATGAACTCCAGTCAGGTTGGATTCAGAAATTACAATCTCAGATTAAGAACCATCAAACCTATCAGGTCCATCTTAACTTGATCAAATCAGTTCAAGGGCCTCAAAATGCAACACTGTTTGCCCCTTTCCTCCTCATGTTAGTCACAAAGACCCAACTTACCGTCACATTCCTTGGTGAATTAACGGAAAACGATACCGGGGTTATTATCGGAATCTGGCCAAAGAAATTCCAAAAAATCCTAGCTGATGACAAACAGGCTATCTTGAATTTACTTTATATCATTGTTGAACAGCCTCATCTGGTTCAGCAGGTTGATCTTTTCTTTTAACAGAATTCAGCGTTTTGCTGAAATCAGACTATAGGACTTACACTTCCGGTTCAATTGAAAATTTGACGGGAAAAGAAACCTATTTATGAGTGGATTCAGGGGTGTTGCGCTGGAGACTTCTTACCCGTGCTTGCAAAGCCGCTTTCTTCAATAGACGATGAGACCTCCTACGGAACGTTCCGCATTATTAGTGTTGAACAACGGCATGAACGCAGTGGTCGTTCCGTGATGTTAGTTGACGGTGAAAGTATGGGTGAAACTCACACCAAACTCCGGAAACGTCAATTTACTTACCTCATCCAAGGATTCACTGAAGAAAAAGTGAAGGTGGGGTCTTGGATTCTGAGTCCCCGAGACGATCTCGGTGTCATATTAGAAATTAATGAACTCAGTAAAAGAACATCGAAGAAAAAAACAATGAATCGTCTCGCACTGCGTGTGCAGTTTGAGGATTCAGGTACCATTTGGTTGAATGAAATCTGGACATTTTACAAAGAACGACCTCTTACTCGTCCGATGATAGAAAGATGGCAGAAACGCATGAGTGAGGGTGCGACCCAATACTTCCGCCATGTTCTTCCTGGCGTCATCGATTCCTTGTTATTCAAGCCAACAGATTCGATAAATGGAGAACAGGTAAAACAAATTCGTCAAGTTCAAGACCTCATTTTACGTCGTGCAATAAAAATCGCAATTGCTCAAGAGAAGGTGAATTTAACGAGCACTCAGCTTGTGCGGGCAACACAAGAGATTCTCGCGCTTTTTGACGAAGGCTAGAGCACATTACGAAAGGTTTAAGAGTTAAGTACTCACGGCATCCCACGCAATGATACTTTCGGGGGGTAATGAATATACAATTCTGCCCGAAGTGCGGTAGCTTATTGCGTCCCGGGAAAACCAAGGATGGAAAACCTCAACTTAAATGTTCGTGCGGATACAAATCTTCTGCTAAACAAACTGAGGGATACAAAGTCAAGTTCCCGATTCGACACACCGAAAGAGACTATATCGTCGTCGTCGAAGAAGATGAAGAAGAAAAGAAGAAAAAGAAGCGCGAGATCGATGAGGATGAGCGTCAGGAAATGCTCGAACTAATGCTTGACCATTTCCCTGAAGATTAACAATCTGACAGTATTCCCTTACCTTTCTTTATATCCACACTACAATTTCTATTCTGCTAGTGTGTCCGATCTAAGAATATTCAACCAGCCACAATTATACGTAGAATGGAAGGGGACGGTAGCCGTGTTCTTGTGAGGCTTGTTCTTGGGTGCGTGCTTCTTTTGCCAAATCGTTTAGTTGGGCTTGAATTATTGATCGATTATTGATTAATGGTTGGATGCTCACATCCACATCAAGGAACCGATTAACAGTTGAAAGCATGCTAGCTGCGGCTTCTGGGTCAGGATTTTCAGCTGTTGCTGTGACTAGCAAACAATATCCATCTAGATGCCGGATTAGGCATTCATTTAGAATCGCTCCTGCAATGCCTGCAACCAGTCCCTTTTGCAAACGAGGAACAGCATACTTTTCCAACTCAACTAATAGGTGGGGTTCAGCAGCTCCAAAGACTTCAGGAGTCTCTGTCCTCTTTTGGACCGCGACACCCTCCAAGCAGACGACCTTCTTGACTCCCTTCGCGGTTGCCCAATCTAGGACTCGGGTGGCAACAAAGAAAATGGTCTCCATTGGAAGCGGGACTTCAGAAATTACAGCTAGTAATTCCCCCTCCTTGCTAGCGTGGATTCGAATAGGGAGTC
The DNA here is from genome assembly GCA_016840405.1 of Candidatus Hermodarchaeum yapensis. Lineage (GTDB taxonomy): Archaea > Asgardarchaeota > Hermodarchaeia > Hermodarchaeales > Hermodarchaeaceae > Hermodarchaeum > Hermodarchaeum yapensis. The sequence goes on from JAEOSK010000001.1 coordinate 133,939, forward strand.
GTAATACACCGCCAAAAAACGGAGTGACTGGAGGTATTAGAGGTGAGCGAATTGCCGCAATCAATTTCATATCAAGGCTTTCAATCATGCGCCCAGCAGCAATCATTCCAACGAGACCCGGTCCTGGGAATCCAATTACAAGAGTTGGTTGTTTCGCTAGTTCGACCTTTTCACCAGTTGGAACAATCTGAATAAAGGGCTCATCAGTTGAGGTTTCTTTTTTAGGCTGTGATTTTGTCATATTTTTCTACTCCTTTTTCAGTCTCAAATGAACTTTATTTTTTCTCTCAATTCCGTTTGTTCAGCTTTCACCCTCGTTGTTCTTGGAGCCAAGCTTGAATATTGGGATGTTGATATCCACAATTTGGGCAAGTGCTTTTCATTACTCGAACATTGGTGATATTCACACGGGTCAGCAAATTGAAGCATTTTGGGCAAGTAAAGTGTTTTTCCCCACATTTTTCACATTGGCGCATTGCTCCTTCGGCTGTCCATGGGATGGATCGACGCATCCATTCATCGGTTACTCGACGGAAATTTGTTCCGCCACATTTCTGACATTTCATCTCATCGGTTGCCATCTACACTCCACCACTTGCTCGTTAAATTTTCCTTCTCTGATAGAGAATAAAAGAGTCGCCCTTGTCCTTATATCACTGAAGTGGTGTTGCAGATTACTAAGAAGATTGAACTTCATTTGCTCGGACAGATGGTTGGCGGATACTCGACGGAGCCGTGTAAGAGCCGTTCCAAAGAGATCCTCCAATTTGTCGATGCCGGCGTCGTAACTCCTCTCTTTTGCCCGCATTCCAACCAGATACATTTTGATAGTAACCAGTAATCCGACTAAACCAGTCAATATCGGTTTCTCCACACCGTGGACAGGATTCTAGCAGTCCACCTGCAGTGTGACGGCAGCGTTTACACACTGATAAATCACGAGTATAACTATAGTATCCGAGTTGAGTGTTCAACGCAATTCGTCGATTCAACTTGTCTAAGGCTTCAGCATCAGGGGCTTCCTCTCCCAGAAAAATGTGAAAAATATTCCCGCCGGTTAGCAATGGAAATGCTTTTTCTTCAATGGCAATTTTTTGAGCTAATGAAATTCGAGAGTCGTATCCAACCATGAAGCCGTTTGTGTAATATGCTGGAACCGCGGTACGACCACTAGTTTCGAGTAGGTGTTGCCAATTAGTAGTATCTCCCTTGACAACCTTAATTGCTTCACCATTGTAATGAAGCAGATCTAAAATCGCCAGTCGTGTTGAACACGATTCAGCAGGTGTTCGTGCCACAGCAAGAGGGAGGCCTGTTTCATTAGCGTATTCTGCTCGAATACGTTCCATTTCAGCCAGGACTCGAAGTCCGAATCGAACTGAGTCTTGGCTCTCATGTAACTGGTTGTTAGTATGGTATTGAACCATCTCATTAATGCCAACGAATCCAAACACCGGTGACATGTTCATAACATCAAAGAGTGGCGGAGCTTCATTGCCATTCCATCGTGGCTGTTGCATCAAGAACGGTAACATTCCGTTTTTCATTTGGCGCTCCATAAATCGTCGCTTGATCAACAACACTTGTTTTGCCAGCAACATTTGACTCCGTAATTGCTCGAATAATAAGTTGTCATCACCGTTAGCCAAATAGGCTAGCCGCGGAAGATTGATTGTAACAACTTGAAGACCACCCATAGCAAAATGGGCCCCGTCTTCAAACATCACCTTCCGCATTAACTCCTCATCATCTATATCCTCAGTTAATCTGAAAGCGCAACATTGGTAACAGTCCACGCCATCTTCACCACGCCAAGGAGGTATGACATTATCAAAGTAGCTGCTACCAAATTTTGCAGCGAGTTGAGAAGCAAGAAACATGACCTCATCGTATTCGCTTTTAGTAAGATATTCACGACGAAGACGAATTTCGGGCTTGGGGAAGGTAAACATTTTGCCCCAAGCGTCACCCTCAAGATAAATTTCTAAAAGGGCTTTCATGAAGGTTCGTGCTTCGTCCTCATAGTCTCCGTAGGTATCAGGACCAACTTTGCCTCGATAGACAACTGGGGCATCTCTCCAGATTTTCGGAATTCCTGCCTCAAGTTGAATACTAGAAAAGACTAGCTGTCCTCCTCTGGAGACATATGTTTCGTTTGCTTCGAAGAGGAGTGTTTGAGCAAGCTGTTCAATCTCTCGAGCAGTTTTTCCGCGGAGGTATGGCGCCAGGAATACATTAAAATTGAAGAGTCCTTGGCCACCGGCGCTGTTTGTTTGCCCGGCTGCAAGAACTTTGATGAGGTGCAAGATAGCCACCGTGGGGTAACTCGCTGGTTTCGCAACTGCTGTCCTTTCACCAAGCCCATCACACATCAACCCATATTTGAAGAAATATCGTGCATCGTAGTCAGCACAGAATGGACGGGTACCAAAGTATTCGAGGTCATGTATATGTATATCCCCTACCAGGTGAGCATCGGCAATTTCAGGTGGAAGCGTCAAGAGATAGGCTTCTTTGCAGAGTCGATCAGCAACTTTCTTGTGTATTGTTTCGGGATTTGGTTGCATATTGGCATTTTCTTGTGCTTCGTATCCATTTCCACCGATGATGTGACTAAAGTCCCACATGGGAACGCCAACGCGTGTTAAGGCGTTGCGGTAGACTGCAAATCGGGGATCTTGTTTTGCCTTTTCGAGGAGGACCTGATTCTGAATTTCTCGGATAAGAGGTGCGCTCACAAAAGGGAGTTGCATTTGTTGAATGCGTTTCTCGACTTCTTCGGCTACAGCCCTGGCTTCGGCTTGATTGATTGAAGGGATGTTGAAGTTTTCCTGGACCAACATGGTTTCCCGAACGAGTGCGTCGACAATTCGCTGGCGATTCCAACTTCGGATTAACGCATCGCTGGTCCGCACCATGGGCATTCCGGCTGCTTCCTTTCGCACTGCCTGAATCCATCGATCTAGTGGTACGGTTTTTCGTCTCCGGTCTTTGGGTCTCCTCCTATGCCGTGCCATGACTGTTACTCCTCAGAAATGTTGTTAGCGTATCCTCGTTGAGAAGATTATTGGCAAAGAGGTCAGTATGATAAAGAACATTATTGCCAATGACCAGAGCAGGGGTGCTGTAAATGTTAAGCATGAGTGCGTCTACTTGGGCCTCAGGTTCCTCTACCATACGTACTGCATGCTTAATCTTGTTGTCTTGGAGATATTGTTTCAATACCTCACACCGAGGGCAATTGTTGCTCGAAAAGACAACACAAACCAAGAAGTACCCGCCTCCTATCCTATTTCACGTCATTCCATAAAAATCCTATTTTAAGTCGGCACCGAATTATTCACCCTTTCTTCTTCACAGTTAATCTTTGATTTCAGGAATTCCATTCATCGAAGGATTCTGAACGCCATCTCGCTGCACTCAAGTTTATTTTCAGAGCATCTTTCGTTGAAGAGTTAAAAAACTCAACACCTCTTGGGCACTAGTGACATTCGAGTAATGAATTGAACATCGCACTCAAAGAATGTGTAGAAGTATTGCGCGCGCAAAATCAGAGTGTGCCTAGCCGCTCACTCGCTCTAGGTAACTATGATAGTTCATCCCGCAAGTGCGGTCACACAAATGCCTTCCTGTCATCGCGTGAGCGACCAATGGATTTTCAGCTTATCGATGCAAATAAACCTGCCGATGCACAGTGGTCTTGATATTAAGACGTGTGCTATCATGACCAAAGAAACACTAACTGATTACACTCAACAATTGAAAACGTTGCTTACAGATGCCATCAGCTCATCGCTGAAATCTCAAGATAATTTTGGAGTGCTCTTTTCTGGAGGATTGGATAGCAGTATACTCGCGGCACTCCTAGCATCCCTTTACTCTGAGCCCTTCCCTCTTTTTGTCACGGGTATAACCGCTGCAAAAGATATTCCTCAAGCCCGACTATCAGCCTCTCATCTTAATCTTCCTCTCACAATACGAATTTTCACACACGATGATGTGAAAGAAAAACTTCGCCAGATTCTCTCAATCTGTGGAGTAGTTGATCTCCTGCACGCAGAACTAGCGATTTCTTTTTTCTTTGCCACAGAGTGTGCGAGCCAGAATAATGTAACAACTGTTTTTAGCGGTCAAGGAGCCGACGAACTCTTTGGAGGTTATGCGAGACATGAAAGGCATTTCATCGAATCGGGAAGCGAGAAGGCATCAGTCGAAATGCGTTCCGATCTTAAGAAGCTTCAAGAAGTAACATTCCCTTGTCTACAAGCCGTCGTCAATCATTTTGGATTAAAACTAACCACACCCTATTCAGATACATCTCTTATCGAGTATTCTCGTAATTTGCCTTTTTCGTGTAAATTGAACCTGTCTTCCGGTGAAGTTGTCAGAAAACAATTGCTACGTCAGTTGGCGCAAGAACTGGGGTTGCCTTCTCAAGTAGTGAATGCTCCGAAGCGTGCGGTCCAATATGGTTCGGGAGTCCACCGTATCCTAACTGATTTGGCCACTGAATACTGGTCTGAAAAAGAACCTACATTATCTGCTCGGAAAGCAAGGAGTCATACACGCATTAATCAATTCTTAGCTCGAATAAACGATGAATAATTACGAAGATACCTATGAGCCATTTGTTCTTAGAAGCTCATCTGAGTAAGCGTTGTACTCGTTTAGCTACAGAGTCGATGATCAAAGATATTACTCCCAAAGGAGTACTCTTGTCACTAATTATGGCTAGCACATTTGCGGTTCCAACACGACGAATAAATAAATGTCCCTTTCGACACCGCATCATCAAATCCATATGCTTTCCTATTCCTAATTGTATAGCCGTTTGCTCAGACAGAGAACCCAGCGAAGCAATCGCGGCTGCAAGCTGAAGTTTCTCGACTTCTTCCTTTCCCATTAACACGACAAGGGGTAATCCATCCGCTGTCATTACAGCCGCACTAAAAATTGAAGGCTGGCTACTCACAACATTCTCCAAATAGTCCTCCACTTTAGACAACGCGGATACATTGGTAGGCGACTGCATACATCTCACCTGCCAAAAGAAGACTTTTTAGTGTTTCCAGAGCTAACTCAAACAACCATTCTTCTATCTAGAATAAAAACAGTATTAACTGTTCAGGATTGTCGATTTGCCAATACTTTTATTAAAAAATTGGGAGATGATCCCGTCCTTCAAGGTGGGGAGGGAACGCGGAGTTCAAATACCCTATTGCCAACTTTAGAGATATGCTCAGAACCTTCCGGTATCGCCTCTACCCCAATCAAACGCAACGTGCGCGAATCCGGAAGAACATCGACGCCTGTCGGTTCGTCTACAACTGGGCTCTGGAAATTACAAAGACTGCCTATGAGAAAGATGGGTCCAACCTGCGTTGGTTCGACTTGAACAACCGCCTTATCGAACTGAAGCAAGGCTACCCCTTTCTCAAAGATGCTTACTCCCAATCCCTACAACAAGCGGTTAAGCGGCTCAACCTAGCTTTCCAATATTTCATGCGCCACGTCTCGCAGGGTAAGGAACAGCCGGGCTATCCGAAGTTCAAGCGACGCAAGGCGCACCGACAGTCCTTTGATGTTCCCCAGTTTTTCACCATCGACATTAACACTCAGCGCGTTTAGCTTCCAAAGATTGGAGCGGTTAAGGCAGTCTTCCATCGGCGGTTCTCTGGTACACCAAGAATGTGTACGGTTGTTTCGACCCTTACGGGTAAATTCTTCATCTCGATTGTAGTCGACGATGGAAATCCTCCTCCCCCTAAACCACAGGCGACGAACCAGACGTCGATCGGGATTGATGTGGGTCTGACGACCTATGTTACCATGTCCACCGGTGAAAAGGTAGAAAATCCTCGCCATCTACAAAACACACTGAAGCGTCTCCAGTGCCTGCATCGAAGGTTGAGCAAAAAAGTAAAGAGGAGTCGAAACCGGGAAAAAGCGAGACTGCGACTGGCCCGCTGTTACGAACGGGTTACCAATCAACGAGCTGATTTTCAGCAGAAGCTTTCGACGCGGTTGATTCGCGAGAACCAAGCGATTATAGTCGAGAGCCTTAACGTCAAGGGCTTGATGCGTAACCAGCGTCTGTCCAGGGCGATTGCCGATGTAGCTTGGTCGCGGTTTCTGGCGATGTTACGGTATAAGACCGAGTGGTATGGGGTAACGTTGATTGAGGTAGGGCAATTTGCACCCACGTCGAAGCGCTGTCATGCCTGTGGGTACCTCAATGAAGGGCTCACGTTATCGGACAGGGAGTGGACCTGTCCCTCCTGTCTTTTACCACTGGATCGGGATGTCAACGCCGCAAGAAATATTAAGATGATAGGACTTGGGTCCATCATTACACCGAGGGAACCTCGGGAAGAGCCTGTGGAGCTGTCAGCACTGGCTGAAGCGTCGAAGCAGGAAACTCCAACCATCAGGGCGGAGTAGTTCACTAACCACTCTTAATTGTCCTTGATCATCCTCAAGGCTCGGTGATGACGGTGTCTGAAAAAGCATCCAAAACGAAAACGAAGACCACATCAAAAAAAGATGCTAGCAAGCCAAAGTCCAAATCTACCAGTAAACCAAAAGCAAAGGCAAAGGCGAAAACCACGAAAAAGCCTACGACGAAGAAGGCTCCGAAAAAGCCTACGACGAAGAAGGCTCCTAAAAAGACCACGCCGAAGAAACCTAAGAAAAGGCGCAAAACCAAAACCACCGTTGAGGCAAAACCAAAAAGAACACGTCCACGAAGGTTGCCATTGGAAACTCCAGTCAAAGGCGTTTTAATGAACTATCAACGAGGATCCGTTCGACAAAGAAACCAATACGGTTTGATCCAGCTTCAAGGTGTTTCTTCAATTTCTACAGCGGCCTCCTATATCGGTCGATCAGTCATACTCCATTTCAATGAACGAACCCAAAACCAAGGTCAAATCGTTTCAGTACATGGTAAGAAGGGCGTGCTCAGAGTGCGATTTCGCCGAAGGCTAGCCCCAGAAGCTTTGGCAAAAGAGGTTGTTGTCTTCTAAATCAGGGAAGATCCCACCAAAACCCCTCTTTCTAACAATTATCTCATTATACAAGGCCAATTCAAGCTAGAATACTACTTTTTGTTTTAAACTGCGAGAAGACCCCGTCCTTCAAGATGGGGAGAAATCGCGGACTTCAAATACCATAGTAAAGAACCTATAGACATGCTCAGAACCTTCCGGTATCGCCTCTACCCCAATCAAGCACAACGTACGCGAATCCGGAAGAATATCGACGCCTGTCGGTTCGTCTACAACTGAGCTTTGGAAATCACAAAGACTACCTTGGAGACAGATGGATTCAAACTAAGTTGGTTCGACCTGAACAACCGCCTTATCAAACTGAAACAGAATCATCCCTTTCTCAAAGAGGCCTACTCCCAATCACTTCAACAGGCTGCTAAGCGGCTCCACCTGGCCTTCCAACATTTCTTTCAGTACCTCTCGCAGGGCAAGGAACAGCCAGGTTATCCGAAGTTTAAGTGACGTAAGGCACATCGGCAGTCATTTGACGTACCCCAGTTTTTTACTATCGATTTTGTCGCTCAACGCGTATGGCTTCCTAAGATTGGTGCGGTTAAGGCAGTCTTCCATCGGCGGTTCTTTGGTTCGCCAAGAATGTGTACGGTTGTTTCAACCCTCATGGGTAAATTCTTCATCTCGATTGTAGTCGAGGATGGAAATTCTCCTCCACCGAAGGTTACGGACCAGAAGTCGGTGGGAATCGATGTGGGTCTGGCGACCTATATCACCTTGTCCACCGGTGAGAAAGTGGAGAACCCTCGACATCTCCAAAATGCACTGAAGCGCCTTCGATGTCTACATCGAAGGCTGAGTAAAAAAGAACGAGGTAGTCGGAATCGGGAAAAAGCACGGCAGCGACTAGCCAGCTGCTATGAACGGATCGGTAACCAACGGGCTGTTTTTCAGCATAAGCTCTCGATGAGATTGATTCGCGAGAACCAAGCGATCATGGTCGAGAGTCTTAACATCGGTGGCTTGATTCGTAACCGGCGTCTAGCTCAATTGATCGCCGATGCAGCCTGGTCTCAGTTTTTAGCGATGCTACGGTATAAAGCCAAGTGGTATGGAGTAACATTGATTGAAATAGGGCGGTTTGCACCTATGTCGAAGCGTTGTCATGGCTGTGGGCACCTCAATGAGAGACTCACCATGTCAGATCGAACTTGGACTTGTCCAGCCTGTCTTTTACCACTGGATCGGGATGTCAATGCCGCAATAAACATTAAGATGATGGGACTTGGGTCCATCATTACACCGAGGGAACCTCGGGCAGGGCCTGTGGAGCTGTCAGCACTGGCTGAAGCGTCGAAGCAGGAAACTTCGCCAATCAGAGCGGAGTAGTTCACCTTACTTTAGCTGTAATTTTATTGAAATACTGACAGTAATAAGCCAGTACTGCTCAGTGGTTATCAAATGAGTGATGTCGTGGGTGCGTGATGTGATCAAGAATGAGAACAAGGTAAAACGCAAGGTTCAGCTAAAACGTGTGAACATAAAACCGCGAGAAGTAAAAGTACCAAAGGAGATATTGGAAAAGGTTGAGGAACTGGTGGCACAAAAGCAAGAACCTGACCTATCGGCTGATCAACAAGCCATTCTTTTTATTTGTGGGCGTGGACACCAATCGTTTGTTAGTATTCTCCAAGGTGTTAACAGCACACGGATTCCAATCGGAAAACCTCCGCTCGATGAAAAGACTGTGCGTTCTCTACTTCAAGAGTTGGAAAAAGAAGGTTATCTCACAAAAGCTGAAATCCAAGACCAACCCACATGGACAGCAACTGAAAAAGCTAGAGCTTTAGAAACTTAGGCGGGTAGTCCGCTTTTGAAACGGTCAATCCGGTTAGCTTCTAATGAAAAGCTAAAACGCGGAAAATCTTTTTTTTTAAAATTCTGCCGCAATTCGTTCGCCGTGTTCAGTCAAGAAATAGAAGGAATGATATACTCCTCGACGTTGCTCGACGAGCCCAGCGGAAAGCAGCCGTTTAAGATGATAGGCCGCTGTACTGGGGGGAATATCTAATGCCCGTGCAATATCGCGCAGGAATGTTCGTTGCCCATTAAGGGTTTGTAAAATTTGACGACGCGTACGATGACGCAACACTTTCTCAGTTAAAGGTGTCATACTTCTCAACCGTCCAGTATTACTAGCAACTCGGGTAGCAATTTAATCTATCCCCTTAAATATATACTTTGCGGCACAAATACGTACATGAATTAATTAACAATAATCTTAATAAAAGAATCCGAAAATATTGGGAGTATCTGATATCTTGTAGGGTAAGTGTATGTAAAGGTTACAAATGAGTGGCCTATACTAAGCGTTCATTCCCTACAACTACTTATCCCCCTCTCTCCCATTCCTTAAATTACATGTCTGTGAATTGCCTAGTATACACAGGCTATCATCACCACGCGGCTTAGGTCTCCATTCAACACATAGGAGGATATTCCACGCACTTCACAGAACGCATCCAACTACGACCCTCTCCTTACCTTTCCCATCTCTGTCACCTAGCGAAGAATCTGTATAACTTGGCAAATTATTACATCCGCCAAAAGTTCATCCGTGAAGGTAGCTGGATACGTTACCGGGAGATAGATGTTCTTTTTTAAACCACCCCGGTGTACAAGCGCCTTCCTGCGCAGACTGCTCAACAGGTACTTCGATTACTTGATCAGAACTGGAAGGCATATTTCACAGCCATCAAGGACTGGCGAAAAAATCCTAACAAGTATCTGGGTCGTCCAAGAATACCACGATATAAACCGAAAAATGGTGAGATCCTCGCGATATTTACAAACCAGCAGTGCCGAATCAAAAGGGGCTTCTTGTGCTTTCCTAAAAAAACCAAGTTAACGCCAATCAAAACACGAATCACCGAACTGTTTCATCAGGTCCGTCTTATACCGCGGGGTAATCATTACATTCTAGAAATCGTTTATGAAAGGGAACCTATTACTCTCCGATTAAAGAGACGACGTGTCATTAGTGTTGATATTGGATTGAATAATCTCGTAACTGTTGTCAACAACGCGGGGCTGGCTCCCTGGCGCGTGAAAGGCGGGGGTGTGAAATCCATCAATCAGTACTATAACAAGGAGAGGGGACGACTGTGTTCTTGTAGAGACAAACAAGGCCTCACAGGTCAAACACATCGACTCCAGCGACTACGATTGAAAAGAACTAACAAAATTACCGATGTCTTTCACAAGGTGTCACGGCGCATCATCAAATATTGCATTTCCAATAATTTCGGACGTATCGTGATTGGGTATAATAAGACGTGGAAACAACAAGTGACATTGGGTCGAAAAAACAACCAGAATTTCGTGAGTGTGCCATTTCTAAAGCTTGTGAAGAAAATCCAATACAAAGCAGCAATAGTGGGAATTGAGGTGATTATGGTGGACGAAGGACACACATCGAAGGTGAGTTTTATAGATGGAGAAGAAATCAAGCCTCATCAAACCTATGTGGGCAAACGTGTGGGACGGGGATTGTTCCGAACCTCGAAAGGACTCATCATTAATGCGGATGTAAATGGCGGATATAATATCGGCCGAAAAGCAGTCCCGGAAGCCTTTATGGTGGACGGGATAGAGGGTGTGGGGTTACACCCATATTCGGTGACCGTTTGATGCAAATCGGTAACAGAATAAAATAAGAATGGTTGAAATTTACTACTCTCGATAACCTAGACGATTAATGCATCCAAAACCTACAGAGCCACAAATCAATGAAGTATATCCTTATGCAAACTCATAAGAAGATGTAGTCAGTCTTACTGTATCGTTACATCAACTGTCTATGCTCGATGATAGCTAATGGTTGGGCGAGGCGTGTCAATAGACCGCAGTAAAGACTCATATGATTTAATCATGTCACTCCTTTCCCTTAGTGAGATTCAACGTCGGGTACTCATTTCACTCGCCCACATCTACCCTAAAGCTGCGTCTGGCAAACAACTCATTACCCTCATTGGGTACAGTGGAAAAGCCAAGTCCCTGTATCGTGGACCTCTTGAACGGCTTGAAATGGAAGAGCTGATCCTTGTTGATCGGTTAACTCCTCGACTCCACTCAATTCGTGTCAATCATCTTCATCCCTTAATCGAATTTCTACTGGAACTCATTCAAGCCCATGGAAATGCCACCATGGAGTTATACACCCAAGCCCTGGAGGATGGAAAATCCGTTGACGAGGAGGAATGAGCAAGTCCTTACAGAGATCATACGAGAACAATATCTCCTCGAGTGGTTCTTCCTAGGGGTGTTATGGACAGTGTGTGCTCTCTGTGCCTACATACTCATCACGAACATTCTTTGGTTACCCTCATTGGGTCCTCCATGGACGCCCCAACCAGATGTTCCCTGGTGGCAATGGCTCGCCCTTGCATTCACTCATCCATTCATTTGGCCCGCTGCAATTGCGACTCTGGTAGCCTTGATTCTGGCATTTACCGTGACACTATATTTTGCTGCGTGGATGCCCTCGCCTGTTGATTCTATCCTTCGACTTGAACTCAATCGAATCGGACCTACAACGAAACTACGATTACGGCGACAGTACGTAACAAAAATCAATACTAAGGGTCTCCTCCTAACTCGGGTTCTATCACGAACCACTACCTCAGGAGAGTATGGTCTGGTTGTATTACGGGCAACCTTCCCTGATGCTTCACCTGAACAATTAGAATCAATAGCCCAACGGAATTTTCTTTCTAGGGATAAAATGTCAATTGCTACTGTATCTTCAGTGGACGAGCTTCACTTCAAGGTTACTCAGCTTGCTCGTGCCTTTGCAGAATTCTAATTTCTTCTAGTCGTTAGTTACCGTACCAGAGTATTTACTGTTCCGATGCAGCGTGTATTCGCTTCTCGTGTGACTACTCGGTCACCTACACGAAGCATTTCCGGACCCTTCTTGAACGTCATGCGAACGCGTGCGACATCTCCGACCACGAGGTATTCTTTGTCATAGATTTCTTCAAAGATTATAGGCTGTTGAATTGTTGAACTGTGAAATACTGGTTCATAACCTGGTCGGATCCGAGTGGGATGTCTGGTAACAATGATAGTTGCATCGAAGGCTCGAACTGCTTTAGTGTCAGCGTCTTCGTCGCTAATGATTTGTCCGCGACGTACTTTTTCGGGGTCAATGCGTTTGATATCAAAACCAAACACGTCACCTGCTTTGACTCGTTCAACTCGTTTTTTGAAGACTTCAATGGATCCAATTCGTCCCCGCATGAATCGCCCCTCTTTATCGGGACCACAAAGGACTCTTTGACCTGGTTTGAAGATGCCTTCTTGGACAGTTCCTGTAAGCACTACGTTGGTACCTCGAATTCCTCGGTACACCTTATCGATGTAAGCCAAAGCGGGTTTTTCCACTCGCTCATCCGGTATCCGAGTGGGTAGGCTTACAAGCGTGCTGCGAAGAAGGTCAAGACCTTCTCCTGTCACACAACTCACTTCAAATACAGGGACAATGACCCGATTACCAATTTCACGATGAATAATGGTTAGATCATCTTCAGACGTGATACGAAGGGGAACGTGTCCGATTTCCTTAATGGTTTCAAAAACAAGATTTCGCACATAGTCCCGCTGAGTTTCGTCACAATCATCAACTTTGTTAATTACAACTAGGAAGGGGAGTTCTTGGTTAGATACCAATAGCAAGTGTTCACGGGTGATATCATCTAGACGAAGGATACCACTGCGCTGTTCTTCAGCAATGGCGAGTTTGTATTCATCTTGACAGGGAACTAACACCATACTATACTGGGCAGAAGCTCCAAGGACACTGCGTATCATGGTTTTTGCATATTCTTTGTGACCTGGGGCATCAAAGATGGTAATAATCCGGTGGGCCTGATCAAGAATCCTTGCACGTTTGGCCTTGTCTAATGGCGCTTGCATAGGTATGAATTCGCCTTGCTTATCTATTGCTGCAAATGTGACGTGCAAATCAGCAGTTTGACCTCGCCGGAGTTCTTGAGGATAGGTTAGGAGTACTGCTCTAGCTTGTCCACTTCCGTTGTCTAACTGGCATTGAATGAACACGCCAGCTAAGGTTGTTTTTCCGCTGTTTACCCGACCAACTAGGTTGACCCCTAAGGTTTCAGGGACCATTGGGGTGATTTCCCGAGCAAGTGTAAAACTAACTACCATGCCTTTGTCGGTGTTATAGAATGTTTGTTCAAGGATTTCGATACCGGCTTCTTTACAAAGTAAACTGAGGGCTTCTTCACTGGTTTCGACTTCTTCTTGAGTAAGTCCATAGATTTCCCATTTCTTGCCGTGGATATCTTCAATTCCAACAACGAAACGGCCTTCACCTTCACTAGTTATCAACTTCAGTTGGGCAATCAATTTCCCTTTACGATCGCCCTTCACATCACGTTCGGTTAGAACGCGTTTGAATTCGGTGTTTCGCGTTTCCCCGCTGTCTAGAATTTGGTTGAGGTTGAAATCTATTGGCACTCAGGTTCCACACACATTCAGTTTCTTACAACCACATAGAAAGTATGTGTGAATATCAGCCTTTTGTTTTCGTATTTTCAGTTGGGAGTGGTAACCAACCTTGTTCGTCTAAGTATTGTATTACGGGTTCTAGAGTCGGAAATACCTCAATTGCTCCCTCTTCGTGAAGTTCCTTTTCTGTTCGCACCTTTGATAGTCTTGCAATACACGGAATGCGTAGCTTTTTCGCTGTCATGATATCAATCGTCGAATCACCGATAAAGATGGTTTGACTGGATGTTACTCCGAAGTGTTTGAGAATAAGTTCTAATCCTTCTGTCGAGGGTTTCATGTGTGGTGCCTCATCTCGACTGACGAGGAGATCGACGAGTGCATCCATTTCAAATTTCGCTAAAAGAAAATCTGCTACCTCTCGATTATCATTTGTAAGGACAGCAACATTTACGCCGCGATTACGCAGTTCCTGAAGTGTTTCTCTAGCGCCAAGTACTAGTTGGGCTTTTTTTGCCCCTTCCCATTCAATCTCAACGGCAACGGCATAAACTTTGTCTCGGAGCTCACTAATCTCAACCGGTGAGTTCCCCTGGCTTTGTGCATAAGCAAATGCGCTTCGAAGAAGATCTTGAGTGCTGTTCATAGGAAGGACTTCGAGAGGAAATCCATTAGAAATGAGTAGATCTCGAATTGCCTGACGCATGGCATGAAAATCAATTTCTGCAGTCACGAGTGTTCCATCTAAGTCGAAAACGACAAGCTGAAGAACCATACCGCTTGCTCCGTTGATTCTCACATCTAAGGCAATTGATTCTAAAGGTCAGTGAAGCTTTTGACAGTTTTACTGTCCAAGCCCTTGACTACTGCCACTAGAAGGTCTATAGTTTTTTCAATGTCATCGAGGTTGAGGATTCCCACATGGCTGTGGATGTGTCGTGTTGGCACTCCAATCACTAGGCTCGGGCAGCCTGCACGATCTATGTGAATGACACCTGCATCAGTTCCCCCGCCGTACATCTGACTGAGTTGATAGGGAATTTTTTCCTTCTTTGCAGTTTTCATTACAAAGTTGAGTAAGGGTTGGTTGGGAATCATTGAACGATCCATTGTAGAGATTGCAGGTCCTTTACCCAGTTTTGCTGCCGCTTCTTCAGGTTTAATTCCAGGCATATCACCCGCAAGATCGACTTCTAAGGCAAATCCTAGATCTGGTTCAATGATGTGTGCGGTTGTTCTTGCTCCGCGAAGGCCAACTTCTTCTTGAACTGTAGCAGCACCAACCACAGTATTGGGGTGGCTGATTTTTTCTTCCTTTAATTTGTAGACGATTTCCATGGCAATGAATGCCCCAAGTCGATCGTCAAAGGCTTTTGCCGCCGCAAGTTTTCCATTTCGAATAAGTTGGAACGAGGAATCAGGGACTATCGGGTCGCCGATCTGAATTCCCATTTCCTTGATATCGTCTTCTGACGAAGCACCTACATCAATGAACATATCTTTCAGTTCAACAACTTTCTTTCGTTCCTCGGGTGAGAGAACATGTGGGGGCTTTGCTCCAAAAACTCCAAAGTGACGATCATTTTTTCGTGTTCGAATTATCACTTTCTGACCAAGAACGACTTGACTCCACCATCCACCAAGGGGATTCACTTTGAGGAATCCTTCTTTAGTTATCCCTGAGACAATAAATCCTACTTCATCAACATGACCAGCGAAGAGAATTCGAGGGCGTTCAGCTGATCCCTTCTTGATGAATTGTACGCTTCCCAATTTATCTATGGAAATTTCATCAGCTATTGGGCGCATTTTCTTCGCAACAATGGCGGTTGCCTCTCGTTCGAAGCCACTGGGACCAAATGAATCAACCAGAGTTTGTAGTAATTTAATTCGTCTTGAATCCATAATGTGGCACCTGCAACGAATTCCCCTGATTAGTTAGATAAGCTTTTTTCAGGCACAGATACTTGGATAATACTTGTTTTCCCATATGATGAACAGGTTTTTTCAATATGAAAAGCCTATTCGAGCATAAAGGAGCGTTTGAGAAACAATGCCTGTGACAGTTGAAGCGCTTGCAAAATTAATAGATCATACTCGTCTTAAACCGGAAACGAAACGAGCGAAAATCCAAGAACTCTGTGAAGAAGCCCTAGCATACGAATTCGCCTCGGTATGTATTAATCCAGTCCATGTTGAATATGCCGCAGAACTCCTGAAGGGCTCTTCAGTTGATGTGTGTTGTGTGGTAGGCTTTCCCTTAGGTGCCACTATGAGCGAAGTCAAAGCCTTCGAAACTAAAGAATCCATCAGAAAAGGAGCAACCGAAGTTGATATGGTAATCAATGTAGGTGCCCTCCGTGACGAAAATTATGATTTGGTCCGTTCAGACATCGAAGCTGTTGTTGAAGCTGCGGATGGTAAGATTGTCAAAGTAATATTAGAAACTGGGTTGCTAATTGACGACCAGAAACGCAAGGGATGTATCCTGAGCAAAGAGGCAGGAGCTCATTTTGTCAAAACTTCAACCGGATTTGGTCCTATGGGGGCGACCCCTGATGATGTCCGATTGATGCGGAAAACTGTTGGCAGTAAAATGGGAGTTAAAGCAGCCGGGGGTATTCGAAGTTTCAAGGATGCTCTCCGTTTGATTGATGCTGGGGCAACTCGCCTGGGCACGAGTTCCGGTGTTGCTATTGTGGAAGGGTATCGCTGGGCTGGTTATAGTGATGCCTGGCTTGAACCAGATAAACCCTGTTGGACGTGCCCTAGCCGCCAAGCAAGTCTCGGAAAACAACCCAAAGAAGTCTATCTTTGGTATAAGGAGCGCTGTGTCACCTGTCCACACCGAGAGCAAAACATCTTCAATGACTAGGAGGGCTAACAATGACAGCAACTAATCAACATCTTTTTGCCGACACTAAATTGCTCAAGGTTTCACTTACTAGCCAAACCTCAAAGGAACTTCCCCTTTCTTCCACTGATTTCACTCATTTCCTTGGTGGACGGGGATTGGGAGTAAAGCTGGTGTATGATGCAGTAACGCCTGAGATTGCTCCTCTTTCTTCTGACAACCTGTTGGTTTTCGCTATTGGTCCGTTAACTGCGACAATCGCTCCAACCGCTGGACGAACCGCTATAATTACAAAATCACCACTAACCGGGACAATCTTCGATTCTAATGTAGGCGGGTATTTTGGACCTCAACTTCGTCGTGCTGGTTATGCTGCACTCATCATCGAGGGTCGTGCATCTTCACCAGTATACCTATGGATCAATGATGGTAAAATCGAATTTCGATCTGCCAAGGGAATCTGGGGTAAAGAGGTTAGTCCGTCTACTGATTTGATTCTCGAAAAGACCGATAGTAAAGCACAAGTGGCATGTATTGGCCCAGCTGGTGAAAATCAGGTTAAATTAGCCGCGATTATGACTGACAAACATCGTGCTGCTGGTAGAGGAGGAGTAGGCGCCGTTATGGGTTCAAAGAACCTGAAAGGCGTGGTTGTTAAGGGAACTCAGAAGGTGGCTGTTGCAAATACTGAGCAATTAGACAAAGTGATTACTCGCGTTCGCAGACTAATCAAGAAGGACTCGATAACCAACAAATCACTTCCTGTTTACGGGACCCCCGTACTAGTAAATCTTGCAAATGAATATGGGCTGTTACCAACTCACAACTTCCAAGAAGGAACATTTAATGACGCTGAAGGAGTTTCAGGTGAAAAACTCTTAGAACGACTGTTTGTGAAAAGATACCACTGCTTTGGCTGTCCTATTGGATGTGGACGAATTAGCCGTGCTTATGATGAAGAAGGTGGGGGACCTGAATATGAAACACTTTGGGCGTTGGGTCCCCAATGTGGAATAAACGACTTGGAATGGATCGCCGCAGCCAACTTTCGCTGCAACGAACTTGGTCTGGATACAATCTCTCTCGGAAGTACTCTTGGCTGTGCCATGGAGTTAGTTCAAAAAGGAAAACTCAAAGCCCCATTAAAGTTTGGTGAAACAGAGGGATTAATGGAACTCATTGATGACGTTGCCCTGTCCCACGGACTTGGGGCTGAACTGGGAGAAGGATCTAAAGCCTTTTCGACTCGTTATAATGCTCCTGAATTAAGTATGAATGTGAAAGGCTTAGAGCTTCCTGCTTATGATCCGCGAGGGGTTCAAGGACATGCACTATCTTATGCGACTTCAAATCGGGGCGGGTGTCATCTGCGAGCCTATTTGATTGGTCCAGAAATTCTGGGTTCGCCTGTTTTGGTGGACCGTGACCGAACAGAAGGGAAAGCAGGACTCGTCGTTCTCTTCCAGAATCTTTCTGCCGCAATGGATTCCCTTGTTCTTTGTCGATTTACTACGTTTGCCTTTACTGTTGAAGACTATGCTGACTTATTAGCTGCAGCTACAGGTTTGCCCATTGGCGGACAGGAATTACTTCGGATAGGAGAAAGAATCTGGAACTTAGAACGCCTCTTTAATCTCCGTGAGGGCTTTTCTTCAAAGGATGATAGCCTACCCCCACGCTTCTCCACCCCTCTTCCAGAAGGTGGATCTCGGAATCGAATAGCACATCTTGATGAAATGCTCCCCGAATATTACCAACTCCGTGGCTGGGATAAGAAAGGGCAGCCAACACAAACTCGGTTAAAAAAGCTTAATCTAGCATAATACATGAACCTTTGAGTGTGTTTTGTTTGTCGGGGCAGAAGGCTTTTCTTAATTCAGAAGGGTAGCAGACAATATTTGACTTGAGGCTGATCGAATGACAGAAACTCAGGAACCTCCATCTCCAAGTCATCGTTCAATGCGAATTATCTCTGCCATATTATCTCCTCCTGCAATAGCACTCGGAACGGTTACAGTGTTTTCCTTCTTTTCCCCAATAGGAACGGGATTACTTCAGCCCTGGCATTCGTTTCTTCTTGGATTATTTTTCATTGTTATCGGCCCCATTCTCCCACTTATGACCATGGTTGCACTTGGAAAACTAACCTTTGATGTTCGAAATCGACGAGATCGTCCGCTTCTTTACCTTGCAGCTATCCTTGTTTACAGCGCTGGTGCAGTCGTGGCTTGGTTTTTTCAAAACCACACCATGGCTGTACTTGCAGTTGCTTATGCGGCAGTAACCTCAGCAATCGCTATTGTGAGCCTTTTCTGGAAAGTATCCGCCCATGCGGCGGGTGTTGCCGGTCCCATTACAGGTTTAATCTGGATTTATGGACTCATACCTGTTCCATTTCTATTACTCGCCGTTCTCGTTGCATGGGCACGTTGGCGTCAAGGGCTTCATACAATTACCCAATTAATCAGTGGCATACTTATTGCCATGATAGTAACAGCAGGCGTTTATTTGTTGTATTGGAGTGTTCCATTTATTACCTAGATAATGCAGGTTAAGCTATCTGAATGTTGATTTGGAGTGTTTCTGGATAGCCCGGCTTGAGAGCGAGTTCGTAGAGAAGTACTCCTTTAGTTTCACGCCGTTCTGCGACCACTGGCTGTTTAGGCAAATGAACTTGCGCCCCTGCCAATTGAATTGCGACGCCCTCAGAATCTTGTGACAAAGCTTCAACCGCGAGTATATGGAAAGTCACGGTTGCAGTCAGTTCTTCGGCAGCAACAAGCCATAGTTCGATTGCGATGTTGTTTTCACTAGGATCCCGAAGAGTTAGACAAGTGTATATTCCTTCATTAGAGTAGGTGCTACAAAGAATTGGGGTTTCATCATACCATATTATGTCATTTGGTTGTGGTGATATTCGGAGGAATGGAAAGCTCCGAAGTTTTTGTGTGCTTTGACCATTAATATCAAGTTGCAGTTCGAATTGGAGATTGAAGCGGAAATGTTCATCAGCAAGGGTGATGTTAGTTTCAGCATCTTCTAGCCGGAATCCCGCGGTGAGTAAGGAATCTTCGCCTAGTTGAAAAGCCCAACGGCGTTCTAGTTGTTGGGCAAGTTTGGCTTGGTCTGGGGATCCAATTTGGCCCGCTTCTTGGAGTAATTCGGTCAGTTTCCGTCGTGCAGTGTCGATGTTCATTTTTCCTTCGCTTAGAAAGCTAAATGTAAGGGGAACTTGGGCGTTGAGAATTCGATAGGCTAGCAATCGATTTACTGAATCCGAAGCATCGGTGGTTTCTAAGGCTTTGATGGCTTCAATGTAGGTTTGATTCCATTCTTCGAATATAGGTAATTGTGCAGGAATACTAGTGGCCATGGTTAATCGTGCGCGCATGAGTTGGTCATATTGGGATAAGGCTGCTTCAATGTCATGGGGATCTCCTTGGGTTGAAGCTGTTTGGAGTGCCTTCTGAATTTGTGTTGTCGCTCTACGAAGAAGTCGTAACCGTTGAGGGACAGAGGGAGTAATCGTGGCTAGTTTTGCGGTTGCTGTGCCAGCCGCGCTCAAGGCGAGTATCTGACTTGTTGTGTCGCCACGTGAGGAAGCGGCTTTAGCTAATCTCTGAGCGAATTGCTCACTTTGTGTCAGAAGCTGTTCCCATTGTGAATCCTCTTCTGGGCGTTCATCGTGGACTAGTTCGTTAATATCGCGTAATAGTAAGAATCCAAAAGGAAACGTCTCGTCGGTCAACTCGGACGATGAAGGTGTGAAGGTGAATGTCTTTTCGGCAAAATCACGTGCATCTTCTTTTAGTTTTGATATTTTTTTGGCTTCTTGGGTTTCACGGAGTCGCTGAATAACAATCCATACTAGTACAGAACCTGCCTTCAGTGTTTCATTACGTTTTTTGGCTTTAACATGGGTAACAAGTGCTGTTGAAGCAAACTCTTCTAGTTTATCAAGTTCCTTTGATGGGAAGGTTGCTAGGATTTTCCCTGAGGAATCCGGGATTGTTTTGGTAAGTAGGAGTTGAAGGGCGAGCTGTGCGCGAATTTGTGGATCCTTTGTTTGGAAGTAAAGCTGTTCATTGAGTTGATGGCTTTGTTCCAAGAGATGCTTTGCTGATTCACTTAATGTTTCAGCTGGATATTGAGCTAAATGGAAGGCTACAGCTGAAATAACCTCCAAATCATGTTCGCTAATTTTTGCAATCTTTTTACTTTTGGCAATAATTCGATTCGTATGTTCTGTTGCTGTTTTGAGAAGTTCTTGTTTTTCTTCATCAGGAGCCGTATCTGCTAAGCGAAGCAGCGCTTGGATAAATTCCCGATTCAGGACTTTGTATTTCGCAGGTTCGGTGCCAAGTTGTTGTAGTTGCTTGATGATAGTTTGTTGGAATTGTACATGTAATTGGGCTATTTGATACCGTGATTCACGGCTAGAAAGTTGCGGAATTAGTCTACTGATGATTGTGTCAATCCGTTTTGAAGTACGCAAGAGGAACGTTTCATCCGCTGGACGATCAAGGAGTGGCGTAGTACTAACAAAGGTTTGTAAGACACCCGTTACTGCTTCTTCAAGCGCTTCAATTGGGTCGGAGGGAATCTCTCCAATTAAATGAACTAGGTGCTCCAGTTGTTTAACCGCACCACTTAGACTATCATTAGCCCGGTAGTGAAAAGTTGCAGTTCTTGAAAAACGGAGACTGCGCAGTAAGTCATCTCCAAATGCCTTTCCTGGTTTTCCTTGAGCAAGTTCAAACCATATTTGACTAGCTCGTGTGGCTAGTTTTGCTGTTAAATACGCATCACGTAGTTCTACGGCTGCGTTCATTGCAGTCGTGATTTGGGTTAACTGAGATTGACGAAGCTTTGCGGTGGTCATGGTTTGTTCGATTCTGTCCTTCAAATGGTGTTCACTTAGATCTAGAATCTCGAGGCTATCCATGGCTTGAAGGGCGGTAAGAATTGTCATTCCTTGAGTGTCACCACGTTGTTTTATTGCTTGAAACAAGCTCTTCCAACATTTTTGTAATTTCCGTAATTGGACAATTAGTTTCGTCGGTTCTGTTTCTTCAATTAATGTTAAAAGAACTGGTTTGGCTTTGGTGATTTGATATGCGAGTAGTGAACGCCTTTGATACTTTTCAGTAAAATCAATGAGTTGCTGATATTCCGCTTTCAATGTCGTTTCAGGCACTACAAGAAGACGATGAAGGAAGACCATGAGGATTCTGTCTATGGTTTGTGCTTGGGTTGTTTCTAGGGTCTCAAAAAGGGTTGAAATCGCAGATCCTTCGAGAGCAAGGAGTTCAAGACGATGATCTCCTTCTGGAGCGGTGCCTATCAACCAATGGATTTTCCATAACAATTCGAGGGGTTCAACTTTTCTTTTTGCAGTAATATTTGCCAAAATACGTTCCATGTGTCGTCGACCCGCTTGCCGAGCTTCGAGGGCTTCTCGGATTGAAATCTCCGTTAATTTGGCTAACTTAACTGCATCAATTAGCTTATTCTCAGCTAAAAATAACTGAGCCAATTCACTAACACCATTGGCTTCTATTTGCTTACGAATCTTTGCAGGAAAATTAGCAATATCTGCAATCGGAATGGAGGGTTGACCTACCATATTTAGCACCGCCTATTCACTAGGAAGGGAAGGAATACAAGGATAAGAAATTTTGCTGAACGGCGTTACTTGGCTTTTGCTCTCGCAGATTCAATACGTTGGTTAAGACCTGTTCCAAGTTCCTCAACTACCTCATCTAGATAAAGTGATCATAACGCTTTTTGTACAAATACAGCATTTATCGCAAAGTTGCTAGCAACAACTAGTAGCTTATCCCAGAATGCCCTTTTTCTTTCACACAAATATAAAAGACACGTAGCAAATTCCCCTGTGCGAGTAATTTTTTTAAATAGGCTGATATGAGGTTCAGAATGGCGATGTTAAAAGCGCTCTTAAAACTTCATCAAGAAATACTATGATTCGACTTAAAGAGCCGAGGATCGCCTAAAAAATTAACAGTGTCAAACATGGTTGGAATACTTATTGCAGCGGCCCTCACCACTGGGATAGCGTTTCCACTTATCTATCTATTTTGGCGTGCTTCCAAGACATCCGCCTTTACAATCCTTCCTTTCTTGCTCCAATTACCCATGAGTTTGGTGCTCAACTTGACGGTCAAGCCGTGGCTGAACACTGTAATTGTTGGGCTTGGATTGCCAATACAAGCAATGCTTCTCCTACTCCTTTTTGTGGCACCTTTCACGGAGGAGGCGGTCAAGCTATTAGGTCTTTCCCTACTCTTTCTTCGCTGCTTTACTCGCCACGATGTTGGAGAAAACCAAGGGATACCTGCCTGGCGTTGGCTTCGAACGGTGGGTGTTATGAGCGGAATGGGCTTTGGCGTTGGTGAAATCTGGGCTGTTGCAGTATTAGTAGTTTTATATGAACCTCTTCTGGCGGTCTACCCTTGGTTCTTTTATCAGGGATTCATAATTGAACGCTTCGAAGTCGTCTTCATCCACGGCCTATTCGGTTTGGTGAGTTACTGGGGGTATCGCCGATGGTTACCTGCCACCTATCTTGCTGCCGTGGGACTACATGCCACACTTAACGCGCCGATTATCCTATATCAATTGGGACTCCTTCCAGCGATGCACTTGTCCCTCTACGTCACACTCTTCTGCGTCATCAGTTTGGCTGTGATGATTACTACTCTGACAGCCAAGGACCACCGCAAACGGCGCCGTTCTCAATTAGAAACGACTGATAAGCCGGTCACGACTGAAAAGGTTAAGAGACAACCGGAAGACCGCATAGTCCGCAATGCCAAGGATAACAGCGACGAGGCTCAGGATTAGCCAATCGAATCCTGAACCTTGAAGGAGTCCAATGTAGGGAACGAGCATTGCGGGAAGAACTATTAACGTACTGATTTGATATGCTTCATAGACCGTACTGACCCGACCCGAGATGATGACAGTAAATCCGACAGCCAGAGCCGAGAAGAGGGGGGGCATAATCAACGCTTGGACGACATCCAGTAGAGTGGGCCACACCCACAGCAAGAAGGGTGCCATAAAGAGGAGCATCCCGTTCATTATGCCAATGGCCAAGATGAAGTTAGCATAAGCGACTACCAAACCCGGCACAATGGCGGTGAGGCTCTTGCCAAGTAACAGCTCTGAATCGGTAAGCGGCGTAGCCAGTAAGGGGACTAGGGTGTGGCGCTCTTTCTCGCCTACAATGGAATCAGCAGCAATCATTACGGGTAATATCACCGGCATCATGACGACGACCAGACCCATTGTGGAGGCCATCATTAAACGGTAGAGGAAAGGATCCGGGAGTGCAGGCATGGCAATGGTAAACCACGCCATAAACATAGAAAACATGACAGAGAATATGATAACCATCACAGGGATGGATTTAACTTGGCGACTCTTGAAGACCATACGGATTTCAGTACGAGCCATTACCCACGCTTTTTTCAGCATACGTTCATCGACCTCCGATGACTTTCAGTAGATATCTTCGAGACTGAGCATACATTTCCGGAGTTCCACGATATGCAGACTAGCTTCAATGAGTGAACGATTGATAGGGGGATTGGTGCGGTCGGCTTCCTCTACTCCAAAGACGACGTGTCCGTCTTCCATCTTTACTTTCGTAGATTTTCCTGCAGCATTCGGACCTAAAAAGCCAAAGATTTCTCCCTTTTGGACTTCCAAGCTAACATTGTTAACGACCATAATATCACCAAACTGCTTGGTTAAATCGTGGATTTCAATTTATATTATCATATCTTTTCTTGAAGTGATGTATTCTCATATTTCCTAATAGCGCCTTTAGAATATAACAATAAGTGATTATTCCACTTGCAGATGCAATAGTTATTTGGTATTGGAATCCAGATGAGCCTCAAGATATGCTGCCAAACAGAGGAGACTCAGTGCCAAACCTAGTTTTTACAATGTGCATATAGTTACAACTTGTGACCTCGGAAAGTGAGCCCAAATGGTGAGTCCGCCTTTTATAAGACGCTGACCATGGCATTCTTCGGTGATTAACAAAATGCACACCTATAATAATTATGAAGGCACGGACAAAGAACAGCGGGCACGAATCATTAAGGATATCTACACATTTGCTTGCCGTCGCTAAGCAACTTGCTTGGATTCTTGGACGTGCCCTGGAACTGCTGGGGCTCGGGCAAATGGGTACGGGTCCCCTTTTCTCTTTCTATCTTCAGTTTTAGATGCCAAAGATGCGTTTGTATTTGGTTTCAAGGTATTCAATGAAAGGCTTGGCGTTTAAGCCTTCACCGGTAACTTGCTTGACTAAGTCTTGGGGATAGTAAATGTTCCCTTTGCTGTGCACGTGGTCGATCATCCATTGCAGGATGTTCTTGAATTTGCCTTTCGCGATCTGGTCCAGCCAATCGGGGATGTCTTTCACCATCATAGCGAGGAATTGGCCACCGTAGATGTTG
>JAEOSK010000059.1 GCA_016840405.1 Candidatus Hermodarchaeum yapensis
AATACCTGATTTTGTCTTTTCAGCCACGCTAATCCCCCGATTAGATGGTCTCCTAACTGTATTGACCTCAAATCCGTGGCTTAAGAGGCTTCCGTCTCTCCGCAAACATTTGCTAAACATCTACAGAGTTCCCAAAAGGTTCTGCATTAAAAGTGGGTTTTGGTTTTGGGTTAAAAACTCCATTCAATCATCAAAGAAGGGTTTAAGATAAACGAATGTAGATTTCCTTACAGAATGGGAAAAGGCAATGAACCGTTCAGATTATGCTGCCATTGCAATAACTGTTGCCTTGCTCATAGCTGCTTTAGTTTTCGCACCAATTAATCTTGTTTACGGTTTGCTGGCTTTTTTTATTGGTATTTCTTTTGGTTTGAATTACTTAGCGTGGAAAAATAGGTTTTGGAAGAAACGGGATGAAAACGCTGAACCAGATTATGGATAATAGAGATTTCAGAATATCCAACAATCTTTTCATGTTCCACAACGTCCCCAAAACCTTTTTTCGTATTCAGGAAAACTAGATTATTATCTCGGCTCTAGCTTCGAAAGAGGTTCGCTAGCTTGCATAAAGACCGAGGGGGTTACTGTGCTTCTCGATCCAATTATCCAGGGGGGACTCCCACAAAGAACGAGTATTGCACTAGTTGGACCACCAGGATCGGGAAAAACCTGTTTTTGTCTCCAGCTTGCCCTCGAAGCCGTGAAAAACGGAAAGGATGCATTGTTTTTATCCACAGAAAATACACCCTCGACCATTATCGCACATGCAAACGGCTTCGGTATCCCCCTCGCCGCAAAGGCAGAGAAGAATAAAATTCAATTCATCGATGCCTACAGTTGGCGAATTGGAATGCGAAAAGATCCGTTCGCTGCGGGACGTGTAAGTAATCCTGGAAACCTCAACGAGGTTAACTTGATTGTCACTGATTACGCCAAACTCCTCAAACCGGGATCGCTAATTATCCTTGATTCTGTGTCAGGATTAAGCCTCTCTGCCCCTGACGAACAACGGATTCGGACCTTTGTTCATAGCTTGGCGCAACGTATTTCCACTCTTGAAAAAATCCTCATTCTCGTTATCGAAGATCACGCCCATGACAATAAACTGATCACTAATCTACGGTCACTCGTGCAAGGTTCAATTCATACGAAAGTCGAGGAAGGGTCTGATGGGTCGTTACACTGGAACATACGAATGTATAGTCTGATCGGTTCACAACACACAACACAGTGGCATGAAATTGTTCTTGAAAAAATGGGTATAGCGCTGTCAGGAGGTGCTAGCAATAAGTGATCTAATCACTGTGAACTTTGCACCCAAGGGAATACTGGAAATCCCCCGCGGTTCACAACTTCTCATTCTTGGGCCTCCTGGTGTTGTGAAAACCGCTCTTGCCCTTCGATATCTAGCGGACCGTTTGCAAAATGATGAACCTGCTCTTTTTGCGACAACCCTGTGGTCACCCATACAAGTTCGTGACACAATGAGTCAGTTTGGAGGAAAAAAACTCAACTCCAGTCTAAATATTGTGGACGGTGTTTCTTGCGTAACAGCTCGACCCTCTGAAGAGACTTTTGCTTTCCAAAACCTCTATGACCTTAACACCATTAATCTCGTACTTCAACAAGCCATAACAGCAATGAAAAACGGGCACCTGTGTCTTGACAATTTGACAACACTGATGACATATTCCACACCACTTTCAGTGATCAAATTCCTACAGGTCTTGTGTGCCCGTGTAAAGGACCGCGGAGTGACAGGTTTGTACCTTCTCGAAACTGGAGTCCATTCAGAAGAAGTAGTCAATACTTTGCGTTTCTCTGTGGACGGCGTAATCGAAATTCAGGATGAAGAAGAAAAGAATCAGCTTGTTCATAAAATCCGATTGGCGCATCTCCGTGGAATTCAAGTTGACACTCGTTGGCTTGTTTACAACGAGTTGAAACCACTTAAACGCCTGACGAAGTAATTCGAACAGATTCTGCGTTAATACTCATTTTTCCTTTATGACTTGAAATAATTTGCTTTACTTGGGAATGACACAGAAGTCTGTGTATCAGAACCAATTACGTTGTTTTCGACCTGTGGTTCATCTTTTGGTTTAGGTGGGAATATGTAATAGATCATGTCTTCAAAGGTTTCGATGAAACCAGGTACGACTAATATTGCAACAATGCAAAGTACAAACACTCCAACGACGCCCAACACAAAACTCATTGGGTAATGGGCAATCTCCCATGGAAGGATACCCCAATACACTAGCCAGATTTCATATACCACGCGAAGAACATTCGCAACAAACAACATGATAGTGACAATAATTACAGCTATGATTTTTCTCGGCCAAGTTCCCCGCGGAAGAGGGAGAATCAAACCCATAAACACAGCAATCACTTGAATGCCTGTACATTCACGCACAATTTGGAACTGTTCGAATCCCGTAACGGCAACAAACACTACGCCTTGCACCCAATCAACAAAAATCACTGAAGGGACTCCGATCCAACTGAGGAGAACAGCTGAAACGTAGGCAGTAGGGATAGCCAAAACGAACGGTTGTGGTAGGAAGTATACCAAGACCGTTATAATAATAGCAATAGACAGATACAGGACTAAAGCTCGCGGAGTCGGTCTTTCCATGTCTTCTGATGTAGTTTCTGTCTCTTCTTCTGGGTCATCTCGATTTGTCATCGCCTTATCAGTTGTTATCGGATTCACCGTCCTCGTTGTAGGTGGCGTTGCATTCCTTCTCGGGTTGAATTTCCTGGGAGAAGCGTTGGTGCTAGCCGGTGTATTTGTCTTTGCAATTTCATTGATTTGTTGGCTTGCTGCACGACGCAACAGGAACCGATAAGCAAGCAGATGAATCTCCACTTATTAGGATTATCTTCAAACAATACTGGTTGAATACTTTCTACGTGAATCAAAATCCCTACGCGTTATTCCCACACTGGGATTAGAAACACAAATTTTGCACCCTTAGAATAGTCACCTTCAACTCGGTCTTCTACCCAAATTTTTCCACCATAACGGGTGACTATTTGTTGCACGAGTGTAAGTCCTATTCCTGATCCCTGCACCTGCTCTCCAACGCGATTAGTATAACGGGCAAAAATAAGCTCCTTCAAATCATCAGGGATTCCTGGGCCATTATCGATTATTTCAACCCTAAGAAATCGTTTGTTGAAATCAGGGCTAACTTTTGCTTCGATATCTATTTTATCTTGTCGATTGAATTTCACCGCGTTGTGTAAAAGGTTGTAAAACAAATCAGTGAGTAAATCATCAGCGAGGACCTTGAAAGTCCCAGGATGAATATTTGTATTCACACGAATCGCCTTGTCTGAAAACTCTAGCCTGACGGATTGAAGAGCAACCTGAAAATCGGGTTCAATATCATGAACCTCAAATAGTGGTTGAGTTGCATCTAAACGAGAAAACTTTTTCACTCGACCAATGAGGGCTGCGCTACGTTCCACTTGTTCAAGTGCTACTTCAGTTTGTTTACGAACTGACTCAGAAATCGATTCATCTAAATGTAGTAACTCTAAAGCCGTTAAGATAGCTTGGTTGATGTTATTGAGATCATGAGCCATGAGATCTGTAAAGAATTCAGCGCGAGATTTCGCTTCAGATAATTCTTGTTCCTCTTCCTTCCGCTTTGTTATATCACGAGCTATCGCTATTATGCCAGTCGGACGACTTTCCTCGTCAAGAAGTACTGATGCACTTATTCCTGCAGGGAAGATACTTCCATCCTTTCTCATAAGTGGAAGCTCTCGAGTTCCAGTTATTCTAGCTTCTACAATTCTCTGTAATTCCTCAATTGCCTGTTGTCGGGCTTCAGGATGAACTAAATCAAAAGCTATCTTTTCGCGGAGTTCACCTTCGGACTCATAACCCAGCATTTTCAATGCTTGCTTATTAGCCAAAAGGATTTTACCCTCAATATCTGTAAGGAAAATGGCATCAGGTGATGTATCAACTAAAGCCCGATATCGGGCTTCTGATTGTCTCAGAATCTGATCAGCAAGCATCCGCTGGGTAATATCTCGACATACCCCCCTAAAACCTACTACCTGTCCTTCCTCATTGATAATTGGTCGAGCACTAGCTTCCAAGATGACTGTATTTCCGTCGCGATAGACGTAGTTATTCACCAACCCTTTGAAGGGTCGCCGCTTTTCGATATTTTCTAAGAAGAATTCCTTTGTTTCAATTACTTCATCAGGGTCCAAGTAATCCCAAATGATGCGCCCCATTATTTGTCCAGCAGTGTATCCGAGAATTTCTTCGACCGAATTGTTTGAATAGATAAATTGTCCTTGCTGGTCAACTTCCCAAACCCAATCCGCAGTGTCTTCCACCAGGGTGCGGAATTTTTCTTCTGAAGCTTGCATGGCCAGTTCAGCAATTTTCTGTTCCGTAATATCTTCTCCCGAACTCAAGATACCAGTAATATTTCCTATGTCATCATGAAGAACAGTAGTATGCCAGGAAATGATTCGTTCCTTTCCTTCTTTTGTTAGCACTGGATTTTCTACGTATTCGCTAAGTTGTCGTTTACCAGTCATGGCCTCTTCAAAGAATTCTTTCATATCATCACGTAACCGCTCGGGAATACACATCTCGAAGTAATTCTGTCCAATCAACTCGTCTTCAGAGTAACCGATGATATCACATCCTTTCCGATTCACAAGGAAGATTCGCTGCTGTGAGTCAATCCCAATAAAGGCTGCACCCGCGACATCCAAGTATTGCTGTGCTCGGTCTCTCTCTCGACGGAGAGCGACTTCTGCCACTTTTCTTTCAGATATATCTTCCCCAGCAGTTAAAGCGCCAATAACGGTCCCGTCATCATCATGAAGCTTTGTTGTATGCCAGGCAACAATTCGTTCTGCTCCGTCTTTTGTTATAATGGGGTTTTCAGTGAATCCTTTTGGTTCAGTCTCACCCACAATGTTAGAGCGAAAGGTGTCCTTCATTTCTTGACGGAGTCTTTCAGGAATACACGTATCGAAGTAGTTCTTACCCATGAGTTCTTTTTCTGAGTAGCCAAGAACCTCACAGGCTTTTCGATTTACCAAGGTGATGTTACCCTCTGTGTTCACAGCAATGAAGAGGACACCGGCCATGTCAAGATATTGCTGAGCACGGTCTCGTTCTTTTCGGATGGCATCTTGTGCGATTTTCCGATCATCAATGTCAACAATTGTTACCTGAGAGGCAAGCTTACCCTGATACTCGATCACTGAAATGGACATATCAAACCAGCGAATACTGCCATCTTTACGAATTCCCTTTAATTCAACGCTAGAAGGACCTGGTTTACCATCAACACTATCACGTAACATCTCCCAAGGAATCGTTCGATAATCCGGATGAATAATTTCAAAGATTTGCCAAGGTTGAAATGTCAACAAATCTTCTTCAGAATACCCACTAATTTCTAGAAACGCAGGATTGGTGAACTTAACTATGCCGTCTTGTATAATGAATAAACCCATCATAGAATGATCCACAAGGCGACGATACGCTTCCTCTGCATTCTTCCGCTCGGTCACATCAAGAATTGCATATTGAATAGCCTGTTCACCATGGAGCTCAAATTTTGTGCTAAGTGCTTCAAGCCAGCGAGTTGTTTCATCTTTTCTTACAATGCGGAACTCAAACGGAGATGAATCGTGATCCCCTGCAAGTCGGGCTTGATATTGCTCTTGGAGAGCTTTTCGATCGTCGATGTAAACCATCTCGATGAAATCACTGAATTTCAATTCAAGTAATTCTTCTAAAGGCAAATCAAGCATATCTGCGTACGCCTGGTTAGCAAACACGATTTCATCATCTTTGATAATGGTCAACCCTTGAAGTGATTGTTCCACAGCTGACTGATACGCCGTTTTAGTTTCCTTAACTTCTGTGATATCACGGATTAGAGATTGGAGGTGAAGAGGTTCCCCATTTTCAGTTATTATCGAAGTAGTAGCATGGTAGAAAAATGAGGTTCCGTCTTTTCGAATACCCTTTCCTTCAATACCCAACGGATCTGTTTGCCCTGATTCAATGGCAGACTGCCAGAGAGTTGTAACGGTATCTCGAATATATGGATGGATAAGCATGGTAAATTGTTGACCAAGGAGTTCTGCCGGTGTGTACCCAAACATCTTTGCTCCTTGATTGTTGCACATTGAGATATTTCCTTGCATGTCTGTGATGAAGAAGCCATCTGAAAGGTTATCATATAAACGGCGATACCGCTCCTCGCTTTCCTGCAAAGCACGTTCAGTTTCTTTTCGTTCGGTGATGTCTTGTTGGATTGAAATCGAATATAGGAGCTTGTCATCCAAATCTCTTACTGCACTTGCATTGAGGAGTATGGTCCGTTGCTCTCCATTCTTGGATTGGATCACAAGTTCCTCATCAATAAGGGTCCCATTTTCTTTCCATTCTTGAATCAGCTGTTTGACCCTTTCTTCGTATTCTGGTGTATAAATCGTACGAATGTGTTTCCCAATTAATTCTACGCGCTTATACCCCAAAGCTTTCAACGCAGATTTATTGATGTCCAAGATTATACCCTGAGGTGATACCATGTAGCAGTACAAGGGAGCATTTTCGAAAAATAGCCGAAACCGGCTTTCCTCCTCTTGTTCATCGTTTTCTGGTGAATCTTGCTCATGCGAAGACATGTTCCGGCACCATTACAGTTCAACCATTTAGCACCTTGTTATCCAAGGATTAATTGCCAAACTGGTTATGTCTTTCATCTTCCCCGAAGTAAATTGCCTTAAAAATCATGTGCCTGACGACACTACATATCTGTTTCGGGTTTATGAAAAATATTAATGAAATGCTAAGTGAATCACACCTAAATCTCCCAAAGTTTTAAACAAGGAGTTGGGCACTTCTGACTCAATAAAAGAGGTGTTTCTTTAACCAAGCCATGAGATCCTGAAACCTTGTTTAGAAATCGAACTAATGAGTTGACGTGAACTCAACTGGGTGTGTTAGGCAGAGAAACGCGCTTATGCGCCATCCTCGGTATCTCTTTCGTTTTTCTTCTTCCACCATGGGTATCGATCAGCACAGTACCTTATTACAAAGAGAGTTGAAAAATATAGAATGAGAACTGAAAACGGATGGGAGTATAAACCCCATAACAAGGCACCCACACAATTGGCGGTAACGAACAGTGCGATCACAATGTAATCTCCCTTTTTCATCTTTCTTACCTTAACACCATCGCGGACGTTTTTTTCTTTTCTGGGTTTCGGTTGCGATATTTCTTCTAAATATATTGTATCCTGTGTGACGGTAAATTTTAAATAGCGCCTTCCGGCACCGAAACCCATTCCCGCTCATAACAACGGGAACTCTCGTTTCTATGGGGAAACAGATCTATATCCCCTGAAACGATACGCTTGTGAATACATTAACCGGTGACAAGCATTGAGCAAGATTGAGATTACATCAACCGAATCACGGGTCTTCCCACCCCCAAAGACCTTCAGCAAACAAGCCCACATTAAAAACATGGAAGAGCTGGGTAAAATCTATCAAGAATCCATCCAAGATCCCCAAGCCTTTTGGGCGAAACAAGCTGAACAACTTGACTGGTTCGAAAAATGGCCTGGTCCTGTGCACACTTGGGACCCAGCAGATGCCCGACACACTTGGTTCAAAGGCGGTAAACTCAACGCCACCTACAACTGCCTTGACCGTCATGTAAAGGGCGCGAATAAAGATAAAATCGCGATAATCTGGGAAGGTGACGATCCAAATCAAAATGTGACCTTCACCTACCAGCAACTCCATGAAGAAGTAAGTAAATTCGCCAACGTCCTCAAAAAACTCGGATACAAAAAGGGCGACCGATTAGCTATCTTCATGCCGATGATTCCTGAACTGGCCATAGCCATGTTAGCATGCGCTCGTCTAGGCATAGTTCATAGCATCGTTTTTGGTGGATTCAGTGCTGACAGTCTAAAAGACCGTATTCTTGATGGTGACGCCACAGGGCTCATCACCAGCGATGGCAGCTATCGCGGTGGTAAAACCATCCCCTTGAAAACCAACGCGGATGAAGCCCTCAAAAATTGCCCCGAGGTCAAATACAGCATCGTCGTCAAACGTACTGGCATCGATGTTGAAATGAAGAAAAACCGGGACCTCTGGTGGCACGAACTAATGGAAGATCCTGACGTTCAAGGCGAATGCCCACCTGAACATATGGACGCAGAAGATCCCCTTTTCATCCTCTACACCTCTGGGTCAACAGGTAAACCCAAAGGTGTCTTACACACCACCGGGGGTTACCTCACATACACCATGACCACCTTCAAATACATCTTTGACTATCATCCCCAAGACATCTACTGGTGCACCGCCGATATTGGCTGGATCACAGGTCACAGCTACATTATCTACGGTCCACTCGCCGCAGGTGCTACTAGCGTGATGTTCGAAGGTGTTCCGACCTATCCTGAACCCGACCGCTTCTGGGCAATCGTCGAAAAATACAAGATTAACCAATTTTACACCGCACCCACTGCCATCCGTGCCATCATGCGCCACGGAGACGAATGGGTTACCAAACACGACCTCAGCAGCCTCAAACTTCTCGGTTCAGTGGGTGAACCCATCAACCCAGAAGCTTGGCTCTGGTATCACCAAGTTGTGGGAAAAGGTAAAGCTCCCATTGTTGACACTTACTGGCAAACCGAAACTGGTGGTGTCGTCCTCACACCGATTCCCGGTGCTGTAGCACTTAAACCTGGCTCAACGACTCTTCCCTTTCCAGGCATTGAGCCCATGATAGTAGATGAATCCGGACAAGAAGTCGGTGTAAACGAAGGCGGTTACCTTGTTATCAAGAAGCCCTGGCCCGGTTTAATGCGAACCGTCTACGGTGATCATCAACGGTTTGTAGACACCTACTTCAAAACCTTTCCACCCTTCTACATGACTGGGGACGGCGCTCGCAAGGACGAAGACGGATACTTCTGGGTCGTCGGACGCATCGACGATGTCGTCAATGTCTCTGGTCACCGCATGGGCACCGCCGAAATCGAATCCGCACTGGTTTCACATCAATCAGTTGCTGAAGCCGCCGTCGTTGGCTTCCCCCACGACATCAAAGGCCAAGCCCTCTACTGCTTCGTAACCCTGAAAATGGGTTTCGAAAAAACGGATGAGCTCCGCCTAGAACTCCGCAAGCACGTCCGATCAGAAATCGGACCCATCGCAACTCCAGACAAAATCCAATTCGCGGATGCCTTACCCAAAACACGAAGCGGTAAAATCATGCGACGGATTCTCAAGAAAATCGCTGCAGGTGAAACCAAAGATCTTGGTGACACGACAACCCTTGCAGATCCGTCGGTTGTCGAAAAGCTCATCAAAGAACGGGTCTAACCACCCTTTTGTAGGGAAGGACTAAACCCTCTTCCTGCCTCCTCTTCTTTTTGCAACACGAGTAAGCTTTGAAGCTTTGGCTACTCGATGTACCAATTAATCAATATCTATTAATTCAAGCAAATAGTATGGACTATCAGAAGTAAGTGTGGGATCTATGGTTTCACCAATTATTCCTAATCTGCTCCAAGAGCGAGGCTTAATCCATGGCAGAATCAGAGAAGAAGAAGTCTGTTAGTTTTTCCGGATTTGAGTGTGAGGGCTGCTTTTACCTAGCCATTGGGGTGATTATTGGCTGCTTGATTATTGGATTTATCATATGGCAACTTGTAATGTTGGGACAAATTCTTGGAGTGGTTTTGGGTATCATTACCTTCGGATCTCTCCTCGTCACGTTTTTTGCTCATTTCTCAATATCAGGTCGAAGGGATAATCCCAGTCTTGCCTTTAAACTGAAAGTCGCGGCAACCATCCTTTTTGTCGTATTCCTGAT
>JAEOSK010000030.1 GCA_016840405.1 Candidatus Hermodarchaeum yapensis
CACCCGATGAAAGAATATGATGTGAAACATCTATTTCACTTCATAGTAACACTAAGACAAGGTTTACCAAAGGATTTCGATACGATTTTAGGCGACATCAGGACTAAATGCCCCCAAGGATGTGTCACTTTGCTAGAGGGAAAAAAAGTCAATTTGCGGATCCTCGAAAAGGAAGACATCCCCACCTATGCGGCGTGGATGAATAATCAGGAATTTGTCGGTGAATTTTTCCTTGCCCCACAACTGTCTGTAAGCCACATCGAAAAAAGACTCAGTGAACCGTCACCGGATAGCGCACTTTTCATCATTGAATCCAAAAAAGCAACGAAATCGGGGTGGATCACCTATTTCGAAACCCGTTATGGCGGTTACGCGTCGTCGACGGAAATCGGGTACATGGTGACACCTGAAGGACGTGGAAAAGGATACTGTACTGAAGCAGTAGCGATAATCTTAGATTATTTGTACCTGCTGCGGGAAATTGACCGGATTCAAGCTCTTATTGCGGAAGAAAATGTTGCCTCGAAACGGGTGTTGGAGAAAAACGGGTTTAAAAAAGAGGGGGTGCTCCGAAGACTATTTTATAGTCTGGGAAAATGGTGGGATACTTCGGTGTACAGTATTCTTCGAGAAGAATGGGGTAGCCCTAAAATTTTGAAGAAAAAATTATGGAAAGAGTAGGGTTGATAGGATAGTGATTTTGGCAATTCCCCCGCACATTCCTCCTCCACCGCCTCCGGACACGATGGGACGTTGGCCGCGACGGTTACGTCCGTTGTTGTATGTGGTGATTTTTCTCATCATTTTGATAGTGGTCGCAATGGTTTGGGGGCAGATTGTGTGGGTTGAAGGGCTTTTTGTGGTAATTTTCATTATTGTTTGTGTGGGTATTGTGTGGTCACGGATGCATCCAGAGGAAGATTAAACCGAGACGCCCGTTAGATGATGGTTGAAAGTGCAAGTTGGTCAGGTGTTGGGTGTTTAGGTCGGGTTCGTAAGGCTTTAATCCCTGGTTTTGGCTAGAAATAGTGGAGGTGGAAGCACCATTAGCTCCTTGAGGCAACGCTGGGATGACCCTCGTACACCAAAAATGGGGAGATACTATGTATGGGTCGCTGTGGTTATCCAGGTGGGCTTGAGTGGATTCATGATGTCTTTGGGCGTGTTCACTTTAGTTTTTAATTTCGTGAATCTTATGCTTGGAATAATTACACCCGTTCCTCTACTGGATCTGAGGTTTTGGTACTATTGGTTAGGCCCATTTTTTATGGTGATTCATGGCAGCATTGGATACATTTTTGCTAAAGCCTGGCATAACCTTGCCGGCTACATTATCGATAACGCCCTTCAGTTAATTGCCTTAGCATTTCTTAATTTGGTAATCGGGTTTATGCTTCCAATGTTTTGGATATCGCAGTTAGTCTTTGTCTGGTTCATGGAAATCTGGTTGAACGCGTTCATTTTGAATACTTTGTATTCGATCATTTTCGTGGCTAGCTTCTTTCCATGTTTACTGGTGATTGTTGCGGGAGGCGGGGTACAACTGTATAAAATCTTGCGAAAAGACCCGATTGTTGATGCATCCGACACTGCACCTCGAGGGGTTCGAACCTCGCATTTCATTGTTGCAAAGGCGCTTCACCGGGAACAGGACCGTTTTCGGGATACAGAATCTTGAAATCAATGGGAAGTTTTTGCTGTAATCAAAGGATGTGAAACAGTTCTTGAATGCAGAAATCTAAAGTGGAATCCATTTGGAAACGCGTTTCTTGTATTCAAGATATTCGTCGCCAAATTGTTCGGTG
Source organism: Candidatus Hermodarchaeum yapensis (assembly GCA_016840405.1). Lineage (GTDB taxonomy): Archaea > Asgardarchaeota > Hermodarchaeia > Hermodarchaeales > Hermodarchaeaceae > Hermodarchaeum > Hermodarchaeum yapensis. The sequence continues at coordinate 1,806 of JAEOSK010000030.1, forward strand.
AGTATTCGTTCTTCAGCGTTGGCCAAGTAGTTGTATCCGATTAGAACCGCGATGAGGGGTATAAGTGTTAGAAGTGAAAGGGTGGTGACCCAAAATCCCACGTAAAGGAGAATGGATCCTAAGTACATGGGGTGTCGAACGCGACTATAGAGACCGGTGTCAACGATTTGGGGTTCAGGTGTTTCGAAGACGATGTGGGAACGTGAGGCTAGGTAGATGCCTGCGATGATGATGGGAATGCCGAGGAAGATGTTGAAGAAGAAGGGCATTATGTAGACATAGGCGGTGATTCGGAGGATGAAGGAGTCAAGGATCCAGATGATTAAGAAACCGACGAGGAGTCCATATTGAATGGTGTGGTTGTGGGGGGCTTCACCGGCGGTGTGGTGTTTGTGTGTCATACTGATTCACCTTGTTATTTTAGGCATACCTAAATTACCTATTTAAGCTTTCACAATTCATGACTATGAAATTTGAAAGAACCTATTGGCAGGTGTTAGTAGCTGGAAGTTTCGCTGGTGGTCACCACGGAGATGAATCCTAAAATGAACCCCACCACCAAAAGAACAAGTGCGAGGATGTCAAGCATTAAGCCACCAAATACAACAAAATCGAAAATTAGGTAGATAGAGTTCACGAAGATGTAGGGGAATCCCCATAAACCGACAGCAAAACAGAGACCAATGATTATGCCCGTGGTGTATTTCGAGAATCGACTCATGGCAATCACTTCCTGGGTGTGAAGTTACTCTAGGATGTATTAAAGCTTAAGTTAGTGCCAAAAAAGGCTTCGAAGCAGGGTAAACGGCATGGTAGAAGGAGAACTTGCACTTTTATCATGCGATATTATCCGGTTCGAAGGTGAAAAGCTCCAACAGTGAAGCCAATGACAAACCCAAGGGCAAACAGGATGACGAAACAACTGAGACACTGAGAGAAAAGCAGAGAAAGTACTCCCAACAGTATTCCAACTACAAGTCCCAGAAATAGTCCACGTAACCAGTTGATTGGATTTGTAGATTGTGACATGGGCTCCACCTTTCATTACTCAGCATTCTATTCTGTTAAAATGTTTAGCCGTTTAGGAGACTTGGTTTAAGTTATTGATCAAAGAATTTACTTTCTTCTTCGGGTGGGATGTCAGCGGCGGATTTACAAAATAGACTGACGAGTCCGGCAACCATGATCATTAAGGGAAGCCAGAAAATGTTGTTAAAGAATAAGCTGCAGATGACACCGATGATGGCCCCAATGATGCAGGCGACGAGTAATTGGTTACGTTGAGTCCAGGCCATAGGCATATCTCCTTCATAGACCGAGTGAAGGCATATTTAATCTCCCTTTTCAAGTTTGCACACTAAAATTCTGTGTTATGAAGTAAAATGCTGATTTCACATCAATTTTAAAACATAGATGTTGATTGGAATAAGTGAGGTGGTTGGGTTTGAAAAAAGTGAGTTGTTCGTATGAAGTTACTGAGCAGATTCTCAGAGGCTATCTGATTTTCTTCTTTGGGTCCTTACTCCCTATCGTTGCCAACTATTTTTTGATGGTTGTGCCAAGCCCCTTTTTCCGTCTTTTTCCTGTCTTCACAGAGTTTTGTATGTGGGGGCTGCCTGTCCTTAGTATTGTCAGTGTGATTTCATGGTTTTGTGGAATCTACCTCATGATTATGGAAGGATTACTTACTGGTATCTATTCAGAGGTCAAATGGATTCTTTTGATGAGTATCTGCATTATCCTTGTAGGTATTGGATGGACGCTGTTCTTCCGGTACTTGAGTTTGACTCCGCTAGAGCAGCTAATGGGCATGTGGATATTCGTAATGAACTATAGGGAAGGAGTAATTGGTTTAGGTATTCTTCAGATAGTGCTTGGTTTTTGCTTTTTAGGCAAGTCTAATCTTGTGTATCAGGAGTTACATCCAATAAAATAGCGAAAAGCTGTCAGGATTTCCCCACTCACATTTCGAGCAGACAGAAACGAAATTATTTGATACAGTTAGGTACATAGCTACACGAGTTACAGGTTATTTATGTCCTCACCGAAATGGTAGAGGTGTATTGTCTATGCGATATATTGCGTTTTTTGAAGTGCCTCCTGAGAAACTGGAAAGTTATATCGAAACATGGAATGAACGAGTTCCCCAGATTGAAGAACTGAAGTTCATCGTGCCACCATCAACACTTCCAGAGCCTGTGCATGGAATCTCAGGATGCGTTGTGTTTGAGTTTAAGAAGGCATTATTGCCACCGAAGATCCTTGTGGAGCAATTTCTCGCCCTGTTTGTCAAGGAAGGCATTAAGGTCACACTTAGCTATCTGTTTGAGGATAAGGAATTGGCCAAGGGGTTGAAGGCGTTTCGATCGGGTGAAAAGCAGGCAGCTCAGGAATGGAAGGAGACGTCGTATCCGAAGTTTACTGATATTGGTTCGACTCAGAGTTTGTCGATTTTGCCGTTGATTGATTGGCATGTGAGTTCGTCAAATCTTCGGAGGGAGTTAGGAGTATCGTATCTGGTGCTGACTGATGAGAACACGATTTTGTTTGACATGGGTTTAAACATCATGCAAGAGGATCCCTCTCCATTGTTGCAAAATATGAAGGAATTAGGGATTGAGGTTGATTCGATTGATTCTATTGTGATTTCGCATCATCACGGGGACCATTCCGGTGGAGGGAAGTGGGTGGAGAAGAAAACATTCTCCCTAAGTGGCACGCAAGGCGATTTAAGAGGGAAGCGTGTTTTTACACCTGTGCCCTTGAAATATCCTGGGATCACTCCCCTCCATACTAAGGATCCCACGGTTGTGGGTAGGGGTGTGGCGACGATTGGCTGCATTTCGAATGCCATGTTCTTAGTTTCGTCTGGCATTGAATATGAGCAGGCTTTGGCTGTAAACGTTGAGAATAAGGGAATTGTGGTGATTGTAGGGTGTGGACATCAAACCTTGCCGAAGATTTTGGAACGAACGGAGGCGTTGTTTGATGAGCCGATTTATGGGATTATTGGTGGGTTACATTACCCGGTGGAAGGAGGCCCGATTGATATAGCGGGGATGAGTCCGTACAAGTATTTTGGGACGGGAAAAGTGCCTTGGGAGCAGATAACGAGGGGAGAATTAACCGATAATATTGACCTTTTAAAGCAGCGAAAACCGAAGGTTGTCGCCTTATCTCCCCATGATAGTTCCCCTCTTAGCTTAGAAGCCTTTAGACAAGCCTTCCCTAATGCATATCGTGATCTGAAAGTTGGTGAAGAGATTCGCATATGAAGTGCAGTAGGAACTAGACAGATGATGGATGATGTCTTTTCGTGATTGGGCATCCAAACTGGAGCAGTATCTGGAACACCGTGTCGCCTTTGTAGGCTTTGCAGATCTTGAGTCTTTACTTTCTAAACGATTTGCAGGGCTGACTGGGGGCATTAGCATAGCCGTGAGGTTATCAGATCCTATAGTCGACGAACTCATCACTGGTCCTACGAAATTGTATGCATATCATTATCATGCGCTGAATCGCTACCTCGATCATTTGGCAATCGAAGTGATGCAGCTGCTGCGTCCGTCTGGATATCGGTTTTTTCCAATTCCTTCGTCACAGGTAATTGATAGGAAGCGTCATGCCGGGCATGTTTCCCATAAGATGTTGGCCACCAGAGCTGGTTTAGGCTGGATTGGTAAAAGTGCGTTATTAGTTACTCCTGATGTAGGACCACGTATTCGTTTTGTTTCGATTCTCACAGATGCCCCCCTCCCAGTGGGTGTGCCGATTGAAGAAAGTCAGTGTGAAGATTGTCAGGTTTGTGTGGAGGCTTGTCCAGTGGGGGCAATTAAAGGCGTTAATTGGTCAATTAACGTTAATCGGTCAATGTTGCTGGATGCTAATCGTTGTGCAGCGTTTACTCGGAAAAATAACGAGAAGTATGGTGCGCATGTCTGTGGTGTATGTGTACGTGCTTGTCCTAAGGGCATTAGCAAAGCCTAGAGCTACTCTGAACCGTTTGGTTGGGAGCTAGTTGAGTTTTACTTCTTTTCTTTTGCACTGTTGATCATGGCGCTGAGTTTCATTTTGCCGTCTTTTTCATCGACTTCGAGTATGATTTGGGCTTCGACTTTTTTGGCTTGTCCGGTTTGGATGGGTAGGAGCATTAACTCAGCTATGCCGTCGAGGAGCATGTTGTTGTCCGCTTCTGAGCTCATCGCATCACCCCGCTGGAGACGTTTTGAGTACCTAATGGTTGGAAGAATTCTCCCTAAGAAAGCTGGTAATACCTTGTATTTAAGCCTGAGAGCTTGGTGGATTTTTCAAATGCCTTCAACTCATCGGTGAAGGAGCTGATTATTCCTTGTAGCCCTGATTTTTCAGTTTGAACCATGTTTTTACGTCATTGGCTGGTAAACGGGCTTCTAAGGTCTTGAAATGGTGAGAAACTCTCGGAAAATTCCAGAGAACTAACTAGCTGTAGGTAATACCCACGGTTAAATTTCTGAGGGTAAATCGAAGTTTGTCCTTTGTTCTGTAGGTGACACTTTCTATGAGTACTAAAGGTTTTTCCGTGAAGTTCCCCGAGTCAGATACGTTGTCTGTTACAGAGGCGATTGATCGCTTCGCTGAGTATGTGGCTATTGAGCGGGGAGGTAGCTTAGAAACGTCTCGGGTGTATCGTTACGACCTGGAGATGTTTTTCAATTATATTGGGACGATACCAGCGCATATTCGATCTCATCATATCCGGATGTTTATGACCCATCTAAAGACTAACAAGGGGTATGCCAATTCGTCCATCCGTCGCAAACTCGCTTGCTTGCGATCATTCTTTCGGTTTCTCAATCAAGAGAAATTGATTCCCGAAGATCCCACCGTTGGTCTTGCGACACCCAAACTCGGTCAAAGCCTCCCACGAGCCATCTCACCAGAGGATGTAAAACGCCTCTTGTGGGCCGCTCAGAACTCGGAAAAAAATGCCATCCGCAGCTATACGATTCTCCAAGTCTTGTATAGCACCGGTGTGCGCGTATCGGAGTTATGTGGCATGAATATCCAAGATATTGACTTCGGTGAGAGCACAATCCGGGTTCGCGGAAAAGGGAATAAGGAACGTATAGTGTTGCTGACCGTCCCGGCAATGAATGCGATTATGGAATATGTCAAATACAGACCCGCAGAAGGACCCCTTTTCCTAAGTCGTCGTAACCGACGCCTTTCCCCTCTTACCGTTCAACGAACCGTCCGAGACATTGGGAAACGGGCCGGAATCACCTCTAAAGTTACACCACACGCAATACGCCACTCATTTGCCACACACATGCTGGAACGAGGAGCTGATGTCCGGGTGTTACAGGAACTCCTGGGTCATTCGAATCTAGCTACCACACAGATCTATACCCACGTCTCGTTGGCCCACGAACGAGCCGTCTTTCAACGTACTCATCCACTCGCCGAATCTGAACCCGAGGGAGCCTATTAACCCCAATTCCTTGCACGGAGAGCTAGGGTTTCAATCCTAGCTCTCCACTACTTTCTGTAAAATCATAACAATGAATTTCGCTTCCTAAGCAAGCGTTCAGTTGTTTTACGTGAAAATATTATTCACTAGACAATTATTTTATATACAATCTGTTACATTAATTCGCTCTGAAGAAAGTGAGTGATAGCGCTTTTGTTAAAATATTCAATTATAAAGTTCGTCCAAAAATAAAATAAAAATAACTAAATATGATAAAGTAAAAAATTTAATTATTCGATAAATGGAACGTAAGTGACATTCTCAGAAAATCCCTAATTATTTATTAAAAAGAATAGTAAAAATGTTAATAATATTGCTCAGTAGTATAACTAATTATGTTAGTACACCCTTTTAACTCGATGCAAGGACTTACAGCAGAAAATCCTTAGCCTTTAAGAGTAGGTATGCTAGATTTGGATTCACACCGACTCCTCACCAACAACTCATTATCGTGACCCCCATGTCAGAAATCGTCAAAATTGAAGAGCTGATCAAAACGCTCCAGAAGAGCCCAAACCCCACAGAAAGAGCAGAAGCAGCACAGGCACTTGGACATCTTAGCGATCCAAAGGCGACTGACGCACTGGTAGCGGCCCTAGCTGACACAGACCGCACGGTCCGAGTTGCTGCAACAAAATCATTAGAGTTACTACGTGACCAACACCTGGTCGAAGCACTCGTCCAAGATTTATCGCACGAGGATCCTGAAGTCCGACGAGCAATCATCGAAATACTGTCTGAACTCAGGGATCGCGAAGCGGTGGATGCCTTAATCGCAGCCCTCGAGGACGATAACATCTATGTTCGCAAAGCAGCAGTTGAAGGGTTAGCCGCGATGGGTGACTGGAAAGCCGTGGACCCCCTGATCGACCGGTTACAAGATTCGGACTTATATGTACGTCAGGCTGCTGCCAAGGCCTTAGGCGAACTCGGTGAGATGCGAGCGGAAGAAGCCCTGACTCGGAGACTAAAATCAGAACCAGAGCTCATTGTTCGTCATGAAATCAAGGTTGCGCTAGCCCGATTGGCGGGTGGCGACTGATCTCTGAATCGAAAAGAAGAACTTCAAAGGCTTATTTGCTTTCAATTTTTTGTAATATTTTGATATTCACTTTCAACTGAATCATCTAAAGATATTTTTACCCTATTTCTATTAGTATAATAATAATCTATACTATTTCGATGTGTAGAAAACTAATGCGAGTACCTTTAACTACTGTTTTTATCTATACATATTTACAATAATTTATACAAATTAACATAATAGTTTTTCTTTGAATGGAAAATAAGTGATGGTTTCGTATAGATAAAAAATACTATTTAACATTAAAGAATATAATAGAACATATAGTTATATAATATACCAAAAGTTCCCTATCTTGTTTGAAAATTAAATCAGAGCGGAATCTCAAAAAAACAGATACAGATCGCACTCAATATTACTTTACATCAATGACTAAACCTTTGGGCGTGATGTTCAGTGAGTGCCAGGCGCTGTCATGGCCTTGCGGCATGGCTCGTACGCGTATTTCCCGTTGAAGCCCTTCGTCGGCTTTGCCTTCACGGAGTCGGATCTCAATAATGCCATCAGCGATGTGCATAGCAGCACGTGTAGCGACGGTTCCCTGGGTCTGGGGGTCAAGGGTTATAATGGTGCTATAATTTTCACCCGCGAGGAAGACCTTGGCACGACGGAGGAAGCGTAGGACACGAATGTCATTGCCGAGAAGGATGAAGAGATCGCTGATGCTGTCGATGATGCAGCGTCCGTTTTCACCAAGTTGGATGGATGCGGTGGTGAGAAGGTGGATAAGTTTGTCGAGGTTGAGGGCAGAGAGGGTGAACTCGCGGTCTTCTTCTTCGATTTTGGCGAGGAAGTCGGGATAGCTGAATGTGAAGCCTTCGATAATGCGGAGGTTTTTGCCCTCGTATTTCGTGATATCCCAGTTAAAGTCCATAAATAGGCGCGTAATAGCTTCTCGGTGAGTTTCCGTGAGGATAAAAACACTATTTTCCTCTTTGTGGACGCCTTCCCAGAGAAATTGGTGAGCGAGAAGGCTTTTTCCCGTTCCAGCATCGCCAAGCAGCAATGTGAGTCCGTCGGCGGGAACGCCACCTCGGAGAAGCTTATCTAATCCGCTGATGCCTGTGCTTCGTAGTTCCATGAAGGGATTCCATCCAGTTTCTTATCTAAAGAGAGATAGGCGGTTTGTTGAGTAAAAGACTTTCTCTAATTCTGGAACCAGTGAATGCAGAAGTAGAAAAAAGAAGAGACCCCTCCGCGGAGGGGTATCTAGAGTTATTATTCGGAGACCTTGGTCCCACAGGCTGGACAGAATCCTACGCCCAGTGGAATGGGAGAACCACAATTGATACAGGTGGTTTCTGGAGGCCCTTTGGCAGGAGGCCCATATTCATCAGGCGGTGGTGGTAACTCCTTTTCAAATTCTACTTTCGGTTCAGCCGGTGGAGCCGCAGGTGACGGGGCTCGCTCACCTCTTCGGAAAACACCGAGGGTGCGTGTGATTAGCCAGTAGATACCATAGATGCCCATTAGAACCACTATCAATAGAACGGGTATTGACCATGGAATGTCTTGGAGGATGAGGAGGAGAAATTCGATAAGGCTAGTATAGCTGACTCTGACGTAGGCTTGGTTACTGGTCTTCTCCCATGGGCGGAGGATGTCATCAACGTAGGTCACATTCGCGGGTCGAGCGACATATCCACCTTCACCTGTAATGGTAACTTCATATGTGTGAGTTACACTTTCACCTGGGGATAGGCTAGTATAGTTTGCGGTTGCACTACCTGTGATATCGATTCTACTGTAGGGTAAGTTCAGGTATGCGTCCCAAGCATGGGAGTCATCAAGATATATATCGGTCACTGTCTGGTTGGGATCGATGTTTGTGAGGGTGATGGTTACGGTTGCCGTCCCTCCAACAGGTATAACGGGAGTTATGGATTTCCGGACGGAGAGTCCAGGCGGGAAATCGCCTTCAAACCTAACGATAATGTTACTTACCGACGATGTGTTTTGCCAATGTGCGGTGGACTGGAGAACCATCACCATTTCAGGCGAGGTAGTGTTCGTCATCTCAGGAGGAGTATACCAAGTGATGTTGACACCGCCAGGGAAGATCATAGTGAATTCAAAGGCATCCAGACTACCGATAGTGATGTTGCCAGTGCGGGCGACAAATTCGTTGACGTTGAATTCTTGTTCTTCGCGACCATAGAATTTGTCTAAGTGTTTACTTGCCCATGCTGCGACGGTGAGACTTCCAGTTAGTTGCATTGATGACTTCATGGGGGTAGAGCTGGGACTGAATACTCCTAGATTTAGGAATCCAGCCATTCCTACGCCACCAATCGAATCATTGGCCAAGGCATAGGTGACTAGGTCAGAAGCACCATCCCGAGTTGCTCCGAGGGCTGCCATGTATTCTTGGAAACGGTCACGACCTTGAATTTCTATGGGATCTAATGAACCAGGTTCGCCAAAGTAGCCGTAGGCGTGGATTGCGAGGGTCATGTTGGGAATTGGGAGGAGTAATCCGAAAACATGGCTGAAATCAACACCAATGGTCGTTTCAAAGTCGAGGTGAATGGAATCCGCAGCAGCAGCAATCTGAGCGGAGTCACCTTCTCCGAAAATCATGAGGATCGCATTAGGAGGCAAGAGATCGAGAATCCCCATCATCATGTCCAGTTCGGAGCCGCCTCCAGAGGTATCATTGGTGATCAAGGAAAAGAGTCCAGTGAAAACGTCTAAGTAGTCACCCCATCGAAAGATGCTGAGTGCCATTAGACAACCTGAATAGTAAGGAGCAGCTGTGCTCCAAGAGCCAACATCCCCAGCAGCCAAAATAGTGCTGGTCATGGAGCCATCATCATCAACGATGAATGCTGCCATGTCTGCATCCCCTTCCAACGTGAAATCCTGAGCTAGATGAGAATATGGCATTGGCGAGCTCGTTGGAACACCTGAGGAGAGGGTGACAGTCGAGGTAGAACCAATTGGTGCATTCAGAGTAAAAATCAGCATAAATGCACTAAGAAGGAGTAGGATCCCGATCGATGCGACGAAGAGGGTTAAGGTTGTTGGTCGTGCTGAGAGGAGTGAATGATGAGTTTTGATTCGTTTCATTTTTTTATCGTCTCCTTTGGTGTCAATCTGGTGGGAAGAAGGAGCGTCCGATGAGACCTCCGATGATTGCAGCGACGGTGAGAATGATGAAGTTTAATGCAGCTGGAAGGACAAGTGTCCCTAAGAGGATGTTTTGAAGTACGCCCATGAAAGCGGTTGGATCTGTCATGCCGCCGCCGGTGATATCTCCGAGTCCACCAGTAACGGCGTTCAATATAGGTCCGATAACAGGGGCATTTAGAATATTGAATACCGAAACATCAGGGGGGATAGTGAATAAGATTGACATGAAATCAATGCTGCCTGAACCCCCTGAGAGGAGGAGGGGCAGAAAGGCAGCAGCCAATCCAACAAGCATCATAATGAAGGTCAGAGTGGAGATGACCATAGCGACTGGAATGGCACCCCAGAGGCTACGGACAAAGAGTCCGGCAACAAATCCAATTGTTACCCAAGCGATTAACACAGTTGGATACATGAGGGGATGGCCAAAATACATGTTCAGATACATCAAAAAGAAGCGGAACCATGGCCCAAAATAAGGGGCAAGCCAGAGGAGTAGGTCAGTGTAGCCAGTGGGAAACAGGAAATAAGCCATTGAGATGGTGAGAAAGAATCCGATAGTAAGTCCGATTAGTTTACGTCCCATTGTATCTCATTCCTAAAGGGGCTAGTTAGTAAGCTTGTCTCTCAAAAAACACGCCTATTAAGGTTTCTCGACTTAAAACCAGTCTAAATCAAATCTACGCAATCCTTAGAAATAACCCGTTACTTGCGACTCCGACGGCGTTTGCGCCGCATCTTCCGCGCTCGCTTCTTCTTCCACTTCTTCCGCATAACAGGATCCACCCAGTCTTCGAGAAACGTATAGTTCAGTTGAATCAAGCCTACAAAAGAATTGTGATTGATGCTCTTTATTTCAATGAGGTTCCCAAAAATAGAGAGCTTTAATGAGAGTTGGAGTCGTCCCCAATCATAATCCTATTCAATGAGGTTTTTGTTGACCTGATTTCTTGAACCGAAAATCGATTCTGTCCTCTGTCTGGGATAAAAAAAGGGAGGGGGTTGGGTTTATTTGACCCACGATGATTCAATGATTCTTGCTATGCTCCTTCCGTTTCGGCAATGGCTCCAGCGATTATGAGGAAAAGCCCTCCAATCGAGAAGAGTGAAAAAACACCGATGATGATGAGTCCAACCTTATGTTGTTGAGGTTCATGTCGCCACATGAGGGGAATGAACCCGAAGATCAAGCCTATGATAGTGGCTGGGATGAGAAATATTCCTATTCCCAATAGAACCCATCCAATTGCTTCGGGTGCCCACATTAATACGGGGATAAGAGCTATAGCAAGGATGGCTATAAAGCCAAATGCAGCAAGCAAATTTAAAATCACGCCAACTAGTGTTAGAGTTGATGCTGTTTCATTTGATCCCATTGTTCAGATAACTCCAGTTTATTCTGATTCCTAATCATTCCATGAGATGAATGATGAAATCCATTGTTAAGAAGGCATCATTAAATCATTATCACTTGTACAATGGATTTTTGATAATTCATTCACTTTAGCAATAAGAAATGATTATTTAGACTGGTGAAATGTGCATTAGCCATGGAATATGTTGCCTTAGTGAAAGCGACCCCAGATTTTGAAAAGTCACTGGATGAAGGATTGAAATTCATCGGGGGATTTGGCAATCTTCAATCGCCGGTGATTATCAAACCTAATATCTGTACGATTTCGGATGGCACTGGATATTCTGTTACCAGCGTTAAGGTAATTGAGGCTGTTGTGAATCTCCTGCTCCGCGAAAATCCCAGTTTAGCAATTCGGATTGTTGAATCAGATAGCCAGAGTAAATGGGTGAGCAAAGCCTTTGATAAATTCGGGTATTCAACATTAGCCGAGGATCGGCAACGTCAGAATTTCGATGTGACGTGTGTAAATCTGAGTGAAAGTCCCACCGAGATGGTGGCCTTTGAGGGGGATTATTTCACCAATCCTGAACTTCCTGATGTTCTTGTACGTCCAGGCTATGTCATCTCAGTAGCCCAAGCGAAAACTCATTACCTCACGTTCATTACCGGGGCTCTAAAGAATCTGTTTGGTTTTCTTCCACGCAAAGATCAGGGGGTCTATCACAAGCTTATCAATGAAGTCATTGTAGATTTAGCCCGGCTGGTGCCACCTAGCCTTTGTGTCATTGATGCACGTGTGGGCGTAGAAGGATGGAACGGTCCAAAAACTCGGGCACTTGACACATTCATTATCGGGCATAAGGCTGCTTCGGTAGACGCGACGATGTTGAGAGTCATGGGTTTTGATCCAAAAAGTATCCGACATGTCGTTGAAGCAAGTAAGTATGATCATGGTTCACTGGATCCCGTGATTCTCGGTGAACCACTTGATTCGGTGAAGGTCCAGTTTAAGGCACCAAAGGGTTTGGACTCGGATGCTATGTTGTCGTCTTAGTATCTAGCAAACCAAGAAAACGTATGAAATATATCTGTGATTAATGCAGGTAGTAGGAAGAGGTTTTAGATTGGGTGCACTCACGTATTACACCGCTATTGCCATTAATACCATCATTATTGCGGGAATGCCGCTGGCAGCAATCCTTTGGGCAATAGTTCGCCGCTCAAAATGGTCGAAGGTTCGCTTCCTCTACGGGCGGATTCTAATCGTTACTGGACTCACAACTGTCTGCTACATGCCTGCGTATCTTATTCTAATGAATTTCTTCATAATATCAACAATGGCCTATTTTGCCATGAGCTTAGTCCTATTCTTTATGTTCTTGGTAAAATTTCTTCTCTACACGCTGTTAATGAAACTCAAATCCCGTGGGGCCCTCATCACTAGCCTGGTTGGTGCAATCCTACTCTATCCGTTTATCCTGCTAGCAATGTTTAGTGGCTTTCTCTATTGGAGTTTCTTCATGATGTTATGGCTTTCACCACTACCCTAACATTTCATCTCTCATTTCTATCAGAAGGAGGACATACAAGTGACAACAGATTCGTCACAAAAGGTGTTTACCGATTTGGACTTTTATTTGTGGCGACTTCGCTATGAGCCAAAAGAGGAGTGGCAACCCGAAGTGTTCGTGATGGGATCAGATGCGGCTCTGAAAACTATCCAGGATGCTTTACGATCTATGCACGAAGATTTCAAAACCTATGGTAAAAGTACGCGGAAGTTTCTTTGTAATCCTCCTGAGGATGTTGATGTGGTGCGGTATGCTCGTGAGAAGAAGGCGGAGTTTGAGTGGTTAATTTGGTTGGTTGTTCAGATCGAACCAGATGTTTCCGATGATACTCGATATGATTTGAAGAATAAAGCAGTGACAATTCGTCTTAATGAAGAAATGCTGCAACAACTCCTTGAGGTTCTTGAACACCAATTAGCTCCTGAAACTCAGTTCCCGCATGGGAAAAAAGCGCCTGGAGGACTCTACTTTGCCCCAGATTGGCTTGGAGCAGAGTAATCGTGAGGAAGTGTAATTAACTTCTGTGTGTTTCTTTTCTTTCAAGATATAAGAATAGCAAGAGTGTGGGGAAACCGGCTGCGGTTAGATATCCTAAAAGGATGATTGGGAAGACAAGGAATAAGTGATAACCATACAGATACCAAGTCCAAGAAGTGCTCCATCCCTGAGAATAGACTATGACCATTCCAAATAGACAGAGTAAGATAGCAGTAATAGGATAACTAATCTTTATGCGAGGTTGTCTGATCGGTTTTTCTTGTTGAAAGAGGGGTTTAATAGAATAGGTAAATTTCAGTCCTTGATATATTATTGCAAGTCCAATACCGATTATGAAGAATAAGAGGCCGCTTAGTGTTGGGAGAATAGTTTGAAGTAAAGGGAAAAAATTCCAAATCAGATTCAGAGAATAGATGCTCCCTCTAATTATCGGATAAACAGGTCCTATGCTCCATAGATACAACCAAAATGGGAGTAATCCTGAATAGAGAATGATGTTTCCCACAAAAAAGCGTTCATAGACTTCTCTTAGGCGTTCACTCGTTGACTGTCTTCTTATAAGGAATAAGAGTAACAGAATTGAAATCATTAGTAAGAGAGCTGTTACCCAGACATAGGAATTGAATGATAATTGCATAATCATTTGGGTCGGAAGTGGTACATCTGGAAGACGGACAAGGAGAGCCGAATCATGTCCAAAGGCAAATATTCCGCCAGTTAGGAAGAATCCACCCTCCTCACTCACTATTCCCGCCTCAAATCCTATACCATACTTATCACCGGTTCCATGGCTCCATTGCCACAATATCACTCCATCATTATTTATACGGACGGCATTGATTGAACCGCTAGGTATGAATGGTGACGGATCGGGTCCAAATCCGGACACTAGAAAGCCTTCATGGCAGGCAACTATACTCCCTCCGTCGTTGAGTTGCCAGTAAGTGTTATTCCAAAGTTGATTCCCTTCATCATTGATTCGAAATACCTGTTGTCCAAGGATGAGAAAACCACTCGTAGAGCTTTCTACTACGTCATAGGCGGCGGGATCATCATATATTTGAGTCCAGCGAACGGAGCCATCTGATTCCAAGCGATAAGCCACAAGCTGATTGCTTTCATCTCCGACCAAAAGAAATGTTCCGTCACGACAATTGGTAACTGCAACTTGACTATTCGGAATATAATGTGCATAAGTTTTGTTCCAGAGCAAATCTCCATTGGTATCAAATCGGAGTCCATTCCATGTACGATTCTGTGTTGGTCCAGAATAAGTATCAGTGCTACAAACGACCAGCACCCCATCATCATTCGTGGCAGTGGCAGTACTCCAAGAACGGTAAAGAGATAGAGTATGATTACGTTCCCAGAGTATATTCCCATTCAGTCCATCAATGCAAGTGATGAAAAGGATGTTTGTGGGTGTTTCCGAATGTTTTCCCACAATGAAATAGTGATTATCGGAACGCTGTAAGACCGCAATAGCCCAAGTTCTATGATAAAGGTGACTCCAAAGAACTTCACCCTGGTTGTTAACTCGCATCGCCATGGAATATTCAATTCGATGTTCAGTATTTTGAGATTGAGCTAAAACTATGACATCTCCATTCGAACAATTTGTGATGTCGATTCCAGTTAGACCCTCACCCCACATTTCATAGTAATATGCGTTTATCCATTGCTGTGGTCCGTACCAGTTAATTTGTCCAACATTTACATCCACTGAGTATGGGTAAGGTTGACTAGTTGGAATGAATGTGACGACCAGACAGAGAATGAAGATTAGTTTCATGATGGAAACCGTATTCCCACTCAGTATTATATTTTCATTAGAAAAGTAGGTGTTGATAAAGCTTTGTTTGTAGCTTGGTTCCGCAATGTATACAATCAATAATGGATTAATATTGGTAACTCTTCCAAATCGAGGTTACCAGAAAATTCTAAAAAAAGAAATGAACGAAGAGGGCTGTTACCAGTCCTCTTCGTCTTCATATTCTGTTTCCCATTCTTCGTCTTCGTCGTCTTCAGGTGGATATTTAAACTCGTACATTTCGAATCACCTTAGGTGATTGGATCTGTGTATGTTCGACCAAGCCTAAACCAACTTCCTTCAGATTCAGACCCCATCGGGTTTCATGCTGTATCTAAGGTTTTGTGTTGGCGTTGAACCAAATTCAAGAATAGAAAAGCGGGGATTATTTCTTGCTCTTCTTTTTCTTGGTGGTTGTGGTTCCGGTTTTTTTCTTGGCTCCGGTTTTCTTTTTCTTGGCCATAGTAGATCACAGCCTAGTTGCCTTCTTCAAATGAAACAAATCAAAATTGTTAGTGAAATTTAAGCGAATTAGATATCTTAGATTTCTGAAAAAAGGGATAATACTATCGTTATCTCTTAGATTTGGACAATTTTCTCTTATTTCATCATTTTAAATGAATTATAGCGGGTTTTCGATGAATCAAAGCATTTTGTTGTTTTATTTAGGTGTCACATAATTGAAGCCGTTTATGCACTCGATGTACCGCTGATGCAACTCGTATCAATCCACGCTGAATATCTACGCCTAGCTCTTCTTTGAAGAATTTTGACTGCCAGCGTAGTAAAAGTAGCTGTTGACGAATACGTTTGAATCGTTTCAAATATTGGGTGATTGGTTTATTCTCAGTTGAAGGCGGTCCGCATTCCGAATAGAGTATACGACAAGCATTGACTAATCGCTGAACCCGTTTTTCGAACATTTTGTGAATCAGAGTCTCTAGTTTCTCATCGAGAATTGAAGTATCGAGTTCAAGTCGTGAAGCATATTGCGTTGGTGATCCAAGTTCTACTAAACGGAAAATAAATTGGCTTGGACGTAAGAGGACCTTCTGATAGAGCTGAAACCTTCCTGTCCGAATTTGAGGTGCAAGTACAATACCAGGTCTAATACGAACGAGAGGAGTGCGTGTGAATAATCGGGATAGTTGCTTTCGCTTAAACTCGCTTTTGAATGGTTTGTAGAGGATCAGTACAAATCGTTGTAGTAATGTTGATGCCACTTTTGTGGTTTTTCGAGGTTTTTTAGTGGAATCACGTCGAGGTGTTAAAACAAGCACACCAGATTCATTGGGGAGCTGGAGAGGCCATTGAAGAGTATTATGTCTTTTTGCAGCATAGAGACCAGGTCGAAGGTTAACGATTTCATTAGATGTGTTGGGAAAAGTGAGTTGGGCAAGGTTTGGACTTAGATAATAACAAGCGTAGCCTTTGAGTTGGTGAGGTTCGAGTGAAGGTAGCTCCGCTGGTTTCTCAGTTCTGAGGAACGTTGCATCTTTCGTATGTATTGATGTCATCGAGGTTTGAAAAAGTACAAAGTTGATTATTTTGACCTGAATTCAGCTCTTATATTACCTTTTCCTACTAGGTGGTTCTGGTCCATGTGTTTCGAGATATGCTTGTTTGAATGATTTTTACATTGATCGAACGGTGAGGTAGAAGTATTCGGTTTGGGTGTGGATTCCGTCTACGAGGATGCGTAGTTCGAGGATAAAGGTTACGAGGAGTACTCCACTGTCGAGGCTTTTGGCGTATAGGGTGATGGTTCCGCCGGTCATGTCTTGGGAGTACATGGTGAGTTGGCTGATGTTGTAGAGGTAGATGTCGTTATCGAGGATGGGAGTCACGTTGCTACTGTGGTAGTAGATGTCGAAGCTGGTGCTGTAGCTAGCGAGCTGGATGGTTACATCACTTGTGGTGGTGTTTCCGTTCTTTACTAGATAACTGATTTCAGCCGTTTCACCGACGTTAATGTCGAAGGGGTCGAGGCTGGTTTCAACGAAGTCTACGCCTGTGACTGTCTGGTTGTAGCCGAAGAAGAATTGGGCATAGGTTTCAGCGACGGTGGGTGCATAGGCGACTTGGTTGATGTTTTCGGCATCGACCATGCCTACGAATGTGAGTGTTTCTACAAGGGATTCCCCGGGTACTTCAGCGTAGACAGGGAAGAGGTAAACTAGTCGTCCACTTAGAGGAACGAGGAGTCGATTCCCAATTCGATAGGGCTGGATTAGGACGAGATCGGATCGTGCTTGTTGTTCGAAGCTTTCGACAGCAGCGTCAACACCAAACACTGGACTTGTGGGGGTTTGAGTGACGGGATCATAGGTTCCTGCACGGGCGAAGATTCCCGTGCCTACTTCAGGTCCATTGTTGAAGAGGTAGAAGCCTGCCATTTTTTGTGCTTCGTGGCGGACATATCGAGCAGCCTGGTATCCGACCCAGCGGAGTGAGCCGTTGATGGGAAACAGGACATAGTGGATGTCGGGTTGGTGTTCGGGTTTTTCGAAGAAGTCGGCATAGCTGCGCCATACCCATGGCTCAGTGACGTGATAGTAGAAATCAACGTCAAGTTGGGCGTCGATGAGGTCTTCGGGGTAGCGGAGTTGGTCCAGCATCCATGTGGGTGGGTCAATCCACGGGTACCAGTTTTCGTAGAGGGCTTCGATGAAGAATTCGGAGGGATTAGCATTGGGATTACGGACCCACAGGATTTCTCCATCAGCACAGTTTACCACTGCGAAACCCAATAACCGGAGGTAGGGGGATTGAGCGTATTGTAACTGTAGTGAATATCCGCTGAAAATGGGGACACAGTAGTAGGCTTCTCCATTGATGCGGTCAAAGATGAGGTAAGGATCGTGATCCGTGAACAGGTAGGGGAGAAGGATTCCCTGGACGCGGTCTTGGATGCTTCGTTGCATGAGAATGTTTGCGGTAGGTTCGTTGAAGGCAAGCCATGTGAAACTGAGATCTTCGATAGACCATACGATTTTCTTGAGAGCAAGTTCATTTCCAGTGAGGATGTAGTCTGGTTCGCCTTCCCAGCCGTAGGATCCGGTTTCGGGGGCAATGGCAGTATCGACGAGGACAAAGCCCTCGTAGCCATCATAGTAGTTTCCGGGTGGCGATTCGCCATAGTATATTGGGAAGTTGGAATTGGTTCCAAAGATACTTTGGAATTGTCCGGCGGTGAGAAATTCTCCGGTAGCACTGCTAGCATCAAGGGCGGTAGCTCCTTCAGCATGTGTGTAAAGAATGTACTCTTTATGGAAGTCATCGCGACTGGGTGGTGCCAGCGAATAGGGAGCAATCCAGTATTCGCGGCCTCCAACAAATACGATGTCACTATCTGCAAGGGTCATCCAGTTGGATATGGTTTGGCTCCGCATTTTGTTACTACTTGCCGTGAAGTCCCAGAGTCGGGCATGTCCAACAATTTCTCCATCGGATACACCGGAATTATTGACGAGTTGTCCGAAGGGAACTTCGCTAATATCAGGTCCGCCCGCCCAGTTGGTGAATTCTAATTCTTTCGTCATGAGGGGGTCCCAGTGCCAGGATTCCCACATTTGACCTTGAATAGGTCCTGCCACGAGGTAGCCGGTGAAGATGGCGGGGATAATGAGGATGCCAAGGGTAACGATTGCTAGAATCCCTATGACTTTACGATTCAGGCGCGGAATTTCGCCTGCGCGGCCATAGCGTCCGATGACGGTGGCTCCGAAGGAGATGGCACACAGTGTGCAGGTGAAGATGAAGAGGATTAGAAGGTGGAGGACGTAAAATTGTGTTCCGACATCGACTTCTATGTAGGGGACTCCCAGGAGGAACCAGAGGATGCCAATGACGGCAAGGAAGGAAACAGAAGCGATGACTCGGACTTCGGGTCGACGGGTGGATGGTCCAATTCGAGCGAAGTAGTGGATGAGATCGAATACGACGCGTACTCCGATGACGATTAAAAAGAGGCTCATGAACGTGAAGAAAATAGTGTATTGAACCTCAATAGTGGCAACAAGGTTAGATACAACTTCAGTTGGAACCATAGGGTTAAAGATGAGGAGGAGGGCCTCTCCGATTTGGCTCCAGTTTCCTACCCCTGAGGCGGATGACTGAAAGAGTAAGGCTAGTAATCGCATGTTTTCGAGGAAGATAAATGTCAGTACTAGATAGGATCCAAAGAAGAGTAGGATTTTCCATCCAGCCACTATGTAGAAGCTAGGATAGCGGCGGCTGCTGATTCGATCACTCATCCAAATAAGGTTTAACGTCTTTGATTCATGGGGTAGTCCAGCAAGGGCGATGATTAGAGCCATGGGAATGGCTACCATGAAGAGAAGTCCATTGAATGTGAAGGTTGCCCACCATGAGACTCCTGCTTTGTTGATGTACATGACATCTAGCATCTTCCAGTCTAGGAGGAGGTTTTGAACTCCAAACACACCAGCGAGGATTATCCCAATGATGATGAGTATTCCAATTGCGACTGTTATGATTTTACGCCGAGATTCTGTTATCTGAAGAATTCGGCGAGGTTCATAATTCAAAAATTGTCACCTTTCTGTTGAATCTAACCGGATAAGCCCGAATGGGCGTCTTCCTATAATAATGCCTTGAAAATACAGGTTTAAGACCTTTGAGACTAGCGGGTGGAGCTGATGTTTGCAAAAGGGTTAAGTTCCCCTTGTTCATAACCTTCCAGCAGCAGGCGAGAATAATGAGGCAAAAACTCGTGGTGTCTGTTTCAGGGAAAGGTGGTACCGGAAAAACCACTATCACCACCCTACTCCTTCGCGCACTTCTTCATCATACCAAGCATGCGCTCCTCTTAGTGGATGCTGACCCAGTGATGAATTTGCCTGCCATGTTAAACATTAATATTGAGACCTCTGTGGGAGAAGCAGCAACTCAATTGCGTGAAGATATTGATGCAGGCGCAATTTCTGCTGGAACCTCTAAGCAGGATCGCTTGGAAGGTGAAGTCTATGAAGCCTTAGTCGAGGGGGAGGAGTTCGATTTCCTTGCCATGGGTCGCACCGAAGGCGAGGGGTGCTACTGTTTCGTTAACCGGGTTCTTACCCATATCCTTGACACCATTACAGCAAATTATGATGTGACACTCCTGGACATGGATGCGGGTCTCGAACACTTCAGCCGACGAACTGACCGCAATGTCGATGTTCTCCTCATTGTGATTGACCCGTCCAGGATGTCCTTCGATGCGGCGGTCAGAATTCGCGACCTCGCCAAAGAAGTCCATATTGAATTCAAACGTATCTGGGTCATTGCAAATCGGTTCCCTCCTTCACTCATCAAAGATAGTTCAGACGATTTGGAACGACGATTAAACGATGCAGGTCTTGAGCTTGCAGGGATTGTCCCTGCAGATGACCAAATCGCTGAATTTAATTTAAAAGGCAAGTCCTTGTTGGATTTACCTGACAACCACCCAGCTGTGAGAACCGTAGACGATATTGCTAAACGAATAGGATTATTGAGTGAAGAACGGCTCCTAGAACTACTCGGACGGACACCAGCTTAGAATTCAAATAGATTTCAGAAATAACACAAGTCTTTTCTAAAGGTTTAGGGGAGGAATGAATGGGTGATATTGAGGTTAATCCTCACTGGTGGGAGTCCATAATGGTATCCGAAGTTTTTCTTATCAAAGGTGAAAACCGGAAGAACGCGATTGCGAGCCTTCTGGCTCAATACAAACTTGATCAGTTCAAAGGTAAACAGGTTGCATTCAAAACGAACTACAACAGCGCAGATCCATTTCCAGCGCAAACGCATCCTGCCACTGTCAAATTCATTGTGAAAGAATTACAAACGGCTGGTGCAAAAGAAATCATCATAGGTGAACGGAGTGGAATGGCAAACACACAAGATGTCCTTGTTCAGAGTGGTGTTATTGAACTAGCCAAGAAACTGAAAATTGATGTGCAAATTTTTAATGACTTACCTTTCGCGGGTTGGATTCATATTGATCTTGAAGGATCACATTGGAATCGAGGCTTTCTCTTTGCGCGGTTATACATTGATGCGGATATAGTTGTTCAGACGTGTTGCCTGAAAACGCATCGATTTGGTGGTCATTTCACAATGTCGTTGAAGAATGCGGTCGGAATGATCGCCCGGTATCATCCTCAAGATGGGTATGATTTTATGAATGAACTGCATGGGTCTCCCCATCAACGCGAGATGATTGCTGAGATTAATACCGCTTATGAACCGACTCTTATTGTGATGGACGCTGTGAAAGCTTTTGTTAAGGGTGGACCGGCTGGTGGTGAAGAAGTGACGCCGAACCTCTTCTTGGCAGCAAAGGACCGTATAGCTTTGGATGCCGTAGGCGTTGCACTCCTTCGCCATTATGGGACAACTAAAGAAGTTGATAGGGGACCCATTTTTGAACAGGCTCAACTAGCACGGGCGATTGAGCTAGGTTTGGGGGCAACATCTCTCAGAGACATCAA
Source organism: Candidatus Hermodarchaeum yapensis (assembly GCA_016840405.1). Lineage (GTDB taxonomy): Archaea > Asgardarchaeota > Hermodarchaeia > Hermodarchaeales > Hermodarchaeaceae > Hermodarchaeum > Hermodarchaeum yapensis. Next base: position 23,249 of record JAEOSK010000030.1, read on the forward strand.
ACTAGTTCCGCTAGATGATGATGCAGAGGCAGTGGCTGAGGATATCGTCGCTCAATTTGCCAAATAAGTGATTTCCATTCCTAAACGAGAATCATTACACTTGATTAATCGAATTCCTTCTTTTGTAGGCGAATTGATCGTAAGAGTTCGATGACCTCTGTTTCTGAGACATCGTACCAGTCTTCATATGCGTCTGCAACTGCAAAAACATATCCCGAACCGATATGGGGACAAATTAGATCGTCCACCTCATCGCGTATCAGTGATACTGCACTTGCTGAAGCTGTTGGAACAGCCACTAGGATTTTACGAGGAGTTAGATTTCTTACGGACTGGATGGCTGCCAGCATGGTATATCCTGAAGCTAACCCATCATCCACTAAAACGACAATTTTTCCTTCAGGTGAATAATGTCCAACTAACCCCCCGTATCCTTGTTTACGGTTATCGATTTGAGCTCGTGTATACTCGACCACTGAATCAATTTGGTCTTGGTTCAATCCAATCCGGGCAACCAAGGGCTTGTTTAAGATAATTGTACCAAGGGATGTGATGGCCCCGAATCCTGCTTCGGGATTGTAGGGAATCTGCAGTTTACGCACGATGAGTAGGTCTAATTTAGCTCCCAAGGCTTTGGCAATAGGAGCTGCAACTGCAAGCCCTCCGTTAGGAATGGCCAGAACCAGTGGCGTGCCTTCAAGTTTTCGTGTTTGAAGTTCGTGGGATAGCACGCGACCTGCTTCTTCACGATCTACATACGATGCAGTCATGGAAGATCACCAAGTCGAGAAAGCTTCACGTGCAGAGTATAAGGCGTTGTTGGATAAATAGGCTAGAGAAGTCAATGAAATATTCTCGTAACAGAGCTTTTTTGAAGGACAATGACATTTGATGAATAAGTATATACTCTGATTATTTACGGAGTGTGAAGATGTTGGAAGTTCGTAAAGTTATGCGATTGGGCATGAGCTCGCTGGTTGTATCCGTTCCTAAAGAATGGGCTGACAAATATGCGCTCGATAGTGAGAGCCGCCTGGTACTCATACCCCAATCCGATGGAAGCATAGCCCTCTATCCTCAAACAATCCCACGGGAAAAACCTCGAACTATTGCGTTGAAAACAAGACCGGATTATCCTCCAGGACTTTTGGAACGCCAGATGGTTGCGGCATATCTAACTGATTTTGATGAAATCCACATTCAATCTGAGGGTGTTATTTCCTCCGAGCAACGTGAACGACTCCGCAATTATCTCCGCCTATTAACAGGATATCAGATAATGGAATCGAGCTCGAGTCATTTACTCATCTTGAATGTAGCCAGCGTTTCAGAAATGGATGTTGAACGGGCCCTTTACCGGGCTCATACAATCTCCGTCTCTATGTTGAAAGATGCTCTGAAAGCTCTGCAGAACCGGGATTCCAATATGGCTCGAACCGTCATTGGTCTTGAAGAGGATGTTAACCAATTTTACTATCTTGTTAACAAACAGCTCCGTCGAGCAATTCTCGATCCAAACATCATGAGTAGAATCAACATTACAGCCATAGACGCACTAAATTATTCAATGGTTCTCCATGCAATTCATAATGCTGCAGAAGCTTCCAAAGCTATTGCAAATGCTGTCCTCACTCTGGGCGATCATGATTGCCCCAAGGATATTCTCAAGTTGACTCTTCGAAATGGTCAATTTGCTACGCGACTTTTCGAAGATGCTATGAAAGCCTTCCTCACCCGAAACGATAAACTAGCTAATGAAGTGATGACTCAGGGTGGCACATGCCCGCCTATGCGACAACAGGCAGAGAGACTAATGGAGCGCCACCTTGTCACTATTTGTGAGGACATGCTTCCCAACCTAACACCAGAATCCTGTGCACTGTTTGGACCACGACAAGTTGCCCTCATTGTGCTTGAACAGGTCTTCCAAAGTAACAGCGCCATTGCTACCGCAGCGTCAACTATCTCTGAAAGAGCGATTTGGCGATCACTTGAGACTCAACAGCTACCTGAAAGAGCTGAACCCTCAAAGCTAAAGAGAAAACCAAAAACAAAAGCTAAATCGAAAGGTTAAAAAAAAGAAGTAGCCTACAACTATTTTTCTAACTTTTTTCAATTTGACTCTGCATGTTGCCTTTCTAATATGCCATTATATACTAGTCTTTCCTTAATAATTAGATATATTGTCATATGTCAAGTCTTCTCGTTCAAAGTGTTAAAGACTTATATATATCGATTGTATATATGATATTGTAAGGTCGGTTTCAAAAATTAACTGAAATCAGCCTTTTGGTGACGATAACAATGAGTGAAGGATTACGAAAGGTCGTGGGGCTCATCCCCAAAGACCAACGAGAACCTGTCTCAACAGCGCTCCTTGACCTGTTACTCAAAACGAAGGCCGCGAAAAACGTTCCAGCCCGAGAAGCCAAAATGGTTCTCCATCTGATGATGCGAGATCTCCTTGCCACCGACATGGGCTTGGAAACTCTCTTCACCTGTTCTCTGCGTGCAGAGCCAGTGAAGACCCTAGATGTCATTGGTGATGTCCTCGGTGGCGTAATGGCTGCAGAAGAAGTCGTCAAGGCACTATCCACGATTGCCGTGGCACAATAGACAGGCGTTCGTCTACGAGTGCCTGTGTAGGAGTTTCATCCCATCGGCGGGTCCATAACCCTCAGGGCCCGCTGGTGAGTTCTTTTTCCCTTTTTCATCCCATAATCTTTTAGGGATGGTTTAGTGTATGTAGCCCAGAACTACACCAAAGGTGTACGTACGATGCAAATTATCGAAATCTTATTCATATATGTAATTCCCTTCCTTATTTTTTGGATTGCTGGTTCACTCATTCTCTGGATTGCTGGAAGGATTGTATCAGGACCAGAAAATGCAAAGTTCACCGATGCTCTCTGGATTTCGTTGCTTGGCGCTATTCTTGACCTAGCGCTAGGTTGGGTCTTTGATAACTTTGTTACACCAGCGTTACCACCCTTAGGACCAATCGTAGACCTTCTAGTTTCACTGTTACCACTAATCATCGTCCTAATTATCTACATTTGGCTTATCATGCGCTTCTTTGATACCGGAGTTCTTGGGGCTTTCGCCGTTGGAATCCTCTATGTGATCTTCATTTTCATCATCGGAATTATTATGGCCATCCTTGCAGTGACAGTCCTCTTACTACTATTGCCATTCTTACCATGGCCCTGATCATTAGATGGGGTGGGCTTGACCTACAAGCCCCCCTTCACCCTTTCTTTTTTCAGTCTTTCACTTTGTGACCCGTCTCGAATAGCTATTTAAATGTCAATCCTTGTGAAATAGCAGGGTTGTTCTTTGATCAGGCTAGGCACCGCTGGTTGGAAATACGAAGACTGGGTAGGCAGCTTCTATCCCTCAAAGAAGCATCAGTTCATCTACTTCAGTAAGATATTCAACACAGCGGAAATCAATTCAACCTTCTACAATTTTCCCAGTCGAAAGGTCGTAGCGGCCTGGTCACGAGTACCAGACGATTTTATCTTTACCGCAAAAGTACCTCAAGAGGTCACTCATAAACTCCGATTGGATGTATCGAAAGGAGCTGACCAACGAATGCAAGATTATTTGCAGCTGATGGCTCCACTTCGAGACGCCCACCGGCTTGGACCGCTTTTAATTCAGCTGCCTCCTTCTTTTGATTTCGAGCATGTCGAAGTTATTGACGCCTTTTTACAGACGCTCCCTGGCGAGTGGGAATTTGTGGTTGAGTTTCGACATCGATCATGGATGCAGGACGCGACCTTTGATTTGCTTCGACGCCATCAGGTGGCGTATTGTATCGTTGATGAACCTCTGTTACCATCCCGTGTTGAAGTGACAGCACCATTTTCCTACATTCGGTGGCACGGTCATGGAAAGAAACTCTGGTACTATTATTTGTATAACCAAGAGGAGCTAGAAGCGTGGGTGCCTAAGGTTCAAGAGATTGTCAAACAAACACCTAAAGACGTCTATGGCTATTTCAACAATCACTGGCATGGATTTGCAGCAAGGAATTGTGTGGAAATGATGGAATTACTGGGTATGCCACATCGTATGCCAAAACATGTACGGGACCGAGTAAATCGTGTGACAGATCAGCGAATTCAACGTAAGAAGAGCCAACAAGCATCGTTGAGCCAGTTTGCAGATGAATAGACTTCTACTTTCATTAGTATTCAGGTGATTTTGGTTTGGGCAATGAGATGAGTTTCAGATATTTGTAAACAATGAAGTTCAACAGCAAAGAGCAGAAGAGTAAACTAAGCGCAAGCAGGAGATAGTCCCAAAGTAAGGGGTGTGCACCAAAAGCAATTTGGAGGTACCAGAACAGAGCGAGAATTACAAAGGCGAAGACGAGTGTAAGAATGTGCATGAAATAGCCCATAAAATGTGTACGTCGTTGCATCCTAAGGTAGACTGGAATGATGAGAAGAAAGGCATAGAGAATTCCAAGGCTTGCTACCCAAAGGAGATTTTGAGTAAAGGCAAAAGCGAATATCGCGATAACTATGATCAGCAGTATTAATGTTACAAGAATCGTTGATTGTGTCCAAAACCGTTGTTGTGATGAGGTTTCATTTTCAGTCATGGTCAATGACCGCGTTATTTGTTGATTAAAGCGTTATCATTGCAGACTATTCTTTGGGGGGTTTAGGGGCAAAGCGAAGTAGACTGAAGGAGGTTAACAGGAGACCCCCAAGCATAAGCATTCGCCCCATGGTAATGATTGGACAATCTGGATAGGCTTTGGTATCGAGGATTCCTCCAATTACGATGAACAGCAATCCAGTAATTATGGGAATATGCAGCACTTGGTCAACGCCAGCTTTGAATTGACCGTAATAATAGTCGAGGGCAACCCCGATGTAGAAGATGAAAGGAAGCGCTGTAGCAAGAAGGACAATAAGATCTGGTCTAAGATCCCAGATTTGAGCAGAGCAGACAAGTAAAGCAGATTCGGGATTGGTCACCAAGAGGATATCGATCACAACGATAAGCCAGGGTATAAGGAGAACAATGAGAATCCATTTCTTAGTGTTAAGCCAATCAGGATAGGCAACAACAAGACTCCACAAGCCCAATAACGTTATGCCTGATATGAATAAGACCCAAAACCCCTGCCAATAGGGGAACCACAAAGATGCAGCAGAGTGTGGAGGAAAAAACGTTGCACGGAGATTCCAGATAATATGAGCCCCAGCAAAGGCTAGTAAAGCGAGGCCGAAGGCTAGCGGATTATAGCGCTCTTGACCAGAGCGTATTGAGGCCCGCATTAGAAAAAATAGACCGAATATCAGGGTCGCAACGATAAACGTAAGGCCAATGCCAAAGGAAATGATGTTATCAAGAATATATTGAATCATTTGAATTCCTCGGATTCAGAATCTTCGGTTCTTGCAATATATAACCTTCACTCAACTGAGTAAAAAAGGAAAAACGCCCCATAAGCCTGCTTGCACGCTTACAGGTGAATCTACTGAAGGATAGCGGGGGCTATTTTATGAACAGGTTCATGAGTCGGTATGAGAACCAGAGCAAGAAGAATCCCGCTGCCATAAGGCCCCTCACGGCAATGACAGCCATATCTAAAGCCATTGTTGGATCGATATAGCGTAGACCTACATCAAGAGTGATTGTAACGAATATGAGAATCAAACCAATCCAAAAAAGCAGGTCTTTCATGAAGACTTTCGAACCGAGAGATCGGCGTTCTCTCATGTAGAGGAAGTAGAGACCGATGGGGATGATGCAGACATAGATGGCAAGATCAATACCTGACGCAATGAGCATTCCTAGTCCATAGGGATTCGCAGGATTCGGAGCTAAATCTTCTACAAAACCATGCCAGATTAAGAGGGGGTCTCCTGAGACGAATGCTGAGGTAAATGCATAGTAGATAAACACAATTGTCCCTACGAAAACGAGTAGTCTAATCCATGCTCGACGTCCTAGAAGGAGGTCGGGTTTTGTCATTCGGAGTAACCAGAAGACACCGAAAAAGGCACCAATTCCAATATACAGAGCCCATTGGAGAGCAAAGGGTTGGATAACTAGCAATAGGGAATCGGCATCAACCAAGATTATTCGGAGTCCCCATATAAGGAATGAGAATGACCAAAACCAAAGTGTCATGACACCGTATAATAGGAGGGTTCGATCACCACGACCACGAATTGCCTCGATGAATAATTGTAGTCCAAAAATGAACGCAAATATGAAAATCGCAATGCTAACGCCTGCGGATAATTGAACAGACAGGTTAATACCTCCAGTGAAGCAGAACTGCATGTAAGGAGTTATAAAAATCTGCCTCTTGCGACGAGAAATCC
>JAEOSK010000031.1 GCA_016840405.1 Candidatus Hermodarchaeum yapensis
GCCAAACTGCCCACCTGCTGGTGTCATGCGCCGTTTGGTGCATTAAGAGCTGCAAACACTGAAGGCTGGTGTTCCATTGGCGACTCCACCACCCCCGCAAGGGTGGCTTCGACGTCTCCCAGCTACGCTCTGCATCAATGCCCGTAACTCAACAACAGGCTGCAGTAAAACTCCACAGGGTCTTCTCTTCCCTTTGGGTGTCCCTGGACTGTTCGCCAGGAGGTAGGTTCACCGGGTAGTAGGCGGGGACAGTGGGGACCTCATTGATCCATTCATGCGCGTCGGTACTTATCCGACAAGGCATTTGGCTCAGTTCTGTTACTTTCTTGAAAGAAGATTAGCAGTATCTTCGTTTCAATACTGACCTCGTTGCGAGGCGGGTGCACATTTCTGCACACCTCCAATAGTCGCCTATTGGCTCGGACTATATCTTACCTCATGCACTATACATGAAGTTCTGGCGTATAGTCTCTGAGGATATCTCTCCAAGTGTGTTGGAGAAGATCTTTCCTGCTGATTGTCTCCACTTGTGTATTTTCAGGGGTCATTTCTCTGTCACCAGAGAAGTATCCTAACACAAGATACGCGAGAGTTTCCAGCATATAGCCAGATTTTACTAAGGCAATCTGTTCACCTTAAGAGAGTCATAGTTACTCCCGTCGTTTAACGGTGCTTAAACCCGTTGAACCGAGTCTTAACATACCGTCACTGGACAGGATTCACCGACTGTACACAGGTTTTCACCCTTGCAGTCGGCTATGTTTGTATTGAACAGATGGGCCCCCCTAGTCACTGCGACCTCCAGTCCCCTGCAAGCAGAAGACCTGAGGCACCTCATCTTCCAAGGGTACGAGGCTAATTTCGACTAGTGACAGAAGGTATAGGTATTCTGAAACTATTTGCCGAGTTCCCTCGCCTACTGTAACCCGAAACGCCTGAGCCTACTCAGCTAGGGGCACCTGTGTCGGTTCTGGGTACGATCACGGGGGCTCCTTCCCGATTACTTTTTCAGTGGATCCAGGACTTTGCGATACCCACCTTATACGGTAGGCCATTCCTGAGTTTGCCTGCTTCTCACCGTTACGGTACTCCACAGGTGTATACAGTTAGATAGGGCGAAAACCCTACATCACATATCCCAAACCGTCAGTAATCGGGCTTGCGTTGCCGCATGTACCTCCGTGGCACAGGAATAAGAACCTGTTTCCCTTTCGATCGACGCATCTTAAGCTAGACCTTAGGATCGGCTGACTCTCGGCTGACGACGCATTGCCGAGAAACCCTTGCCCCTTCGGCGACCAGGATTCTCACCTGGCTTTGCTGTTACTACTACCGGGATCTGCAATACTAATCGGTCCACTGGACCTCACGGCCCAGCTTCCGTCCAATCAGTACGCCTCCCTACCAGTAACACCTTACGATGTTCTCCGGGGTATCGGTAGCTGGCTTGAGCCCCGTCCATTTTCAGGGCCCACAACCTCGGCAAGTGAGCTGTTACGCTTTCCTTGGAAGATGGCTGCTTCTAAGCCTACCTCCTTGCTGTTTTTGGCTGCGGACGCCTTTCAGTTTAACACTTAGCCAGCATTTAGGGACCTTAACCTCGGTTAGGGTTGTTCCCCTTTCGGCCGTGTGGCTTAACCACACGCGCCCGTCTCTGATCGTCTACGACGTCGGCAGGTTCGGAGTTTGAGAACTAAGCGAGGGCTTCCGCCCCCATACTTACTAGTCAGTGCTCTACCCCACCGACAATCTCGGATCAGGCTAGGCTGCGACCTACTTCGGGAGGAACCAGCTATCACCCCGCTAGATTGGTCTTTTGCCCCTAACCCCAGGTCATGCAAGCGAATTGCATATCAGAACTGCTACAGGCCTCCACCACGGTTTCCCGTGGCTTCACCTTGCCCAGGGCTAGATCGCGGGGTTTCTGGTGTTATACGGGTGACTACAGGCCGATTAAGACCTCGTCCCTGCCAAAGTCCCTTACTCGGTACTTGTGGCCCGACTGACCCGAAGGTCTGAACTACCCGCCGAAGCAGGTAGCCTCGAACGCACTTTCGCGAGCAGGTGCTCTCCGTTGTGGACTGTTGGTTTCCCTTCGCCTCCGACGTTCGATCGCGTCTTAGGCTTGCCACACGCATAAACTCCCCGGCCCGTGTTTCTCGTCAACGAGGAAGAATTCCTCGATTGATTTCGAGACGGATGACATGACGCTGGTCCCCTCCACTCCTACTACCCGATTGCTCGGGGTTCGTTTGCGGAGGATCCATCCTTTGACGCCATGTCCAACTGTAACCACTTGGTTTCAGGCGCTTTGCACCTCCCTTCCGGGGTGCTTTTCAACTTTCCCTCACGGTACTAGTGCACTATCGGTCTTGGGACGTATTTAGGGTTGGGAATCGATGCTTCCCAGCTTCCTACGGGATTTCCAACCCGCAGTACTCAGGGACTCCAGCCCAATGCCTTCTGCGTTGTGCCTACGGGGCTATCACCCTCTGTGGCAAAACTTTCCAGGATCTTTTGGCTTCCGCAGTGAGACAGCGGCTGGGCCCTACAACACCACATCTCCACGTGGTTATCCCACGCGGATTCAGTTTGCCCTTTTCCCTTTTCGCTCGCCGTTACTCAGGGAATCTCATTTGATTTCTTTTCCTACCCCTAGTAAGATGTTTCAGTTCGGGGTGTTCCCGCTCCTACGAAAGGAGCGACGCACATTATTAGCGTACGCCAGGAAGTCCTATTCAGCGATCTGTGGATAAAGCTACTTGCGCCACCCCACAGCTTATCGCAGCTTGTCACGGCCTTCTTCGGCGCCCAAGCCAAGTCATCCACCAAGTGGCGTAGTTATGTTGACACTACTTGGAACCCACACTGATTCTGACTGGCGTTATCCAGGGTATGCGACCTTTGCATGGCCATCATCGTGAAGACCTAACGAGAAGAAAGTCCTCCTAGGCCCGACACCCATATGCACGACATACGGGCTGAAATTGTTGGTAAAAAGGAGGGACGCACATTGAGCTACTTAAGGCTTTCGCAGTCTTTGGTAGCTCTTCACGGCTCCAATCTTCGGTTTGGGACAACCGCCTTAAATTAAGCTTTCGGTTTTCTGTTGGTTGAATGGAAAAATGGCAACTACTTGTTTGCGGTTAGCTCCTTCTCAGTGGATGGAAAATGCTTTTCTGACCAGCTTCACACCGTAAAAGTGCTTATCAGGAGTAGTACCTGCTCTAATAGTGAATGGAGATCTCTTCTTGCCACAGAGTGCTACGGACCAGATTGGTTTAGTATTAAACATTCAGCGTTTCTCCACTGAAGACGGGCCAGGAATTCGAACCACTGTATTTCTGATGGGCTGTGCCCTTCGCTGTCAATGGTGCCAAAACCCTGAAACCTGGTCTTTAACCCCACAAGTCGTATGGTACAAAGATCGGTGTATTGGTGCTCAGCATTGTATAACCGCCTGTCCTCAGAACGCACTAACACTGACACAAGAAGGACTTCGTATAAATCGTGAACGTTGTAACAGTTGTGGTAAGTGTGCACCGGTTTGTCCTTCTAAGGCAATTGAACTCTTAGGAACAGAGCGATCAGTTGATGATGTTGTAAATGAAGTGCTTCGTGATCGCCCCTTTTACGAAGAGTCGGGTGGAGGAGTCACTCTCAGCGGCGGTGACCCATTATTCCAACTCCAGTTTGCTTACGCTCTTCTACAACGATTTAACAAAGAAGGATTACATACTGTCTTAGATACCGCCGGATTCGCCAGTAGACAGGATTTTGAAAAAATGGTTCAGCAAACGGATTTGGTTTTATTTGATTTAAAGCTCATGGACCCGAATCAGCATCAAGAATACACAGGTGTGAAACTGGAACCTATCCTTGAAAACGCCAAGTGGTTAGGTGGACAAGATCAACCCGTGTGGATTCGTACACCCATAATTCCTGGTTTTACTAACCAATCGCAGAACATTGCCGCTATTGCCGCATTTATTCGTTTATACATGCCTAACGTCGAACGATGGGACCTACTAGGATTTAACAAACTTTGTAAAGCTAAATGGGAACGCTTGGACAAACCCTTCCCTTGTGCTGATACCGCATTAGTTAGCGAGAAGCAAATGACTCAATTAATAGAAATCGCAAGTGATTCGCAAATCGAACACATCACTTGGTCTGGCGTCACCCAAGAATCGACAAAACGAACCTCCAAGTCCGAATAGGGAGTGAAGTTTCAAAATGGAACCCCAACAACGGAAACGTGCACGGGAGCTGGGATTGAATATCGGTGATTTCCCTCCTGGACCATCCAATGCAATATCAGATGTACCGGGAGTGTTAGTTGGACACACAACCCTCATTCATGGAAAAGGACAACTCATCCCCGGAAAAGGACCTGTACGCACAGGGGCTACAGCAATCTTACCCCATAATGAAAATCTCTTCACCGAACCGGTGGTTGGTTCAGTTCACATAATCAATGGTTTTGGGAAAGCTGCAGGACTTGCTCAACTTCAGGAACTAGGACGGATTGAAACACCAATTCTCCTGACAAGTACCCTGAATGTGGGATTAGTTGAGGACGCTGTAACTCAATATGTGATCGAACAAAACCCAGAAGCAGGAGTTTCTAAACCTACACCTAACCCGATAGTAGCAGAGTGTCATGACGGATACCTCAATGATGCCCAAGGTCGGCATGTTCACAAAGAACATATCTTTCAGGCAATTCGCAGTGCAACAACCAAAGTTGAAGAAGGGTGTGTTGGTGCAGGCACAGGTATGATGGCGTTTGGATACAAGAGCGGAATTGGTACCGCCTCCAGAGAGCTTCCAGACAAACATGGCGGGTTTACCATCGGTGGTTTAGTTGTTCCCAATTGTGGTCGTAAAGGAGATTTAATCATTAAAGGAATTCCAATTACTCAGATACTAGACGAGTCACAACAACCCATCACAACTCCCCCGCCAACACCTGAGGGCGGATCAATAATTGTGATCCTCGCCACTAATGCCCCACTTACCTCTCGACAACTCACACGGATTGCACGCCGCGCAGTCATTGGTATAGGTCGAACAGGTAGCGTAGTCTCCCATGGAAGTGGAGATTTTGTAATAGCGTTTAGCACTGCATACCGTGACCAGGCCAATAAACAAGACTTAGTTGTACGACGACCACAACTATTGGATAGAAAGCTCACACCACTTTTTGGTGCAGCCATAGAGGTAACCGAGGAAGCAATTCTAAATGCAATATGTATGGCCACTCGTATGGTCGGAAGAGACAATCATATTGCAGAAGGACTTCCCCTTGATAGTATTAAAAAATAAAAAGATATAGTCTGAAGTCGATTCACAATTTTTGTTAGCGAGTGATTGTGCTCTACGCTTCATATATAAATTATCTTGGTAATCTATATATAGAGCAGATTTTACGCACTCGTGAACGAAGTTCATAGGTGAGGTAACTATGTCAACAGAAACGCGGAAAGTACAGTTAACCGGCGGTGCTACATACATCGTTTCCCTTCCAAAGCAGTGGGCTGAGAAGGCAGGGTTGAAGCCGGGTAGCGAGCTGCAGCTAGTCCCCCAAGATCGGTATTCGTTGCACCTTTACACTGCATCCTCCCCAGAAGCAGCATCGCTGTCGAAGAGCACAGTAGATATTTTACCTGATTTACCAACCGAGGATATCGTACGGAATTTCATCACCCAATATTTGGCAGGATTTGATATCATTCAATTAGATTTACAGCACATGAATGCTGATCAACGGGTGACAGTGAAAGATACGATCCGTCGATTGATGATAGGAGCAGAGATTATCTCAGAGACCACCAATAAGCTCGTGGTGCAATGTTTTTTAGGGCAGGCGAACTTGCCGTTGTTAAATGCACTGGAACGAATGGAGGCATTAGTACGCTCTATGCAGCATGATGCCGTGAAGGCACTATTAGAGGGAGATACGCCTTTAGCAGAAGAAGTAGTGCAACGCGATCCAGAAGTTGATAGGTTTTACTTCTATATTGTCCGACAATTAACTGCAGCTGTAGGACGGACTGATCGGATTCGACAAATTGGCTTATCAAGCCCACAAGCCTGTTTGGGTTATCGGCTTGTTGTGAAAAGCATTGAACGAGCAGGAGATCATGCAGCACGGCTTGCTTCTATTGCTGCGTCAACAAAGCTTCCTGATGGTTCACCATTGGGAAACACGTTCATGAAGATGCATCAAATATCGGACAAGGTTTTCCAAGACTCTTTGATTACCCTTCGAAATTTGGATGTTCCATTAGCTCATGAAACCATTCGTCGCGTTGAAAGTGTTGTGCAACAAGAAGACAAAGGAATCAGAGCTCTGCTTGGTGGAAAGTTTCCAGTAGAAGCGGTATTGAATCTTCGGTTAGGTTTGGAGAGTCTTAGGCGAATAGCAGAATATGGTTCTGACATCGCAGAAACGTCAATTAACTTATCTGTCGAAAGATAACCTCTGATATGACATTAAATGTCAAATTGAATGCCACAATACGCACAAAATCGGGCATCCTCGTCGTTTTCCGTTTGACATCTTGGGCAGAGTATAGAGGGAGCTGTTTCATCTGTGTCATCGAATATCTCTTGCATTGGTGATGTTTCTGTAAGATGGATTTCATTGATGGCTTTAGCAGAGGTATAAATTGGGCTCCAAAGGATTCGTTTATTGTCTTTTGTTCCATGAGTTGGGCAGTCTAATAAGACAACGGTGAAATGACCTTTGATGCCCGCTTTTTTTGGTTGAGCTGGGTTCCCACAGGTATTACACCGGAAGAGACGATTTCCGGCTGCCCCAATCCATTCTGTAAGGCGACTGTAGGGTAAAAAAAGCCGGCGAACCCTTCGATGAACAGGGCAGCGGACATAGGCGGCCAACGGTTGAAGCTCTTTGTTTTTTGAGACTTGGACCTCGTCGACCTTGAGAAGAATATATGGGCGCCCACAGGGACAAGTTAAAGCCCCTTCCCAAGCGACATCGCCTTCAGATTCCGGGATAGTTATTGTGGGTTCCTCCTTGCTAGTTCATGAGTTGAGATACTTAAGGTTTGGTGACTCATCAGGGGGGTTTTCGAAATATGAGAATATATTCATGGATTTTGTTTACGCGAAATGTGGTTGGATAGCCGAGGGGGCGGAGGTTATGATACTCTTTCCTTCGATCCCAGATGATGATGTCTTCGAGTTGGAATCCTTCAGTGGTCCATTGGTCAACGCAATCAATGTGGAAAGGATAGAATTTATTTTTCTTTCGAAGATCCATGACAATGAGACCACACCAGTGACCTGGTTTGAGTGCAACCAGGAGCTGTTTTGCCACAGTGCCCAGTGCTTTTAGAAATTCGGAATAAACTGAGATGTTCCCCATATCATTCGGAGAAGTAGTATAGGGTCGTGGTGTTTTTCCGTCTGCTGTTCGCCGTTGTTGATGAACATCCCAATAGGGAGGTGATGTCACTACGAGATCTATACTATTATCGGAGATAACCTTAGAGAGTTCACGTGCGTCTTCACAGAAAATTTGGGATTTTTCACGGTTTGGTGCTACTGCGGATAATCGTTTTTGAGCTATATCGATATATTGTGGAGAAATTTCCAGACCAATACCTTGTCGTCCCAATTCCTTAGCGGCAACTAATGTGCTTCCTGTGCCCATGAATGGATCAAGAACGACATCTCCAGGTTTAGTATAAATCTCTAATAATCGTGTTACAAGTTGTTTAGGAAATAGCGCTGGATGTCGTAGACGTGACTCCTCAGAACCTTTCTTGACATCCCATATGCTAATCGAATAGCGCGTCCAAGTTTTCCCATCCAAGGCATTGAGCCGGTTTATCTGGGATTTGCCTTTTTTCTTAGGCGTTGCTGTACACCCCAGTTTATGGCATAGCAGCTAGTTTGTTATTAAATTGTGTATTGCCAATTAACATTGAGACTTAAACAGAGAAGCTGGTTTCCTTCTTAGAAGAAGTAAGTACTTTGCTGAGTACTAATCGGGCTAGACTAGTGAATGCCTTTTCTACGTTTTTTCCAGATAACGCAGATGTTTCAAAGAAATAGGCTTTAAGGCGACGGGCGACGCGATCGCCTGAGTTAGTACTTACGACGCGTTTGTCCTCAAGGTCGGCTTTTGTTCCCCAAATTGCCGGTACGTAGTCTTCTAATACTTCACCTACTTCGTGTACCCATCGTTTCTCAATATTTCGATAGGATTCAGGTCGTGTGATATCATAGACAAAGATGACTCCTTGTGCTCCTTGATAGTATCGTTTGCGAAGGGCGCTAAAACGTTCTTGGCCGGATGTGTCCCAAAGAGCTAGACTTACATTGAATCCATCAACGAAAATATCTTTGTTTGTGACATCCATAGCAATTGTTGTAAGATAATCATTCGTGAAGGTATTTGTGGCGTATCGGCGAACAAGAGATGTTTTTCCAACGGCCCAGTCGCCACACACAATGATTTTGAAGATAAACTTTTGGTCATTATTAGAAGCCAATCTGAAACCCCGTCTAATCGCTAGTTTCCTAATATTGGCTTTAAAGCTGTCGTCAAAAACGGAATGGTCTTCATATGTTTGAATTTAAGTTACAGAAATATTGGCTATTGCATAGGGACAGAGAGTATTCAACGGACAAGTCCTGCATTTGGGGTTCCGTGCAGTGCATAGTGTTCGCCCATGTGATATGAATAGACGATTCACTCGTCCCCACAGATTACGGGGTAATACTTCCATCAAATCCTTTTCAACTTGAGTAGGATTTTGACCTTCACTGAGACCCAGTCGTCGTGAAATTCGGAAAACGTGGGTATCTACTGCGATTCCTTCCACAATGCCAAAGGCACGATTGAGCACGATATTAGCAGTCTTTCGCCCCACACCAGGAAGCCGAATAAGTTCTTCCATGGTTTGCGGGACTTTCCCATTGAATTCGTCGATGAGCATTTGACATGTAGCTTGAAGGTGTTTGGTTTTTTGTCGATAGTATCCAACTTCAAAAATATCTTGCTGAAGTTGTAGGGGATCAGCAGATGCATAGTCTTCTGGAGTCCGATATTTCTTGAATAACTCAGTAGTGACCTTATTGACTTGCACATCGGTTGATTGCGCAGATAACATCGTAGCTACCAAATATTGGAACGGGGTTCTGGCTTTGAGCATCAACGGTTCCAGAGGATATTGGACTTCGAGTACTTCGATCATATGAAGCATACGCGTTTTATCATTCGTTGTTTTCACGATGAACCCCCACAGCGATAAACACAGGATTGTTACTAAAATGAAGTTTCCCCACTTGCCAATATAATACTAACATCCTCCGACTTTTTATTTATCAGAGAACCTCTGATAGACACATAATTGCGTCCAATCCCTCATTGAATGGTTGGACACATGGGATTAGCCAATTCAACAAGTCATCTTAAAATTGAACAAAACACGTCATCCAAGACCAAAAAGATGACTTGGATGATGAGGGGCAGGGAAAGGACCCTGAAATTAGAACAAATAAGACCAGTTCAAGTGGACTCCTGTGCCTAGCTCAGGAGATAGTATTTCACAGTGCACGAACTGGCATGCTCTAAGCAAAGCAAAATGCACTTTTCATCCTCCTATAGGCAAAACACCAAAAAGGAAACATATATGACTCGCGATTGATTTTCCAAAATTGTGGTTCAGAGATAAAGGACGGCTGCCGGTAGTTCCTGAAGAGGAAATGCTGAGGAAGCTCCGTTCTCCCTTAGGCAACGGTACGGCGAAAGCTGTAAGGCGAGAGCCTTGCTCTGGGAACAGAAACGACACGCCCAGCGTCGATATGACGATGATGCAGTAGAGGGCCAACTATCAGTTGTGTCCAAGCGTCGTGTTGGTAACAATACGATGGTTAACCTGTTGAGGATGGCGTTGGAACCGTTGAAACGGTCCATCACCGTGGGAGCAAGCCCAAATAGGCCGCCAATGAGGAGCCTACTGAGGTGGCGGGTAGGGTGCTTAGCTAGATGCCGTCAAGCGATTCAAGGCAACTTGAATGGCTGAACAAAAGATGGGCTATTCTTATTACTGAACCACACCTTTTCTCTTTACACGGAGGAATAGAATGGAAAGACCACGAATACTTGTTTTACGGATTCCTGGCTGCGATCCGAAGAAATGTAGTGCTCTAAAGCTATCACGTCACGGACTAGTTCGTCTAATTCATAGTCCTCGACAAATTCGGGGTCGTCCAATCGTATTGAATCCGTTTGCTTCGAAAGCATTTTCACCTGCAGATCGGGCGCAAGCAGAGAATTCAGGTGTGTTGGTCTTAGACTGTTCCTGGAAAGAAGCCCAACAGATGTTTCAAAAGGGTATTCGTGGAGAGCCTCGTTGCCTTCCATATTTGGTAGCTGTGAATCCTGTGAATTATGGGAAAGTTGGGAAACTAAGCTCTGCCGAAGCTGCGGCTAGTGCTTTATTCATCCTAGGATTTCCGAGAAGAGCAGAAGCAATTCTAGGCCTCTTTAAATGGGGTCCACACTTTTTTGAGCTCAATGCAGAGCCGCTTTCTGATTACCAAAGTGCAGTAGATAGTAGTGAAGTTGTTGCACGGCAACGAGAATATTTGACGTTTGAAACAGATGACTAATCCTGGGTTCGAGCTATTCGTTAATCGGTATTCGGAAGGTATAGGCTATTGGACTAGCCATGGGATCGGCTAATACTCTGGGTATGTATTCACCTAAGTCAAATGCGATAGCTCCTGGTCCTTTCTCCCGATATGCCATAAGACCAGCAGCCCCATTTACGAAAGCTCCGGCACAGGCACTAAGAAAAGAATTGATACCCTGGGCTCGGAACCCGGCAACTAGACCCGCAAGAACATCACCTGTACCACCCACACTCATGGTTGGGTGTCCTGTCCAGTTTAATCGGGTTTCTGTTGGTGTTGAGGTAATATCTACAGGACCTTTCAGTAGTACTATGCATTTGAGCGTTTTCGCTAGATCGCGAACTTGCTGAGCCCTTTGGAGTAAGGGTTTGGCTACATTAATTCCTCTTATTCGCCTGAATTCTCCTGCGTGTGGAGTGATTATAGTGTTTGAACCTATTTTCATGACTCGTGAAACTACTCGAAGAGCATCAGCATCGATAACGATTGGTTTTTTCATTCGATTCGCGATGGAGAGTAGTTTTCCTACTGTATCAAGAGTCTCATGGTGATCCCCGATTCCAGGTCCAATCAGGACCGCCTGAACATTTGATAGTGCCTCTTCGATAGGTGAAAGATCATCATTAACTAATTTATCCGATTGTAGAGTTACGGGAATAAGGTCTGGCGAATGGCTAGTTGCTGCTGTAATTACTTGCGGAGGAGCCGCTAAGTAAACAAGATCTACACCACTCCGAAGGGCGCCCATTGAAGCCAGAATGGGTGCCCCGATGTACTGTGAACTCCCTCCGATTATTAGCAATCGACCAAAGTCACCTTTTTTTGTAAAAATTGGACGAGGTTGTGTTGCACGTATCACATCACCAGGTCCCACGTACAACTCTGCTTCTGGAGGTATCCCTATATCCGCAACTATTAGTTTCCCAACCCGTTCCTTATTCTTTCTTAACCCAAGTTTTGGTCTGTGAAAAGTCACTGTTAAATCAGGACGAAAAGCTTCCTTCGTGGTTGGTTCACCGGTATTAGGATGAATTCCCGTGGGAATATCAATAGCCACCTTGAACCCCTCCATTTTATTCATCAATTGAAGGGTTTTGATAATTGGGGCGCGCGGTTTTCCAGTGACCCCAGTCCCCAAGAGCGCATCAACCACCACGGTTGCTTCGATTTTAGGTAATTCAGAAGAATCCCGAATGATATGGAGATTAATCGAATGACGCATTTTTGTCATTATTTCCCAATTTTGAAAAGCGGGAGCATTGAGGCTCGTTGAAGGATCACCTAGCGTTATTACATGTACTATACGGCACCGGGGGGCAAGGTGACGAGCGGTAACAAATCCGTCTCCACCGTTTCCTCCTAGCCCTGCAAAGATAGCAACACTAGGTAGCTGTTTAAAGCGCCGGAGGATTTCATGGGCTACGGCGCGTCCAGCATTTTCCATCATGAGAAACCGGGTTACCCCAAGAAATTCAGCGTTCCATTCAATTGCAGCCATTTCCTCGGCAAGTAATGCCCGTGTGGAAGACATATCAATTTCACCTTATAATCTATTGAAGGCTTGTATCAAAAGCCTTACCGTACCGTTGTCCGAAACTTACCCCTCTAGGACCTAGGTCTTAGTGGTGTTCGGTTCCTGTGTCATAGACAGGCACTGATCCAAACTGGATCTGTAACCTCCTGTCTCAAGGCAGGCGTTTATAGTCTCCGCCCAACAGGCGGCGACCAAGTTTTTTGCAGCATTCTCATCCCGATCTAACTGTAATCCACACTCATCACAATTGAAAACACGTTCAGATAAGGAGAGCTCATCTTTAGTGTGTCCACACCGTGAACAACGTTTGGAGGAGGGAAAGAATTGGGAGACTATGATTACTTCCGACCCATACCATTTGGTTTTATATTCAAGCTGTCGACGAAACTCATTGAACCCTACATCAGCAATCGCGCGACTAAGTCGCTTATTCTTCATCAAGCCTTTTACACATAGATTTTCGATGACTATTTGGCTGTGGTTTTTAGCCAAATATGTCGTCAATTTGTGTATTACATCCATGCGGATATTGCTGATGCGCCAATACAATCGTGCTAACCTGATAATGGCTTTTCTCCGATTGTGTGAGCCTTTCTTCTTTCGAGACACCTGTTGAGAAAGACGCTTTAGTTTTTGTAACTTTTTTACTAATGCTTGGGGATTTTCAATTTTTGTTCCATCGGAGAAAAATGCCAATGATTTGATTCCAAGATCTACACCAATCCTTGGACCAGTAACATGACTTGGAGCTGGTATTTTTCTTTCAACGCAAACACTCACAAACCAGCGATCGGCTTTTCGTGATACAGTTGCTGAGATTATTCTACCCTGAAGTTTGGGTTTTTCTTTCAAACGTAGTCGGCCTAGTCTTGGAAGTTGAACAGCTTTTTCAAAGAGTCTAATAGTTCCATATAATCTGAAGCTATCGTGACGTCCTTTTTTCTTGAACTTTGGAAACCCAACTTTGAATCCTTTCTTTCTTCCACGCCAAAAGTTTGTAAAAGCTTTATCGAGGTCGCGGAGTGCCTACTGTGGGGCACACTTGGATACCTCATACAACCAAATGAATTGAGTTCTTTTCAACTGTATTAATTCTCGATATTGTTGGATAGCGTTGGTGAAACGGGTTCTCTTACGATAGAAGAGTTTAATCTGTTGTTCCAGTCCCCAGTTGTAGGCAAATCTTGCGCATCCGGCATGTTTGGATAGCAGAGTCCGTTGACGATTATTGGGATCTAATTCGTACCTGTATCCTCGATGAATTCTCACCGTTGCAAATTCCCCATTGTTGATTACATTATATCAGAAACCCACGCAATCTAATCCTGGTTTTTATCAATGAATATAATAACCCCAACAAACAATAGCTGTATTTGATTAATTTGGGGCGAGCAATATGCCAAAAGCGTACGTACTGATTATTGCAAAAAAAGGTGTTCAAAAAGAGGACCTTCTTGAACCCATAATGGACATCGAAGAGGTTCGAGAAACGTATCAAGTTCTTTGGAATTTCGATGTCGTCGCAAAAATCGTTGTTAAAGACATTCGGCAACTGAAACATACAATTATCTCGAAGATCCGTCAATTGCCAGAAGTAGAAAAAACCGTTACTCTCATTGCCGCAGAACAATAACAGGGATGAGGGAAGAATTAGCGCTTGGCAGGGCCAAGGAGATATTTCAATTCATCGAGTTCTAAATTTCTTGGTGGTAACACTGCATCTGCGGGATAGGGATAGTTAGATACTTTCTTTCCAAATTGATCAATCCACTCGAATAAACTAACATACATTTGCATGGCATGTTCAATTGATCCCCAACGTGCTTCTTCAAAGAGATGATCCCACCGTTCTATGAGCTCTTGAAGTATCTCATCTTTATTCGTATCATCTATCAGTAAATAGCCTTCATCCGTGATGCGAATCACTAGCACTAATTCCATAACTCCGTCAGATATCCTTGGTACTCTTACACCCCATCTCTACTCAAAAGTTTTATAGCTCGGTGTAAGTGACTGAACACCTAAGCTAATGTGAATGTATTGGGGCTCGTAGCTTAGCCAGTCACGTCTGGATGACCAACGTGGGTAAGGTTAGAGCATCGGGCTTTTAAAGAAGGAAGCGTGAAAACATTTTCTTCTAAAGACACCCGAGGGTCGCGGGTTCAAGTCCCGCCGAGCCCGCCATTCTTTTTCGATGAAGACTGTTTTTCATATTGTCGTTTTTGAGAAAAATGGTGCGGGGGCTGGGATTTGAACCCAGGAACGCCTACACGACAGGGTTCTGAGCCCTGCGCCTTTAGCCCTTCATGAGGCCCCGTGTGTTTTTAGAAGTCAAAGAAGGTTGGCCAAGCTTGGCTACCCCCGCACTTCTTTTAGGGGCAAAACACCTTTTCAGTAAGAGAAGGAGATAAACCTTTTCTCTGCTATTAAATTACGATTGGTTGTGTCATCCTTGTTATCGGGCGGAAATCAGCGTTTTTGGTATCGAAGTCTGCGAAATGCTGCTACTTTAGCTAGGCTTCGAGTTCTATCGTGTCTTAAGACTGGTTCTTGTCAGGATGAAATCGGAACCGGGGCGGGAGGTGATGTAACTAAGAAGTTTGATCTCGTCGCTGAACAAACTATGATTGAATATCTGATGAACTTTACGTCATTTACTCTAGTGAGTGAAGAAGCCGGGATGCAGAAGGTTGGAGCCAATCCAAAGGGTTTCCTCATAATGGACCCTATTGATGGAAGTACTAATGTCAGCCATGGTATTCCGTTTGCGTGTATTGCAGTCGCATATGCATCGGAGTTGGAATTTGATTCAATTGAGGCAGCCGTTGTTCTTGACTTTTTTTCGGGTACTTGTTATCATGCAAGCCGGGGGAAGGGTTCCTTCCGTGATACCCATAAGATTCTCCCAGCAGAACCCAATCCTTTGGAGACCAGTCTCGTTGGAGTCGATAGTGGCTTTCCTGCAAACCCGGAGGAATTTCAAAATTCAGATGCGACACAAATTCGGTATACCAGACATTTGGGTGCAAACGCGCTGGAATTATGTTATGTTGCTGACGGAACACTGGATGGTTTCATAGATCTTCGGGGCATTTTCCGAGGAACTGACCTAGCAGCAGCTGCTTTGATTCTAAGAGAAGCCGGGGCAGTGCTAATTGATCGATATGGTAAGAACATTGTTGGAAAATGCACCAATGATGAACACTATGACTATATTGCAGCTCGTGACGTAGACTTAGCTCAAACTCTCTTAAAACTTGCTTCAGGAGCTAATACAGACTAACCTGGCATTTAATCGTTAATTGTTTCAAGAATAGAAACCGCGTTCCAAATGCCTGTTCGAGCATGACTTGGACAATTTGGATCGAGTGTGGCATCCCCCAGTCGAGAAATTGCGTTTGATGCACGTACGGCTGCAGAACCGAGTTCGCCATGAAGTAATTCGATTGCCTCGTTGGCTGCACGACGGATGTTACGGGGAACTGTACTGTCTTCGCCAATCTGGGATAATATCATCGTTGCTTGATCAATTTTCTGCATAGTTTCTTCTGAAACTTCTGGATTCTTATTATGTTCAGCCACAGTTTTTCCCCTCGGCGTCATGCTAGTAGGGAGTTGGATTTTGAGGTACCAAGATTACTTAAAAGCTTTTTTCACTGATAGTAAGGATTGTATGTCAGATGAAAAGGTAACAAAACGAATGGGTCAAATGCTTCGAAAAGGTGCCGCTCTTCTTAATGTCGCCTGCCCTAAATGCAATACGCCTCTACTCCGATTACAAGATGGTTCAATGTATTGTGTAAAGTGTGACAAAGAAGTTGTTGAAAAAGAACCACCGGCTTCGAGTAAGGAACTAGATGTTTCGTTCAGCGAGGTTTTGAACCAACTCGCAACCAAGGTGCTGATAAATATCGAGAGATTAACCCAATCGCTTCCAGAGAACCCACACCCCGAGGAGCTCCGTTCCTTTGCAGAAATTATCAAGGATATGATATTGATATTGAGAGGAATAAGAGAATTGCAGAGTTAGTATAGTTTACTCTTCAGGTTCGTAGGTAGTGTCGAGAGCTTCTCGGATTTTTTGGGCTTTGGCTTTTCCGATGCCATGAACTTCTGCTAATTCCTCTGCACTGGCCTGAATTAATGCGCTAATATTTCCAAATTGGGTTAGAAGGCGCTTTGATAAGGTGGTATTAACTCCAGGGAGGCTTGCCACGATGTATTCTTGGAGAGCTGCCATACTCAGAACCGGTTTTTTACCACGGAGCCCTATGGGTCGTTTATATTCAGTTTGTTCGCGTCGAGCAATCGTAAAAAGGAGAGCCGCCGCCTCCTTAGGATCCTTAACATTTACAACAGGAACGTTGAAATCTACGATAGATGAGGAGAGCGCGCCTCGTACTGCAGCGGGATTAATGGCGCTAGATCCGTAAAGGCTAGCTCCAGTAATCAGAAGAAGTGGTATTGCGAAATTTTCTTTCAAAGTGCTTAATTGTGTGAATAAGCGTCGATCGATAATGGATTGGGCAAAGTCATCTGAGGTTTTCGCTTCTACTGCCACACGGTCAGAAAGAATATAGTCGCCTACTTCAAGTGTTTCGACCTCAAGTTGAACTTCCAATTCCTTAAGAGCCTTAGTAATCGAGGAACGAAGCTCGCGATTATCGACAACGATTTTTACCTGATTTTCAGTTTTTGCCGGTTTCTCAGGCGTTTTCGGTTCCATGAATTCTTTCAAACTGGATTGTTTTCGTTCTTTTTCAATATCGCGAGACATCTTGTTCATCTCTTTTAGTAATTCTTTCATTTTTGTTTCTCGGTGTATGGCAGCCCAATAGTATCCTTGATCTCGAGTACCTAATGCCACAAGCACAATTACTCGACCAGGATGGGTCCGGCCTGTTCGTCCTCGTCTTTGTATGAGCCGGATTGCACTGGGTACTGCCTCATAGAAGACGACTAAGTCGCATTCTTGAATGTCCAGCCCCTCCTCCCCAACACTTGTAGCGACAAGGACATTGTAAGTTCCATTTCGAAACCGTTGAAGAATTTCGCCTTGTTCCTTTTGAGTTAAGCCACGATCATCTCCTTTACTAGCCTGCCCCACAAAGCGAATAGGTTTTGAACTCGTTGAGGTTGCGAGCGTTTTTTCCAGTAGTTTTGCCATGTCACGAAAGCGTGTAAAAATCATAATTCTTGAGGAGGGCACTGATGCTAATTGCTGTTCAACGATTTCTACTATGGTAGCAAGTTTTGGGTGTTCAATTCCCGCGGAAATTAATTCATCGATTAACTGTTCCGCTTCCTGTAGATTCGAATCTTGTGCAAGTCGTTGAATTGCTTTAGAGGCCCTACTACGACGAGCGTCTTTTTGAAGTCCTTGTAAATATCGACTAAGTGCTGTTACTCCTTGCGTTTCTAATAATTCTACACAGTGATATAATCGGAGCAGACCTGCACAATAAGAAACCAGCTGGAATAAATGGCTAGGTGGAGATGTATTAGTCGCTATTTGATGCTGGATTTCTCGTTGTATTTGGAGAATTTGTCGAACAGAAACACGCCGAGGATCACTTGTGTTTATGAAGTCAGCTTCCTTTATTGGGACAAGTCGAGTTTTTATGGCTCTTCGAAGCGTCTGACCCACATAATGGAATTTTTCTGGAAGTTGGATCTCCTGCCACTCAAAATTAACAGGTGGAAGATAGGGAGCAACATCTGGGCTATCACGAGTTCGAAGTTCAATATTTTCAATGCCCAAGTTGTTTACAATTTCACGAATCTTATCAATTTCTGAGCTAGGAGAGGCTGTAAGGGCTAGTAATAATGTTGGCTTTGCAGTTTTGAGATATTGGCTAGCGATAAACACGTAGGCATATTCACCTACGGCACGATGAGCCTCATCTACCACAAGCAGTGAGAGGTTCTCCATTCCGTAACGGCTTGTTAGAAGATCATTTTGTAAGACCTGGGGGGTCATAAAAGCAATTTGGCTTTGGTTCCAAAGTTCTTCACGTTTCGTGGGATTCACTTCACCAGTAATTATTTTCATTTTTTCTGAGGGGACTTGCATAAAATCTTGGAAAGTTTGATGGTGTTGGAGTACAAGCGGTTTGGTGGGAGCAAGAATAACGCATTTTGAGTTGGGATATTTCCGTAATTGATAGGCTGCGGCAAGAATTGCAATTACAGTCTTGCCAACACCCGTAGGAAGCACAGTTAGGGTGTTCCATTTGACGGCGCTTCCAATGATAGTCTCTTGATATAACCGCTTAGTAATTGAGTTGGGTTTGATGAGCGGATGTTGGACAAATTCCGTCTTTGACATTCCAATCGCAGCACATTTTTAGTTTATTGATGTAAATTCTTGTTTGAAATCACTTTATTACCCGCATTTATATTCTAATATTCCACGTCTTATTGGATTTGGAGTGTGTCATTTATGTCCAAGGCGAGTGTACCTTCAATGGCTGAAGCAGAGGTTTACGAATTAACCATGCCAGGTAACATCATTGGAAAGGAAGTTATTGATGGCAGCGCGCGACGTATTGGTATTGTCCGAAGCCTCCGTATTACCCTTCCCCCTGGTAAAGTTGAATTGCAAGTGAAAGGCTTGGGTGTCGAATTACCTGTCGACGTGACCAACATAACTGCAGTGGGCAATGTGATTCAATTATCAAATACGGTCAAAGAGGCTGAAGAAATTTCCATTGCTGATGTACAGCGTCTTCGAGAAGAGACCTGGAAAGAGGTTCAAGGTCTAATTATGCGATAATTGCAGCTGATATTGTAAGACAAGAGTTTTTATTTTCCCCACAGAAATTCCTTGATTGGCAGAATACGATGAAAAAGAAGAAAAAGAAGCCGTATTTAGGACCCCTTTTACTTGCATGGTGTGATTATTGTAACGTCCCAATAGCTAAAGGAAAAAAATGTGGGCGTTGTGAAAGGCAAACAAGATCCGTCAAAGTAACGCCGCCAGGTGACGCACGTCCGGCATTTCAATATGACCGCAATCAAATAATCGATACAATCTCAAAGCAATACGAACGAAGTGTCGCTCAACAACTTCTACCAGATGAGAAAATTGTCCTCCTAAACGCGATTCCGGACCTAGATTGTTGTGAAGAAGTGATAATAGATGGTCAGGTTATCGGGCTCCATCGGTTCCAAATCGACACTTTATCTTGGGAATTCATTCCGAAGTTGGAAGGAGCTCGGCGATTAGTACAACTAACCAATGACAAACAAGTAGTGATTGAAGACACAGCAGTAGAATTCATTGTTCGTGGAGCCAACCTTCTACGACCAGGAATTAAATCCGCTGATCCTTCAATCCAACCAGGTGAGATTGTAATTGGCGTCACAGAACAAGGCTTAGCAGTCCTTGTCGGAAATGCCATGATGTCAGGTAAAGAAATGCAATCCAAAGGTCGGGGGATAGCCGTTAAAAAACGCTACAAATCTGAACCCCGTGAAGCAGAAATTTTGCCAGGAGGACAAACCCGAGAACAGATGCTAGAAGCAAACACTCATTTGCTCCACAACATCGAAAAAGAAGCGATTGCGTTCATACAGCATACAAGCCGAAGTTATAACCTCCCAAATGTTGTGGCTTTTTCAGGTGGCAAGGATAGCCTGGCTGTTCTTCTCCTGGTTAGAAAAGCGCTCCTTGACCAGTCGTTTCATGTTATGTTTATCAATACCGGAATCGAATTCCCAGAAACGTCAGAAAACGTAACTAGTGTGATTTCAAAACTAGGATTGGACAACCAACTGTTAGTCAAGCATGTTGATGAAGAACAATTTTTCCGAGTGCTTGATCTTTTTGGTTTTGTAGCTCGTGATTATCGAGTTTGCTGTAAATCCGTTAAGCTTGGCCCAACAAGCCAACTTATTGATGAACATTTCCCGCGGGGATGCTTAAGCTTCATTGGTCAACGACGCTATGAATCCCATAGACGTGCTGCCAGTAGGCGTGTTTGGAAGAACCCTTGGGTACCAAATCAGATTGGGGCTAGCCCTATTCACAATTGGACAGCATTGATGATTTGGCTTTATATATTTCAAGAAGAGGCCCCCTACAATCCACTCTATCAAGAAGGATTCGAAAGGATTGGCTGCATGTTTTGCCCAGCATCAACAATGAGCGAGTTTGAAATAATTGCCTCTCGGTTTCCTGCAGAATGGAGCCGATGGACATCGAAGGCTGAAAAGATTGCTCAAAAAGAGGGGCTCAGTAAAAAATGGTTAACGCATGGATTTTGGCGCTGGAAGACCCCTCCAAAAATGATCAGAGAGCTCGCGGACAAAATGGGGGTTGAATTACCCTCCTATGAATTGGTTCAACCAAAAGGGTTGATGACCTACAACCTTTCATTAACAACTGATGAAAACACCGAAGAAGCAATCATTAATGGTCAATTCACAGCTCCGATTGACCTTACTATCGCTGCAGCGTTTCTTCCTGCCATCGGAGATGTTATCCTCGATTTGAACCGCATGATACTGGAACTCACGATGAGGGATAAGAAAAAACCCATCAAAGCGTTCTTCTTCAGGAGTGGATTGTTTACAATTAAAGGTAATATCACTGAGAAGGAAGCGGAGCATGTAGTAAAAACCGTGCTTCGAGGTTTACTCTGCACCGCCTGTGGAACTTGTCAATCACTCTGTTCACATGATGCAATCTCGCTTGATTCAGGCCGCGCTACCATTATCAGAGAGAAGTGTTCACGCTGTGGTGAATGCCTTCGTGGTAAATGTCCAACTTTGTATGCTGGATAAAAGAAGCCGATTCAAATTCTCGTTTGCATCCGAATATCCTAGAGATGCAATAAAACTTTTCAAAGAATAGTACACCAAGGATAATCCCTTTGAAGATTAATCGCCGAGCGACGCACCATGAGTGAGGATGTAAGAAGCACAATCACTTTGTACAAACGACTCTTCAGTCTTCCAGAAGATCGCACTCTAGTAGTCATCATGGTATTAGGATCACTTCTTATTGGTGGAATTACTGAGATTCTACGAAACATCGGACACCCCGTTATCGTGTATGTTTTTCTTACTGGTGCCCTTCGAGGATTGTTAATCACACTCCCTACTGCGACAATTGCAATACTAACACTTTGGGCGAGTACACGAAAAGGAGGAATACTCAACTGGCATCGCCTTCTTGGAGTTATAACTACTGCAATAGCTGTACTACTGATCGTCTGGTTTCTGTCAACCCTTGTCGGCTGGGCAATTGAACTCCTGTTAAAATGGAACTATGGTCCTTCGGCAGGTGGCGGACTTACTACAATGTTTTACCTTCGAAATCTAATTTTAGCCGCTGCATTCACATCGGCCATATTTCTCCTTATCGTGTTGAGTACAAGTAGAGTTGGCGTCATAAGGGGAATCCTTCTTTCTCTTATTTTTCCAACAACGTGTATCTTGATGTATATTGGGACAGAACCCGCATTGATTATTTCATCTTCTTGGTGGACATTTTTTATTATCTATTTTCTCTGTGCCTTAACCTTCATATGCGCCACAAGTATCCTACTCGCAGCAGTAGGGCGTCCATTAAAGAAATCCTTCAATGTCGATGGAATTCAACTCTTTCGCGGTTTCCTTGAGGTTTGGATGGAAGGTAAGGCAGATCTCATGGAACAAATTCTAACAGAAATTGGACAAGAAAAAGTACTTCCGTTTTCAGTGTTGAAATTTTCAACAGCAAATAAGAAACCATACTTAGTGAAGGTCATACCGGGTGTGCATCCAGGACCCTTCAAAAACACAGGGAGTAGCAACCTTTCTGGGAGAATCGGTGAGTGGGGGCGAGAAATTCTAAAGGCAACTGCATGCGCCCCCCATGGTACAGCCACACATGATTTGAACCTGGTTTCGAAAGACGAAGTTACACAATTTTTGGATATGGTCCAAGAAGCCTATGACCAAACATCACCTGTTAAAGATGTAACTCAGTTCATAAGTGCAGCTTCGGGTACAATAAAGGCAGGTTGTCAAATTTTTGGTGACACAGCAGTCCTTCTTTTGACTCGATCGCCTATTGAAATGGATGACATTAGTTTGACAGTGGGGACACGAATAACCACAGAAGTTACGAAACATGTGAAGAGATGTATTCTCATTGATACACATAATTGTATGAGTGAGCTCAAAGAATCAGTGCATGAAGATTCCGAATTAGTTTCAGATATGATTAAAGCTGCTGTATCTGCAACTCGTGAAGCCTTGAAAAGGAGTCGTGATCAACCTAATATCGGTTTGGCAATAAAAAGGGAAACTGGGTTTACGGAAGCGCAGGGAATGGGACCGGAAGGCGTTACTGTATTCATTGTTGAGGTTGCTGGACAAAAGATGGCATATGTCCTTATTGATGGAAATAATATGGTCGTCGGGTTACGTGAAAAAATTGTTCATGCACTGGTTCCACGTTTTGTTGATGCAGCCGAGGTAATGACGACTGATACGCACCAAACTGCTGTGGTATCTTCCCAAAATGGATATAGCCCCATTGGAGAGCAAATTCCGCATTCTGATTTAATCTCAATAATTACAGAACTCGCCGAGAAAGCAAGCTCCCACCTTGAACCAGGAACGGTCGAAATTTTTCAAGGCGAAACTCAACCACTGAGGATTATGGGAGAAGGAACTGTAGAAAAACTCACTAGTCTTATTCCAGTTTCAGCAAATGTTGCAAAAAGAGTAGGAGTTGGGATTTATACGATTGCCTTTCTCATCTCCCTTGTCCTGCTCCTCTTCGTTCTTCCAATACCACTTTTTCCCTAGCCGTTCATAATCCTTTTAGGAAGTATGCTTTAACCAGCCCGAAACCCATTAGAAATGATGAAAATATCATAAACCAGCCCGAAAACTAGCGTTAATGATACATGCTAGAAGAAAACAGAAAAGGAGATCAGCACCTCAAAAAGTCGCAAATCAAATGAAAATTCTGCGTGATCAAGGAGAGTCATTTAGAGAAATCGCTGAAATCATTTTTGATCACCATGGTCTTTCTCACACAGTAGATAAGGTGATTAAAACTATTAAGAAAATAAGAATTGCTAGTACATGAAAAACATAATAAACCAAAACTCTTGATGATGTGAAGTATGCCTTCACTTTTTGAGATTCGTTTTCACGGTCGTGGTGGTCAAGGTGCTGTCACCGGTGCCAAAATTTTAGGTGATGCCACTCGAATGGAAAACAAACACTTTCAAGCTTTTGCACATTATGGTGCTGAAAGAAGAGGAGCCCCCGTCATGGCTTTCACACGAATTGCAGATGAAGCCATCCGAATCCACAGTTATATCTACGAACCAGAAACCATAGTAATTCTTGATGAAACACTCCTTGAGATTCCTAGCGTTCAGGAAGGGATGAACGAAGACACCTTTGTCGTCATAAACACTACTCAATCCCCTAAAGACATCAAGATCAAGGGTAAAATTTCTACTGTGGACGCGACGAAAATTGCTCTTGAGGTGGGGATTTTGGTTGCGGGTATTGCTGTGGTTAACACAATTATGTTAGGGGCGGTAGCACGAGCCACGAATATTGTTGCAATTGAAAGTGTGAAGGATGCCATTCGTAAAGGTTTAGCAGGTCTTCCAGAGAAGGTAATCGAGACGAACGTTGAATCCGCTCAACGTGCATACGATGAACTCCAAATGGGGTATTAGTTATGACGCCACTTAAACGAGAACCACCCAATAAACGGTTTACCTGTATTACCTATCCTGAAGCAGGAGCAATGGGCCTGACTGGTGATTGGCGAATATTTCGTCCAGTTGTAGACAAGGAAAAATGTACTGGCTGTCAAATCTGTTGGATGTATTGTCCGGATGCCGCAATTACGATGGACGAAGATAACATACCCGTCTTTAACCTCGAATACTGTAAGGGATGCATGATTTGTGAAACTAATTGCCCTGTGAAAGCCATAAGCCGTGTGCGCGAAACTGAGGCCGAAGCCGCCGTGGAGAAATAATCAAGGTTAGAAAAATGTCTAAAATCGTATCAGTTACAGGTAATCATTCTGCTTCGTGGGCAGCGCGAACAGCGATTCCCGCAGTAATTGCAGCTTATCCGATTACACCGCAAACTACTATTGTTGAGAAGATCGCAGAATTTGTGGAAAATGGTGACCTAAAATCCGAATATGTGCGTGTCGAATCCGAACATAGCGCCATGGCTGCTTGTATTGGAGCCTCCGCTTTAGGGCTTCGAACCTTCACAGCCACATCGTCCCATGGGTTAGCTTTAATGCATGAGATGCTTCATTGGGCAGGTCGCGCACGACTGCCCGTAGTCATGCCAGTAGTCAACCGATCACTAGGACCTCCCTGGAATATCTGGGTTGACCATACAGATACTATGTCACAGCGTGACACGGGATGGATTCAATTCTACGCCTCCAATAATCAAGAAGTCTATGATACGGTCCTCATGCTATTCCGTTTATGTGAAGACCCTAAGGTCCTACTTCCAGGAATGGTGGCGTTGGATGCGTATATCCTTAGTCATACCTTCACTTCTATTGAAGTCTACGATTATGAAGAAATCATCGATTTTCTCCCCACCTATGAAGCAGGACATTGGAAGCTCAATCCAAAAGATCCTATGGCAATAGGAAATATTGCTGGACCTGAATATTACTACGAACTAAGTTACGCTGTTCATGAAGGCTTTGAAGCTGCCCGAAAAATGATTCCCAAAGTTGAAGCTGACTTCAAGAAGCATTTTGGACGAGCACATGGCGGTTTCATCGACACCTATCAGTGTGACGATGCTGAAGTCATCTTCATCGCCTTAGGAACAATGGGAGAAGAAGCCCAGCTAGCTGTTGAGGAACTTCGAAATGAAGGAATTCGTGCTGGATCTGCGCGGATTCGTGTATTCCGTCCCTTTCCTGCTGAACAAATACAAACCCTTGCACAGAAGGCTAAAGCCTTTGTTGTGGTTGATCGGAGTCTTTCCTATGGACACCTTGGTGGTGTCGTCACAGAAATCCGTTCTGCCCTCTATCGTAGTGGTCAAACTATACCTGTTCAAGGAGTCATTGCTGGGCTTGGTGGTCGCGACGTTCGTCACACAGACATTAAGAAACTGATTCAACTCGGTTTTGATGTCGCTGATAAGGGTGAAGCAATGCCCGATATCTTCTATGGATTAAAAAGGTGAAGAAAATGGTAGCAATCAAAGAACTGCCCCGGGATGAATACATCGAACTTGGACATGCGGCTTGTGCAGGCTGTGGTGCAACTATCGCAATTCGTCATGCACTAAAAGCGCTCGGAGGCAACACAATTCTCACTGTTCCTGCCTGCTGTATGTCCGTTATTCAAGGTCTTTTCCCCAAAAACGCCCTACACCTACCCGTCTTGAACACCGCCTTCGAAACTGCAGGAGCAGCTGCCTCCGGTATTGCTGCGGGTCTTAAATTCATGGGCAAAGATAAAGACATCAACGTTATGGCTTGGGCAGGTGACGGGGGAACCTATGACATAGGCATCCAGGCTCTCAGCGGTGCTGCTGAACGCAAGACTAATTTCATCTATACATGCTACAACAACGAAAGCTATGGCAACACTGGCCAACAACGATCTGGTGCTACTCCTTATGGCGCGTTTAGCACAACAACGCCAATTATTGGAAAACAGGAGCACCGTAAACCAATGGCACGGATTATGGCGGAACACGGGATTCCGTATACCGCGTCAATTTCAGCAGCATACCCCCGATTGGTGTTTGAAACCTATTCCAAAGCAAAGGACATTGTGGGAACACGTTTCATCGAAATTCATGCGATGTGCCCAACGGGATGGCGGTGTGCGACGTGGGATAGTGTCAAGTTTGGTAAATTAGCAGTTGAAACTGGTGTATGGATTATGTGGGAGAAGGAAGGAGAGGAATGGCGGTTTTTGGGTAGGAGTAAACAGATTGCAGAAGGAAAGGTGCAGCGAAAGCCCGTGATGGATTATTTGAAGCCGCAAGGACGATTCCGAACGCTCATTAAGGATTCTAAGAAGGTGAAAGAGTTTGAGCGCGGAATTGAACGCGAATGGGACATATTAAAGCAGAAGGTCTCCTGCTGAAACGTGTGTTATTGAAAAATCATGATGAGAAGGAGTGAGATTCTCCTTTGAGATTACTTTAGGCTAGAGGCGTAAAAAATGTCGTTAGAATTTATGGAAGAACTTGTGGATCTGGGTGAGTTCCAGATTAAGGTAGCAGTTAGTCGGTTGGCGAATGGGACTTTGATGTTGTTTAGTGATGGAGAGCATAAGTTTGGTACGGTAGCTGTAGGTGTTCCGACACCGTTTGGAGAACTTTCTCCGACTGCAACATCGGTCATGATTGGGACGCGGTTTCAAGCAGAGGTGCGTGCAATTGCAGATATTGCGGCCCAGAAGTTAGGTGGAATTGTAGTGGTGAATCTCTTTTTGTCAAAAGAGCATGAGGCAGAGATTTCT
Organism: Candidatus Hermodarchaeum yapensis; assembly: GCA_016840405.1. GTDB lineage: Archaea > Asgardarchaeota > Hermodarchaeia > Hermodarchaeales > Hermodarchaeaceae > Hermodarchaeum > Hermodarchaeum yapensis. Next base: position 26,701 of record JAEOSK010000031.1, read on the forward strand.
GGGATTTTAGCTGCTGTACGACAGATTATTCTGAAATTAGAGCAAGAAGACGAGAAAGGACCTGTTTTAGGCTGATTCGGAGTGGTTATAAGCAGGAAACTTATCTGTTATTAGAGTAGATTGTTCAATTAGCTCGGAGGTTAAGTAATTGGTGTCAGAAAGGTGGGGGTTCATTAAAGACCCCTTGTATGGCTACGTGGCGATAACCCCAATCGAAAAGGATATTATTGATACGCGAGTCGTCCAGCGGTTACGCCGTTTACGGCAGTTAGCTGGTGCGGAATTTGTGTACCCGGGAGCTAATCATACGCGATTTGAACACAGTCTAGGGGCAATGCATCTGGCGGGATTATTAGCAGAAAGTATCACAGAAGATGAAATGGAGATTCAGTCATTACGCTTAGCTGCGCTTTTACATGATGTGGGTCATGGACCATTCAGCCATATTTTCGAGGAAATCTTAGCTAAACAGGATCGGAACCATGAAGACATTAGTACATGGCTCATTCAGGAATCAGAGCTTGCTGACGTTTTAAAGGATGGAGGACTCGACCCTAAGAGTCTAAGCCGACTTGCTATCGGAAAATTAGAAGAAAAAAGTAAATTATATCAAAATCAGGTTATTCGCAGCTCTGTAGATGTAGATAAACTCGATTACATCGTGCGTGATTCCTTTCATACAGGCGCCGAATATGGTAGTGTCGATGTTTTTCGGCTAATTTATACAACTGAGCCCTTCCAAGGAAATTTAGCGGTCAACACAACAGCACTCACAACACTCGAAGCATTTTTGATTGCCCGGGTATTGAGTTTTCGAAGCATCTATTATCATCGCGTGTGTCGTGGTGTTCAGCGAATGTTAGCTGATGCCCTCGAATTAGCAGATGAAGAACTTGGATTCTCAACATTTACAGAGCCTGGTGAGTACTTGGATATGGACGACTATTCAACGTGGACACACCTTAAACAGTGTAAGGCATCTCGGTCAATAATGGAACGACTTGAACGACGAGAACTACTCAAATGTGCTTACACTGTTGAATCAATTGTTCAAGACTACCCCACCATTGATTTATTAGATAAAGAAAGTGTTCGAAAACAAATCGAAGCAGAAATCGCCAAAAAAGCCAAAGTCGATGTTGAAAAAGTGCAACTGGATTCGCCGCTTCTTCCATCAGTACCCTATCGCCATTCCTCGAAATTGGACCCCATGGAGATACCAGGATTTGCCTATGTTGGTAAAAAGAAGATTGCCGTGGACCTTATTGAGCTATCAAGGGTAATTTCATCTCTTAAGGGCTATCTCGACATTGTTCGTGTTTATACAACAGCACCCCTCAGAAAGCGGGTAGGAAAAGCATCACAAGAAGTATTGGGAGGCACCCCTTACGTTTCAGGAATTTCAATGTGAGTGAAGGATTAAAGAAAATCCGAGAGCTCCAATTGTCGACGCCGTTGGGGGATAATTTGTTTCACGTTTAATTTCTCAAGAACTGCTCCAAATGTAACGGTATCACCACAAGTTAGATAGACAGAACGTGGTTTTGCTATTTCGATATATTGTACTAATTGCTGAAAATCAGCATGCGCAGATAAAATGAAAGCCTTGTCAACTTTTTTCATTGGAAAAAGTTTTGCCCAGCCTGTTGTCACTGCACGACTAAATTGGTGGCCAGAAAGTGATCTTGGTTGATTCATACGTTTAGATGAAAGGTAAACATAACCTCCTTGTCTCATCACTTCACGCCCTTCATCTGTTCGCTCATCAAAAAACTCGAGTGGTATGCCGTGCTGTTGGTACACTTTGCTGACCTTTGCGATTGTTGGGTCCACGACGACCGGTGTGGTTAAAAACGTATTAACAATACGGATTACTTCCTGGGCTTTACCAGTAGCATAGACTTGAAATGCGGGTATCTTTTGAGCTTTCAACTCGTGACTCGTCCATTCGGCAATTTCCGAATAGACCTGTTCCCGTGGAGGAAACACTGCATCAGGTCGTCCATATGTTGCTTCCATTAGTAGAACGTCGCAGGGGAGTGGACTTGCGCCTTTAGCAGTCATTGAAGAACGGAGGTTGAAGTCCCCAGTGTAAACGAGGCGAGCGCCATTTCTTTCTATTACAAATTGTGCTGCACCAAGCATATGACCTGCCGGGTGAATCTGTATTGAACCCTCTCCCGTGAGTGGGAGGCTTTGGCCAGGTACGATTGGTTGAACTTTTCGTGGTGTTGCTGCAAGAGCTTTGTAGAGTTCTAGGGTTTCCGGAGTTACGATTTTTTGGATGGAACTTCGAAATCCTGCGATGTGATCAGCATGGGCA